>JBFMFD010000058.1:0-14871 GCA_040752255.1 Armatimonadota bacterium
CGAGCGCCGCCGAACGCACGGAGCAACGCTATGCACTACGAAGAAGTCGAGTTTGTACCGAGAGAGCCGGGGATCCCCGACTCCCAAATGAAGGAGAGCCGCGGAAGCGGCTGGATTCCTGGTGTTATTTCCAGGGGTAACGAGCCGCCGGCGCCCATCGCCCTGCCCGAGAAGCACTTCGCCGCCGCCGTTCACAAGACGGGTGTTGGCGGCATTCTGCGGCTGGTTGACAACAAGGGCGGCGGTCACCTCGCGCAACTGAAGGAACTTCAGTGGCATCCGACGTCGCGAAAACTGCTCCACGCCTCGTTCACCGAGGTAAAGGCGCGGGAGGAGGTCGTCGCGAACGTCCCTCTAATCTTTCAGGGAGAGCCTGAGGCGGTCTCCACGAAGTCGGGCCAGCTGGTCCGCTCCGGGGAGTCGATCGCCGTACGAGCCAAGGTGACTGACCTGCCGGACGCAGTCGGATTAGACATCTCCGACCTTCAAGTAGGCGACACGGTTGCCGCGCGCGACGTTGTGCTGCCACCGGGCTGCGAGCCTGCGCATCCCGATTCCGTCGTGTGCTCACTCATCCCGCCGACCGTGGTGGTCGAGGCGGAGGAGGGAGCAGCGGAAGGGGAAGAGGGCGCCGAGCCCGAGTTGATCGGCGCGACAGCCGAAGCCGACGAAGGCGGCGAGGCGGAGTCCTAGCGGGAGCAAGCCGGTGGAGGTTACGACAAACCATGAGTATTCTTTGCGCCGTGAAAGTCGCGTCGGAGGAGGCTCTTCGAGAGCGAATCTCCGGGCTGACTGAATCCGAGCCGCCGTCCGGCGCGCTCCTCGAACAGGGTGATGTGGTGCTCGCTGGATATGGGCATCGCAACGGCGTCGTGCCCCAGCCTGTATCCGCCAAGCGAAACACGCAGGCGATTCTGCTTGACGGCCACATTTTCAACGCCCAACGCATTCGCGAGAGCCTAAAGCCGAAGCCGCGCGCGACCAGCGAAGCAGCCACCGTGCTCGGCCTCTACGGCAGCAAGGAGCGTAAGGTGGTTCATTACCTCGACGGCATGTTCTCGCTGTTCATTCGTGACGGTGACGCGTTTTACGCCGCCCGCGACCCGCTCGGCACCCACCCGCTCTACTTCGCGCAAGTGAACGGCGGCTGGCTGTTCGCGTCCGAACTCAAGGCGTTCGGCGACTCGGCACAGTCGCTTTCCGAGTTCCCTGCGGGTTGCTACTTCCACTCCGAAGTCGGCTTGCGGCGGTACTTCCGGCTCGAAGGCCCCGCGAAGCCGATCAACCCGAGCGACGCCATCGAGATCGTCCGCGTGCTCGTTACGGACGCGGTGAAGAAGCACACGGCGGGCAACGATGTGGGCATTCTGTTGAACGGGAGCGTCGAGTCGAGCATCATCGCCGCGCTCGCCTACCAGAAGAACCGCAAGATTCGCACGTATTCCGCAGGACTTGAGGGCTCGCAGGACGGACACACCGCGAAGAAGGTCGCCGAATGGCTCGGAGTGAAGCACACGCACGTCGAGGTGTCGGTTGAAGACATCTTGAACCACCTGCAGGAGATCATCTGGCTTCTCGAGTCGTTCGACGGCCCTGTCGTTCGGCACGCTGTGGCGGATTACTTCGCCCTTCGCGCCGCTGCCGAAGAGATCAAGATCATCGTCGGAAGCGATGCGGCGAACGAACTGTTCGGCGGCTACCCCTACTTGCGCCCGATGTATGCGGAGAAGCTCACCGCTGAGATCAGGCGCATCACCGAAGGCCTGCACCGGACGCACCTTCTCCGCTGGAATCGCATCACTGAGGCGTGGGGGCTGCAGTCCCGCGCGCCTTTCACCGACCGCAGACTCGTCCACGCCGTGTCCAAGCTGCCGGCGAACTTCAAGGTGAGCGAAGATGGGCGCGCGAAGTGGGCGCTCCGCCGAGCGTTCAGCACCATGCTGCCCGCGTGGATCGTAGACCGGCCCGACAGCGAAGACGTCCACTGCGTGGGAATCCAGTCCGCTCTCGCTGAGTACGCCGACTCAGTCTTCACCGACGAGGACCTGTCGCGGCACAAGGGGCGTGACACCAACGGCGAGCCGGTCCTCAGAACCAAAGATGAACTCCTTTATTACCAAATCTGGAAGCAGCGCTTCCCGAGGGAGTTCCTGCCGCTCGTCGGTCGCACTCAGTTTTGAGCCATTCAAACCGTCTTATAGAGTGATGAGAACCCTGCCATGCCGGTAAACGACGACCCCCTGCAGGCCGAGACCCTTGGCGGCGAGAGGTTCAACGTCGTGGACAGCGCGTCTACGCTCCTTGCGTCGGACACGGCGAATCGCTTTGCCGCAGCGTTGTTGGCTGCCCTCGGGCACCGGCGGCGACTCCGAATCGTGCGGCTGCTCGCCAGAAACGGCCCGATGAGCGTCGGCGAGATAGCGAAGGAGGTCGGCGCGGCGCAAAGCAACGTGTCCCAGCACCTCGCGGTCCTCATGCGGTCGGGCGCGCTTCTGCGGGAAGAGGCGGGCGCTGCACGGCGCTACAGCCTGCGGGACGGGCGACTGGTCGAGTTGCTCCGCCTGGTCGAGGAGTTCCGCCTGGAGCACCGGGAGGACATCGCCGAGGGTGTAGACGCCTAAGGGGCTGCTAGGCTTGCCGGGTTGCGCCTGAGGGGTGAGTAATTCCGACTCCGCTCGCGCGTCTATAATCCGTGAGCGGTATGAGGAAGAGAACGATTCTGCTGTTTTGCGCCGGGCTCCTGGCTGCGGGCGCCTTTCTTGGGTGCGGCGGCGGAGGCTCGGGCTCCGGTGGAGGGGGTGGCAACGTAACCTTCTTCCTGGTCCGAGTGGAGTCGCCCGGGCAAGACCCCCTGAACATAGAGGGCGGGACGACAAGCGGCACCGTTACCTTTGAGTTGGCAGGCTACGTGCAGGGCACCGGCCAGCGTATCAAGCTCAACCCAACGCGGTGGGAGTTGGAAGAGGTTCAAGGTGACGTGGGGCAGCTCGACCCCAGCAGCGGGGTCTTCACCCCCGGCACGGAGGGCAGCGCGTTCGTTGACGTGGTGTGGCGTGGCAGCCCGACGCCTCGGCCCCTGCAGATCGCCGTGCGTCCCGCGGGTTTGCCGCGGTTAAGCGGCAGCGTCCTCGGCTCGGGCGGGTCCACTGCCGGGACGGTTGTGGCGTTTTTCAACGATGCGAACGAGGAGGTCGGGCGGGCGACCGTGATGTCGAACGGGCGCTTCACCGGCTTGGTGCCCGACACAGCGACGAAGATCAACGTTCCGATCAAAGCGCAGGGCTACTACCCAGGCGAGTGGAATTATCGGGGCAACACATACAGTTGGTCGGTTCAGAACTGCCACGCACTGATGGTCCTCGACCAGCCTCTGCAGAACGGACAGACCAGCAACCTGCAAGATCCCATTGGGCTGTTTGTACAGTCGCAGCAAAGCCCGCCACCGCCACCGCCTACGGGCTGCGGCGGACCTTAGTCGTCGACCGGATGCTCGCCCGACTGCACATAGGCGCGGAGCACCTCCTCGGTGCCTCCGTCCATCTCTACTGCCCCCGCCCGCATCCAGATGACGCGGCTGGCGGCGCGGCGAACCGCCTCCATGTCGTGTGAGACGAACAGGATAGCGCCTCCGCGCTGTTGAAACTCAGCGATGCGCCGCACGCACTTTCGCTGAAACTCGATGTCCCCCACCGCCAGCGCCTCGTCAACCAGCAGGATCGAGGCATCCACGTGCACCGCCACGCTGAAGCCGAGGCGCAGCAGCATGCCGCTGGAGTAGGTTCGCACGGGCGCGTCCACATAGTCGCCGATCTCGCTGAACTCGACGATCTGCTCGAGGCGCTCCGCAACCTGCCTGCGCGTCAGCCCGAGGATGACGCCGTTGAAGAATACGTTCTCGATGCCCGTGAGGTCGGGATGGAAACCCGCGCCGAGTTCCAACAGCGGCGCGACGCGCCCGTTCAACTCCATGCGGCCGGAAGTCGGCTTGTAGACCCTCGCGAGCAGGCCGAGCAGCGTACTCTTCCCCGCCCCGTTCTTGCCGACAACGCCGACGCACTCACCATGTTGGACCGAGAAGGAGATGCCGGCGACCGCGCGCAGTCGTTCCCGGCGCTTGCTCTTCCACCACAGCAGCTTGCCCTTGAGCGACGCATAGCCGCTGTGCGTCACATCGAACTCCTTGACGAGGTCCTCGACCAGAATCGCGGGCTTGCTCATGGTCTCTCCACGAACTTCCATTTGACGGAGTTGAAGTAGGCGTAGCCGAAGAGAAGCACAAGCACCGACACCGCCCCCGCGACGCCCAACATTCCCCAATCGAGCGGCAGGTTGTGAGTCTCGATAACGTCGCCGGTGCGCGTTACCGTAATCGGCTGCGGATCGAGCATCAGCTTGCGGTAGCCGATGAGCAGCATCGCTATTGGATTCAGATGGTAGGCGGTGAACAGCGGGCCTTGCCACGCCTGCGGCATGTCGGGCGAGTGAATCGCTGCGTAAACCTGCTCGACAAAGTACAGAATCGGACAAAGGAAGAACAGCAGGTACAGGCCCACGCTGACGAGGTACTTCACGTCCTCGTAGAACGTGTTCAACGCCGAGATGAACAGCGCCAGGCCAAGCGTGAGGCAAAACTGAGACGCAATGAGAAGCGGCAACGCGACAACCGTCGCTCGGAAAGGGTTCTCGCCGGGGTTCAGCCGCCAAACGAAGAGCAGATAGACGAAGAACACACCCATCGCGAGAATGAAGTGGAGGAAGTTCGCAATCACGCTTCCAATCGGCAGAATCTCGCGGGGGAAGTAGATCTTCTTCAGCAGCGGCAGTTGCGAGAGGATGGACTGAGCCGAATCGAGGAGCGCCAACTGGAAGAACATGAACGGCAGATACGCCGCGAGCAGGTAGGCGCTGTAGTTCGGCACCCGCACGCCCAGCACGTACTTGAACACCACCGTCATCACCAGCACGGTTACCAGCGGGTTCAAGATGCTCCAGAAAAACCCAAGGACGGAGTTCTTGTAGCGAATGCGAAGCTCCCGGACGACGAACGTCCAGAGCAGCTCGCGGTACCGGTACAGTTCCCTCAGTTCGGAGAGCACGTGGGCGCACGTTGTACCCCGACGGCGAACAGCCGCCTCTCGGGGTCGATACCTGTGAGAATTGCCGGACTTTCGCGAGAGCCCGTCGTCACAGCAAATCCGCAGGTACGATGGTTCCATGAGGAGAGCACTTTCTATCGGCAGTGTCTTGCTTCTCGCCGCGGCTGCGAGCGCGCAGCAAGACTCCTTCACCATCACCCACAACGGCTGGTCGTTCAATCAGGGCGGCTTGCGCCTGTCCAGAACCGGCGCGGGTAACGGCTCGGCGAACCTGATGGCGCCCGCCACAGGAAACCAAGACCACATGTTCCAAAACTGGTTCTGGTACCGCACGAACTTCGACTCGCGCGAGTACGCGCTGAGCAATCAGACCTTAGCGAGCATCGGGGCCGACCAGGCGCTGCTCCGCTACCTTGAGCCCGCCGGGGGAATCCAAGATGCCCTTCGCATCGAGTTGCTTTACTCGATCTTTGGCGACAACGCGAACTCCGGCAGCGTCGAGGTGCGCGTAGATGTCAAGAACATGACGGACAAGACGCTGACGCTCAACTTCTTCCACTACTTCGACGCGGACATCAACGGCACCGCTGGTTCGGACCGGGCGGAGTTCAATCCCGCGCGCACCATCCACGCTTGGGAAGGGGATACGAACATCGACTTCATCTCCTTCGGCGATCCTCCCGCTTGGCAAATCGGCCCGTTTGCGACCGTGCGTGGCTTGCTCACGGACACGGATGCGGACAACCTGAACAACTCCGGCTCGCCGTTCGGCCCAGGCGACTTCACCGGCGCGTTCCAGCGAACTTGGACGATTGACTCGCAGCAGACCGTGACGATGCTGTTCGCCAAGTCGGTGAACATCGTTCCGGAGCCGGCGTCGCTGCTCGCCCTCGCGGCTGGGCTGGGTCTGCTCGCGCGGCGAAGAAGGCGCTAGCGCCTGTTCCCGGCGGGGGTGAGGCGTTGCAGGGCTACCCAGCCCCTGCCGCGGCGTGCGCGAGGCGGTAGAGCATGTTCGCGTAGATGCGCGCCATCTTCACGAGGTGCTCGACCTTGACCCGCTCGTCGTTCTCGTGCGCTGGGCCGTCGCCCTCCCATCCCGCGCCGACGCTAACCGTTCGCGGCACGGCGCGCGCATACGTTCCGCCTCCCATGACGCCGGGCTCCCGCATGTCACCCGTCTCCTCACGGTACGCCTCCACGACCGAGAGCACAGGCTCGCGATCCAACGGGAAGTAAAGTCCCGGGCTGTCGTCCATGCTCGCCAGCCGCCATCCGGGGCGCTTCGCCTCGAGGAACCGCTCGCAGCGCTCTTTCAGTTCCCCTCCGCTCCACTTGACCGGGTAACGCACGTTGACCGTGGCATGAAGGACGCCCGCGTCGCTGTGCACGACGCCGATGTTCGCAGTCAGGTCTTCGGTGACGTCGTCCCTGGCGTCGATTCCGAGGCCCACTCCGGATGGGTGACCGAGCATAAGAAACCACTGGAACTGCTCCGCCTCCTCGGCGGGCGCGAGGTCGAGTAGCGCCCTCCACGCTCGGACGTACGCGCTGTCGCCGGCGAACGGCATCGCACCGTGGGCAGCTTTCCCGAGCGCGACGATGGCGATGCTTCCCGCGTCGTCCATCGCTGCCTGCACGTTCTTGTCCCAATACCCGCTGAGCCGCTCCCGAGCGACAGCCTGAAGCGCGGACTCGACCTCGGCGACGACCTCGCACTTGTCAATTACGATGTTCGGGCGGGAACCACCCTGAACGCTGCTCACGGTCAGCCCTCCTTGCGGCAGCGGCGCTTCGATGTGAAGGTTGGCGATTCCCTTCTCCGCGTGAATGCACGGCCAATCGGAGTCTGGCGCGATGCCGAGGGTGGGCGCTTCCTCGGTTTGGAAATAGCGCTTCACGCACTTGAAGCCGCTCTCTTCGTTGCAGCCGAACACTAGGCGCACGCGCGCCGGCAGGTGGGCGCCCGCCTCTTTCAGCGCCAGCGCCGCAGCAAAGGAAGCCATCGTCGGGCCTTTGTCGTCCGCCGCTCCACGCGCATAGATGTATCCGCCGTCTATCTCCGCCGCGAAGGGCGGGTGCTTCCAGCCGTCGCCGACCGGCACGACGTCAAGGTGCCCGAGCGACATCACCATCGGCTCGCCCTCGCCGAACTCCGCGTGGCCGGCGTAGCCCTCTACATCCTTAGTGCGCATGCCGTGCCCGTCAGCGAGCGCCAGCATGAAATCGAGCGCGCGACGCACCTCGAGGCCGAACGGCGCGCCGGGCGCCGGTTCACCCTCAACGCTCGGAATCCGCAGAAGCTCGCGGGTCTGTTCGACGAGCCAGTCGCTGTGCGCGTCAATCCACTCCTGTGCGCGAAGAACGTCCGGGGAAGGCATGTGGCGATGTTACCTCGCGGTATGCTCGGCTCTTAGGGATGCTGGAGACCATCAAAGAGACCCTTGAGCAAGAGGCGCGCGCAATCCTCGACATCGCCGAGCGCGTCGGCGAGCCGTTTGTAAAGGCTGCCGAGTGGATGCTTCGCTGTGAAGGCAGGGTCATCCCTTGCGGCATCGGAAAGGCGGGCGACATCGCGAAGAAGTTCAGCAGTACCCTCTCCAGCACCGGGACGCCGAGCCTGTTCCTTCATCCCGCAGAAGCGCTGCACGGAGACCTGGGGATGGTCACCGAGAAGGACATTGTGATTCTCTTCAGCAACAGCGGCGAGACCGAGGAGATTCTGCGCTTGTATCCCAGCCTCCGCGAGATCGGCGCGCGGACGATTCTCATCACCGGGAGGGCGGACAGCAGCGCCGCGCGCGCCAGCGACCTCGTTCTGGATGTCGCAATCGAGCGCGAAGCCTGCCCGCACAACCTTGCACCCACTACGAGCACGACGGTTATGCTCGCAGTCAGCGACGCACTGGCTCTAGCGGTGATGAAGGCGCGCGACTTCTCGCAGACCGACTACGCGCGCTATCACCCGAGCGGTTCGTTGGGTAGACGGCTGCTGCTGAAAGTGAGAGACGCGATGCGGACGGGAGAGGACGTGCCCTTCGTGCAACTGGATGAGGCGTTCCTTGAGATCAGCCGCGCCATTACGAAGGCTGGAGCCGGAGCGGCGTGCGTAGTGGACGGCGATAGGCGCCTGCTTGGGCTGATTACAGACGGCGACCTGCGCCGCTGCCTGGTGCGCGAGGGAGCGGCTGCCCTGCAGATGACCGCTGAAGATATGATGAACCCAAGCCCCCACCACATCGCGCCCGACATCCTCGCTGTCGAGGCCCTGGAGATCTTCGAGAACTTCCCGCGCAAGATCGGCGAGATGCCGGTTGTGGAGGGCGAGCGCGTGGTCGGGCTAATCACGCTGAAGGACCTCGTGCGACTGGGGCTGCAGTAGAGGCCGGCCAGCCACGGTTGCAGGTATAATCTCTGACCTGGCTGGGCGACAAGCCCGAAGGAGTGGCCATGTTGCTTTTTGTTTCCTGTACGAGCGATGGGGATCACAAGAGCGAAAGACGCTCGGCGCAACCGCCGAAGCCATATACGATTGAGGTCGTGCCCGACGAGGCGGAGCGAGTGTTCACTGTTCAGCAACTGGAGCAGGCGTATGCGAGGTTCGTGGAGATGTTCGGCGTTGCGCCTGTGCTTCGAGTGTTCGTTTACGACACGGAAGAAGCGATGAGTCAGTCGCCTTTGCTGGCGTACGCAAACCACCCTTCTATTCTGTTGTTCAAGAGCCGGAGATTGATCCAGTCTCAGTCCGTCTCGCCCATACCGGGTGAGTTTTCGGTTCTTGCGCACGAGGCCACTCACAAACTGGTCATGTCCATGGCCGAACTGCTGATCCACTACGCTGGAGTAAACGTGCAGGGGCGGCGGCTTGACACATACGGACATGCCCTCGCTCCCGACTGGCTGGAAGAGGCGGTGGCGATTCTCGCCGAGAAACCCGAGGAGGGCGCGCAGAGACTTGAGTACTTGCGAGAGAATCCGGGCGACCTCATCCCTCTTCGCCGGTTGCTGGAGATGGACCATCCGTACTCGGGAGAGGCTGCCCAGAGGCTTGCCGCATCTCTGGGCAAGGAACTCAAGGGGCTGACGCTTCTTGAGCCACCAGAGGAGATGCTCTCGCTCGCACGAATGTACTACGGTCAGGTCCATGCACTCGGGCACTACATCTGGGAGACGGAGGGACCGCAGTTTTTCCGCACCGCATTGCTCGCTGCCGTCAGAGGTGAGCCGGTTGACGCAATCTTTGCCTCAGCTCAAAGGATACCGCGAACCATAGAGGAATTGGAATCGACATACCTTGCGAGCGTTTTCGAGTAGCCCTGCTTCGCGCCGCGTAGGTGCGCGCAAGGTATACTACGGGCCCTAGCGCGCTCGTAGCTCAGTGGATAGAGCAACAGGTTGCGGACCTGTAGGTCGGAGGTTCGAGTCCTCTCGAGCGCGCCATCTCTTTTGGCGTCCCTCTGTCCTTTGTTATGCCGCCGCGCCGGGCGTCGGGCGCAACCTACCGGTGGGATTGGCGGTACGATGTTGGGCCGTGATTCGAGTTGAGAACCTCTCCAAGCACTTTCCCGACGCGAAGCGGGGGGCGATTCGGGCTGTGGACGGCGTTTCCTTTGAATGTGAGCCAGGCCAGGTGTTCGGGCTCTTGGGTGTGAACGGCGCAGGCAAGACCACCCTGCTGCGCATGCTGAGCACCGTCATCACCCCCACGTCCGGCAGCGCTTCCGTCGGCGGGCGCGACATCGTGCGCGAGCCGGAAGCGGTGCGTCGCAGCATCGGGTTCCTTTCGACGACGACTGCGCTGTACGCGCGGCTGACCGCTCGCGAGATGATTCGGTACATCGGGAGCCTCTACGGCATCGGTGGGCGGGAACTCGACCGACGGACGAACGAGGTGATCGAGTTGCTGGAGATTGCGCCGTTCGCAGATCGGCTGTGCGACAAACTGTCCACCGGTCAGCGGCAGCGCGTCTCGCTGGCGCGAACCGTGCTGCACGACCCACCGGTGATGTTCTTCGACGAACCGACCGCCGGCCTCGACGTGCTCGCCGGTCAGACGATCATGGAGTTCATCGAGGGCCAGCGTGACGCGGGCAAAACGGTCGTGTTCAGCACGCATGTGATGAGCGAGGCGGAGCGGCTTTGCGATCGCATCGCGGTCATCCACAGCGGCAAGATCGCCGCCATCGGCACAATGGAGGACCTTCGCGCCCGCACGGGACGGACCGTCCTCGAAGAGGTGTTCCTCGCCCTCATTCAGGAGGTGGCGGCGTGAGCGCGTGGCGCACTATCTTCATCAAGGAACTCAAGGAGTTCTCTCGTGACCGCCGCGTGCTCGCCACCGCGCTGCTGGGGCCTTTCATCCTGGAGTTGCTGCTGATTCTGGGCTTTGCGACGGTAAACGAGGCCCTTGAGAAGCCTCAGGCGCACACGGTCTTGGTCGTCAACGAGGTTGCGGGCGCCCCTCTGCTCGAGCCGATGCGTGCGAGCGGACTGTTTAAGGTGAAGGCCCTGCCCGATGGCGCGGACCCTGCCGAAGCGCTCCGAAAGAAGGAAGGCCGGGTGGTGCTGGTGTTTCCCGATAACTTCGGGGAGCGCTTTGCGAACCACGAGGCGCCGGAGTTCACCGCGCTGTTCGATCCGAACGAGACGGTCAGCCGTGTCGCGCTAACAATGGTGCGCGCAGTGGTGCAGAAGCACACCGAGTTGGAGCAGCGGGCGCGGATGGTGTCGCGCGGGCTTGACCCAGAGGCGTTCACCCCGTTCGTTATGAAGGAGCAACAAGCGGAGACCGGGAAGGCGTTCGCCGGAGCGTGGCTCGTGTCGTTCCTTCCCTACCTCATCGTGTTGTGGGCGTTCTACGGCGGGTTCTCGATCGTCGCCGACCTGGTTGCCGGGGAGAAGGAGCGTGGGTCGCTCGAGACGCTGCTTGTTACCCCGGTCAGTCGCTCTTCGGTCGCGGTCGGGAAGTTCCTGGCGCTGGCGAGCGTTTCGTTGGCGAGCTGCCTGTCGGCTCTTCTTGGAGTGGTGGTGCTTGCGGTGGTCCGCGTTCCCGCTCTGGAGCCGATGTTTGGCGAGGGGCTTGCGCTGTCGCCGCTTTCTGCGATTGCGATCGTCGCGACTCTGATACCGCTCGTGCTGTTCTTCTCCGGCATGTTGCTCGCCGTGTCAACGTTCGGCAGGAACATGCGCGAGGTGAACGGCTATCTGTCGTGGCTCAGCTTTGTGGTGTTGGTTCCGGCGATCGCCAGCCAGTTCATCGGCTACACTGAGTTCACTACATCGCCGTGGTTGCCGTTCATTCCCGTGCTGAACAGCGCGACCGTCTTGCGCGAGGCGCTCATGAACAACGTTGACGTGTACCGCTTCCTGGTGACGCTGGCGTTCAGCGGAGCCTTGGCCGCGGCCGGGGTTTGGTTATCGGTTCGTCTGTTCTTGAGCGAGAAGGTGCTGCTCCGCACTTAACGCCCACCTTGCACGGAGATGTTCGCCATGATGGAGGCGAGTTGCGCGCTCTGCGCCTGCAGCGCGGCCATAGCCTCTTCCATAGCGTTGAACTGCCTGCGGAGGAACTCCTCGCGCCGCACGAGGTTCTCCTCGATTCTCGCGACACGGTCATTGATGTCGTCAATCTGGGCTTGGATAGCGTTGGTCTCGGACGTGAGGAAGCCGTTTACGAAGTCGAGCGCGACGTCGAGCGCTTCCTCCACAACGGAAGCCGCGCCTTTCGTGAAGATGAGTTGACCGCGGTCGCCGGTGGAGCCGCCCTTGACGAGGATGCTCAAGCCGTCGGTGTTCGCGTTGCCCGCGTCGCCTTTCAGGATCTGGCCGGTGCCGGTGGCTGTTTCCCCGTTGATGGTTCCGGCAACATCGAGGCCAGTAACGCTGATCAGCGAGTCGCCGATTCCGCTGTTGTCGCTCGCCGCCGGAAGGTTGCTCTGCACGGTGAAGTTGCCCGGCGAGCCGTACTTCTTCGACGTGAGGACCAACTCGTTCGACGCCGTTTTGCTCGCGACGACGTGATCCTTCAGTTTGGCGTCCTGGTTGATGAGGGCGATGAGCGTGTCAATCGTGGTGCCTGCGGGAACGGTAAGGTTGTACGCGGTATTTCCGAAGAGCGTGCCGCCGAAGGTGAGCGTTTCCTCTTGGGAGCTTGTGCCGGTGAATGCCACACCCGCAGTCATCGTGCCCTGCGTGGCGAGTTGTGTGATGTTGACCGTGTAGCCGACGAGACCGCTCGGCTTCGTCTTGCTCGTCGCGGAGATGAACTGAATGTCAGGGTCGTCAATGCGCCCGGCCTCGACGAAGAGGTCGGTTACGTTCTGGAGGTTCGTTGCGAGCGCCTCATCGAACTTGGCGGTGTCGAGCGTCATCTTCCCGCTGGAGTCGAAGTTGACGCCGATGGCGAGCAGGTTCCGGTACGGCCCCGTGACGCCGTCGGGCGATTGCAGCAAGGCGCGCGCCATCTGCTCTTGAATCAGCGAGACGGTCGAGTTGCCGAACAGCGGCCCTGATTCGAGCGTTTCGGAGTCGAAGCTGGCTGCGCTCTTGAGGAAGTCCACCACGGCGTTGTAGGCGTCGGCGAGTTCCTGAACCTTGTTGCGAATCGCCTCATTGTCTCGCGTGAGGGAGAGCGTGGTCTTCGGAGGCGTTACCGCGTCGGCTTTGAGCAGCGTAATCGTCGCGCCGGAGATGATGTTGGTTACCGTGTTGCTGGCGCTGGTGAGGGAAACGCCGTCAAGGGTGAACTGGGCATCCTGCGCCGCAAGAAGCTCATTGCCGAACGCCGTTTGAAGGATGCCGATGTTCTCCAGAACGCGATTCTCATCCGTGAACGTCGGCGTTGCGGAGTCACCGACGATCTGTAGTTTGTAGACTGTCTCGCCGTTCTGTTCGGCGGAAACGACAGTTGCGGTTACGTTGGGAACGTTCGCGGTGATGCGGCTCGCCAGGTCGGCCAGCGAGTCGTTCGCAAAGTCCACCGACACGTTTGTGCCGTTGATTTGAATCGTGCTCGGCGGCACCGTGACGTTGAGCAAGGAGCCGATGGTGGAGACGCTGTCGGTAAACGCGATGCTTTCCGCCCCGTTGGTAATCGCCTTGCGGATGGACGCCGCGCCGGAGAGGAAGCCGAGCGAACTCATCACCGTGCCCGAGGCGACATCACTCAGCGCGACCTTGTTGTCCGCGCCGCTCGAGTTTGCGGTAATCGTCAGGAACGTGTTGCCGCTTCCGCCGTTGATGATCGAGGCGGTAACGCCTGCGCCCGCTTCATTGATCTTGGTGGCGACTGCGCTGAGGGAGTCGTTCGTCTGCACCGTTACCGCCTTGCCGTTGACGAGGAAGGTCCCGGACAAGTTGAGGGCGGTAGTCGCATCGGTCTGTGCGGCGGATGCCAACTTGTGCGTCTGTGCGAGGCGCGAAACGGCGAGGTCGTAGATTCCAGGCAGGGCACCCGTTCCCGCCGTGATGGTTGCTACGGCGCTGTCGCTACTCGCCGCTTGGACCAACTGAAACGTGCTCGCTGTGTTGAGCGTCTGGGCAGCCGTGCGAACATTGCCGACCAGAGACTTGTATTGGTCAACTGCCGTCTGCCGGTTCGTGAGTTGGCCCTTCTGGATGAGTAGCCGCTGAATCGGCTGCCGCTCCAGTTGAAGGATTCGGGCGATGATTGACTCGGTGTCAATCCCCGAACTGATGCCCCCGAACGATATCCCTCCGCCGAATGCCATTGCTCCAGTGCGGATTGTCGGCATTCAGAGCGGCCGGGGTCACCCGAAGCACCGCTCGACGAGCGCCCGCGCCACCCGCCGCTGCGGCGCGGGCATCGGGAGCCGCTCGATCTCCCCCGGAGTAGCGAGAAACAGGTCCCCGTGTTGGCGCAGCGAGTCGGTCACGAACGCCTTGAGAGTGATCCGATGGCGAGTAACCGTGTGCCGAACCTCGCAAAGCGCTCGAAGGTTCGTCCAGCCTTCGCTCGATAGAGCGGGCAGAGCGTCTTCGCCTTCCGGCACTTCGATGCGAGGAAACTCGTACATGCCCCGCCACCAATGACCTTCGGTGATGCGACGTATGGCAGCCCTGCCGTCCTGAATTGCGCAGACGACCGCGTGCACACGCTCCACCATCTCCTGTCGCTCGCGGAGTGGGATGTCCGCCTGACGGCCTCGTGACCGCGCCAGGCAGAGCGGTTCTACCGGGCAGGCCTCGCACCGGGGAGAGCGCGGGAGGCAGACGGTCGCGCCCAACTCCATCATCGCTTGGTTCCACTCGCCGGGGTCGGCTCGCGCGCCCATCCACTTCTTCGAGAGGTCGCGCGCTTGGCGGGTGAGCGCGGAGCCACCCACTTCGATGCACGCCAGCCTTGCAACCACCCGCGCAACGTTGCCGTCTACGGCGGGAACCCGCTCGCCGAACGCGATGCTCGCGACGGCCGCCGCGGTGTAGTCGCCGAAGCCCGGCAGGCCGCGCAACTCATCGTAGCGGGCCGGCATGCCCTCTTGCGCCACGCGGGCTGCCGCATCTCTCAGGCGCTCGAGCCGACGGTAGTATCCGAGGCCCTCCCACTGCGCCATCGCCTCGTCCTCGGAAGCCTCTGCGAGCGCTCGTGGCGTTGGGAAGCGCTTCAGGAAGCGCTCGTAGTATCGTTCAACGCACGCCGCGCGCGTCTGTTGCAGCATGACTTCGCTCACCCACACGCCCCATGCGTCTCTTCCGCGCCAGGGGAGGTCCCTGCGGTGGCGGCGGTACCAAGTGAGCAGCCGCTGACGCATAGCCGCCC
>JBFMFD010000059.1:0-14845 GCA_040752255.1 Armatimonadota bacterium
CATGGATCTCGTGTAGACGCCGTACGGTTTTCCCTCGATGAAGAGGCCGTGCACGTTCTCCCCGGGCATGGTTCCGTGGCACTGAGCGATTCTTCCGAGCGAGGGAACTTCCCTGCCGAAATAGCCACCGGCGAGCGACATGGGACGGTCAACCTGGAAGAACGCGAAGATGGTGGCTCCCTTCGTCATGAACACCCGATACAGGTCCACCTTGCTCAGCATCGTCTCAACTCGCCCCGCTTGGGAGTCAACACCCTTGAGGAAGTCCTTCCTCTGGCTCTCGTCATAGAATCCTGCACCGCTGAAGTAGAGGAACAGGGTTCCGGACTCGGGCATCCTCTCCGCGAGCGCCTCCGCCTCCCGTCGGATGGTGGCGACATCTGCGTTCTTCAGCACCACGATGTTCGCTTCGGCGTAGCCCGCGTGCTTGATGAGCGCCTCTCGGAGCGCGTCCACGTCGTTCTGCGCGAACTCCTGGCCGCCGTCGCCTTCCGCGTTGCCGATGAGGAGGGCATACTTGAAATCGAGGACCGGCACTAGCCCAAACCGGCTTGGAAGCAGGAGCGGATCAGAGCCGCTGGGCTGCGTTCCCGGCCCAGCGGGTCCGGAGATGACACCGAGATCGCCGGGGTCGAGCATCTCTGTGTCCACTTTGAACGCCTTGCTCAAGTCCAGTTCGGCGAGGGCGCGCTGGACACGGGAAGCCTGCTCCATGTTGCCGGTTGCCGCATAGGCGGAAGCGAGCAGGACCATCGCCTCCACGCTCGCCTTGCCGCCGTTAACGAGCTTTTCGAAACCTTCGACCGCTGCGGCCAGGTGCGCCTTCCGCGCCTCTTCGGTCTCGGCACCTGCTGCCATCTTGAAGGAGCAGTAGGCTACGGCGAAGTTGGGCGAATACGGTGCGCCGTTCCTCCAGACGGTCCTGGTTGTTACGGCAGCGCCGACAGTTGAGGCGTCCTGTGTGTCTTCAGGTCGGTCGGCTATGGCCTCCTCGAACGCCTTCTGCGCGTCCGCCCAGTTCCCCTGCTTTGCGAGCCTCAGGCCCCGTTCATAGGCGTCCTTCCAAGCTTGTGCGGAGGCAGCGACCGCCGCGCATGCGAGAAGCAGAACCAAGATGAATCTCATTCGTTTCATGTGGCGTTTACTTGCGTCCGATTCGCGAAGTCATACTGACGGACACATCCGGGCTGGATTGTCCGCTCACGGCAGCGATGTTGAGGTCAAGCCAGTAGTCCGCCTCAGACGGGCGGTAACCGACTCCGAAGGTGAAGGCGCTACGGCTGCTGAACCCTTCGCCTGCATCCTGGACGACGCGAAAGCCGATGCGAACGGGGAGATAACCGAACCCGTGCGCCCAGTTGTACTCGATGCCGACGCCGGCTGCGGCGTGGCCGTCCCGTTTCAGCCCGCCGGGCTTGCCGCTGTTTGCCTCGAAGTACCATGCGCCGTCTACACCTCCGATGAGGTAGTCCCTACCGCCGCGCAGGCCGTCCCTTCTCCAGACGATTCCCGCTTGCAGTCGGCCGGGTATCTCGTCGGAGATCGCGCCAAGTTTGTCCATGTCCACCTGGATCGGGGTGCGATAGGAGATACCGATCGACACGTTCGGGTTACCGGGTGGGGTGATCTGGACACCGACGATGCCTCCTACGCCGATCCCTTCATCAGTCACGGCCGGGTCGTCAATGATTGTCGTCTCTTGCCCATCGTCAATCCTTCGGAATGTGTCGCTCATGATGTGCTGCCTCGCGACGACCACCCCAACACCGATGTTGGTTTGGCCTCGTGTGGGCAGCCCCCAAGCGACCGTGAAGAACTCGTTCGTCACGCGCAGCACGTCGTCAATGTCTACGAAGATCCCATCGCCTTCGAGTCGCGTGCCGACGCGGCGCTCGTTGAAGAAGCCGCCCTTCGCGTAGCTAACGCCAAGCGTTCCTCGGGTGCCGATTGGAAGGGCGAATCCACCGAACGTGATCGAGTACGACCCGAACGAGCCGGATCCGCTCTCCTCGGGGTCGTCCAGCCTGCCTGAGAGGCTCGTCACCGACGTGGGAAGATTTCGGAAGTCCAGTTCCACCTGACCCTCGCCGATGAGGGATAGGTTCGCCGGGTTCCAGTATGAGGCGCTGGGGTCGGCGGCATTCGAGTACATGCCTCCGCCCATGCCCAACGAACGGCCTCCCATCTCGAAGGCGTCGAAGAGGTCGGGGACCTGGCTCGCCGCCTGTGCTCCAACCAGGACGAGCGGCGCGATGAGAGCGAGTCGCATCCTTGCTTTGTTCTCCATTCTTGTTGTCCTTACCGATTAGGTCGCCGGGCAGATTACCCGCTGGAGTCTATCTCCACCGCCTGCCTCGGCCGCGGTACCGGCCCGTGCTCAGCGGAACCTCCTGGGTTACCGCGACGTTGCCGGCCTTGTCTACGACGCTGACGGTTATCTTGAACTGATCCGGGTCGGTGAACAGAACCGGCGCTCGGCCAAGCCAGAGCCGCTCCCGCTCGCTGCCCCCAGGCGCCCATCGGAGTCTGGACGCGCGCCGAATCAGCGTGCCATCCATCCGACGAACCTCCACGAGCACCGCGAGCCAGTCCACCGACTCTTGGGAGGCGTCCTCGATCTTGATGATGATCCCCATAACGGAGCCGGGGCGCACGACGGAGTTGGTGCGGGGAAACTCGATTCTGACGACGGGCGCAGCCCGGTCCAGCGTGACCGGGATCTCAAGCGTATCCGTGTTCTCCGCCTTGTCGGTCACCTTGATGCGAATCGTCTGCTCGCCATCCTCTTCGATGAACGAAGTGTCCCAGACGACGGACACGGACGCGGTGTCACCGGTGTTGTTCGGCAAGTCCGCATCGTTCACCGTCACACGCCACTCCTTGATGTTCAATTCGTCCAGCTCGGCGGTGATGGTCACGACGCCGCGCACAAAAGAGTCCTGCAGCGGGCTGAAGTCTCGAAAGCGGGGTTTGGTTCGGTCCAGCGTAACCGTCAGGTTGACCGTGTTGTACGTGTTGCCCGGCTCGGTCGCCGTTACCTCGATATCGTAGTCGCCCTCGGGGAAGGAATCGCTCGGGTTCCAGCTCAGGCTGCCACTCGCGTTGCCGGATTCGTCGGGGGTAACCCGCGTCTCCAGGGTCGTTGAGGCGCCACCACCCACTTTCGTAATCTGGGCGCGGACCGTAACCTGCACATTACCCCCGGCGATGCGGAAGCTAATGGTCGTGTTGGAGCCCACGAACGCTCCGTCCTCGGGGCTGGTCACCGTAAGGGTGCCCGCGAGCGCCCCGGCAGCGGCGAACGCTGCCAAGACGCAGACAAATAAGACTCGAATCATTGCGCTTTTCATCATCGCTCTGTCTCCTCAGGCGCCACCCACCAGGCGGCAAATCCTGCCCGCCCGCCGGGCGCTCCCTGCAGTTTAGGACGTTCGGACGGCTCCGGACGTCTTACTCGTTGGTCATTTTCCCACATTCTTAAGGAGCATTGCAACGTACTCCGCCACGCCACACTCCTCGTGGGAGCCTACCACCACATCCGCGGCGGCCTTCGCCTCGGGTACGGCGTTCGCCACGGCGGCGCTGTGCCCCGCCCAGGCGAGCATCGGCACGTCGTTCAGGTAGTCGCCGATCGCCGCCGTTCGCTCCCTCGGTACGCCGAGCGCGCGGGCGATGGCGGCAAGCCCCGTCCCCTTGTCGCAATCGGGACACAGGAACTCAAGGTACTCGGGCTCAGAGTAGGTGACCACCGACGAGCCGTCCGGCAGCGTTGCCTCGGCCCAGAGGCGCAAGTCCTCCAAAGTACGAGGTTCACCCACGGCAATCAGCTTGTTGGGCTGGAGCCGCGCCAGCGCCGCCCACGGCAGAATCACGGGCTCTGAGCGTCGCGCCCGCCGCAGATACATCTCAGCCAACGCCGACTCCTGTGCGAAGTGCACCTTGTCATCGGCGTACACGTTCAGGTGGAC
This sequence comes from Armatimonadota bacterium, assembly GCA_040752255.1. GTDB lineage: Bacteria > Armatimonadota > Fimbriimonadia > Fimbriimonadales > ATM1 > J051. Next base: position 3,969 of record JBFMFD010000059.1, read on the forward strand.
GCCGCGCTTTTCGCACTCCCGTACGACCGTCTCGACGACCTCCTGCCCCAAGCGGTGGTCCGCGAGAACGTCGCCGGCCCGATCGAGCACAAACGCTCCGTTGCACGCGACAAGCGGCGTGGGCATGCCCAACTCCTCAGCGAACAACCGCAGGCTGGAGGCGATGCGGCCACTTGCGAGCACGATGTGCACCCCCGCCTCCCTCGCCTCTCGCAGCGCACGGGCGTTCGCCTCGGGGATGCGCCGCTCGGTGTCCACGAGGGTGAAATCAATGTCTACGGCAAGCAATTCGATCGGCGGCACTCCTGTCGAGTGTATCCCCAGGCGGCGGCTGGGCAGCGACGGGCGTCTATACTCTATGCAAGGAGAAATGGAACTATGAACGCACTCACCCTCACCGCGATGCTTGCCGTCTCATGGCAGCAGCCCGCCCCGCCTCAGCACTTTGCCTTCGAGTCCTCCTTGAAGACGCTTGTCGTCTTCAAGGAGGGTTTCGGCTTCTTCATTCGCGAAGGAAGCGCCCTGCTCGAGAATGGCTGGGCAACGACCAACCTGGTCCCGAAGGCAGCCGTCGGGACGTTCTACGTCTATCCCCTCAACGCCACCGACCGCGTCGAGACTATCGTCACGACCCCTGAGCACCTCATCCCGTTCGAGAAGCCGGAGCAGTTGCGGACTCTGCTCGCCAACAAGGTCGGTCTCCGCTTGCGCGTCGTCACTTCCGAAGGAGGCAGCGCGACCGGCGCACTCGCCAAGGTGCTCGACGACATGGTTCTGCTGCGAACCGATGAAGGCCAATACAGCGCAGTCGAGTACGCCCGAATCAGCAAAGTGGTGCTGACCGACTTCCCAGTCCGCATCAAGTTCCGAACCGCGAACCAGAACGCTCGGATGGGAATCGGCGTTGCGTACATCCAAGCAGGCGTCAAGTGGGAGCCAAGTTATCTGCTCGAACTGTCTTCTGCCACGGAAGGGCGACTGACGCTTCGGGGCACCCTATTGGGCTTGCCGGAGGAGCTGAAGGAAGCCGACCTCGTGTTCGTCGTCGGCGCGCCGTCCCTGATGAACCCCGGAATCGTGGACAGCCTTCTGTCCGGCTTTCAGAGCGGCCCGGCAGACGCCGTCGCCAACCTGGGCCGCGCAAGCAGAGACCAGGCCGCGAAGTCTGCTGAGGCGCCCAGCGGCGGCTTTGGCGGCGGAGGGTTCGCCGGCGCCCCAGGCGGCGGGTCCGTCTCCGACGAGTCGGGTGAACTCCAATACTACGTGAGGCGAGGCTTCAGCCTCCGCCCCGGAGAGCGGGCGATGACCGTCATCTTCGAGGCGAACGTTCGCGTGCATCCGTTCTTCGACTGGAACGCCGACCGCAACGATATGCACTACGTGCTCCGCGTGAGCAACACAACGGGCAGCCCCTTGACCAGCGCGCCGGTGTTCGTCCTCGACGACGGAAAGCCGGTCGGTCAACCGGTGATGGACTACACCGCCAAAGGGGACGACACCGAACTGCGTATGACGAGAGCCGTCGGCATCAAAGCGGAGGCGCGGGAAGTCGAAGTCGAGCGGGGTGAAAGCGTCATCCAGGGCGAAGTCGTGCAGACTCCGATCACGCTTCGCGGCACGATGACGATCGAGAACTTCCGAGACAAGCCCGCAGAGGTGCGCATCCGCAAGACCATCAATGGGCGCATCCTCGAGATGTCGCACGGCGGCGTCGTGAAGAACACTGCCGTTGGCGCAGGCAGCCCCAACCCGTCGAACCAGGTCGAGTGGACGATCAACGTTCCTGCGGGTCAGAAGGTCGTCGTCGAGTATCGCTACGTGAGCGTTGCCGTGACAGGTCGCGCGCGGGCGGGCGGCGTGGGCGGATAGAGTCGGTCAGTCGGTGTTGGCGCTCTCCGTCGCCTCTTCCTCTTCCGCCGGTTCATCAGCGCGGAAGAGGAAGCGGGCGCTGCCGAAGACGATAGTTGCGCCGTCCTCGATCGGGGTCGGCTCCTCGATTCGCCGGAAGTCGTCACCGTCGAGGACGAACGTGCCGTTGCTCGAGCCGAGGTCCTCGAGAATCCAAGCGCCGTCCTGGAAGGAGATATGCGCGTGCTTCCGAGAAACGTAGGAGCCTTCGTCAAGGCCGCCCAAGTCAACGTCAATCGGCCCTACCGAGGGGTCGTACCGCCCGATGACGGCTGAGCCGGAGAAAGCGAAGGCGTCGCCGGTCTCCACGCCGCCGCGAAGGAGGCGAAGGGTCGCCGCCGGCGCAGCTTGGTCCTGCGCGTCCCGCTCGCTCCCCTCCTGACTCGCAGCCGCCGGTTCAAGACCCTCCTCCTGCTCGTCACGCGGTTCTTCCTCCGCGCCGGTAGGAGTTTGGGCCTCAACCTCGCCGCCGCCCGCCTCATCCGTCGCGCGCATTCCGCCGATCGCGCCGAGGCCGAATAGCCTTCTTGTCAACAACATCACGCAGTCACCTCTTGCTGGAGTTTACCAAGCAACGCCGGGTTCTTGGTGAACGCTTGGGGCGCAGCCACGGCGTACGCCACGAGCCTGGCGCCGGATGTTCAGCCCGAGTCACCCTAGCCCCCACCTGGAGACCCACCCGGAGCCTCTTCCGGCAGGAGCGCTTCTGCCATAATAAGCGTAGAACAAAGGGGTGGTGGTGCCGCCCCGCAAGGAACGATCATGGCTATCAACGAAGAAGTCCAGCAGAGAATCTCGCTGACCGAGCGCGCCGCTCAGGAAGTCAAGGCGCTGTTTGAAGAGCAAGGCAAGCCCGATGCTGCCCTGCGCGTGTGGGTCGCGGGCGGAGGCTGCTCCGGCCTGCAGTACGGCATGGCGATAGACGACGCCGCTCCTGAAGCGGACGACGTAACGCTCACTGACCAGGGGGTTACCATCTATGTGGATAACCTCAGCCTGAAGTACATGACCGGCTCGGTCGTGGACTTCGTCGAAGACGTGCTCGGCGGTGGTTTCAAGATAGAGAACCCGAACGCCGTCCGCTCCTGCGGATGCGGCAGCTCGTTCTCCGCGGACGAAGAAGGCATCGAGGGCCTGGACACGTCCACCGGCGGCGGCTGCGGCTCTTGCGGCTGCGGCAGCTAACCGATGAGGATCCGCCGAGCAAACGAGCGCGGTCATTTCGACCACGGTTGGCTCCGCACCTGGCACACCTTCTCCTTCGGCGATTACATGGACCCGAACTGGGTGCGCTTCCGCACGATGCGTGTACTGAACGAGGACATCGTCGCCCCGGGAGGGGGGTTCCCCATGCATCCACACCGCGACATGGAGATCATCACGGTCGTCCTGCGCGGCGAACTCGAGCACAGCGACAGCCTGGGCAACACGCTGCGCGTGACTCCCGGCAAGGTTCAGAAAATGAGCGCCGGGAGCGGCATCGTGCACAGTGAGCGCAACCCCTCCGACTCGGAGGCGGTGCATCTGTATCAGATCTGGATCTTCCCCGATGAGAAGGGGCTTGAGCCGTCCTTCCACGAAGTGGACGTGCCAAGCGCCGCTGAAGGATGGACCGTCCTCGCATCGAGGGACGCCGCGGCGGGTGGCGCGCCGATACACCAAGACGCGCTCGTCCTACGAGGCGCTCTAGGCGCAGGAGCGGTTCTCGACCACAAGTTGGAATCCGGGCGGGGCGCGTGGCTCCAGGTCGTCTCCGGCGACGTGCGCCTCGGCGAGGAGCGGCTCTCGGCCGGGGACGGCGCAGGCATAGAAGCAGAGGCTCTCGAAAGCGGAGCGTTGCGCCTCACCTCTGAAAACGGCGCAGACGTGCTGCTGTTCGACCTCGGATAGGACCTTATTGTTCGCCTACCGCCTGGAGCGGCAATTCTTCGCCGCCAGGTAGCGGCGGTTTGCCTCCGCTGGGTGCTGAACGGGCCGTCCGAGAGCGGGACGGGAATCAGGGAACCTACGCCAGAGCGCCTCGTATTACCAACTGGATACTTCTTCCAGAAGGAGGATCACGATGGTACTGAATAGTCTACAATATCGGATGATATTCAAGATCCTTTGCGCCGTCATCGTGGGAGCCGCGACCGTCATCCCTCTTCTGAGAGCGTTCGCAACGTCCATCACATACATTCCAACCTCGCGCCGGACTCTGCAGGACGCCTCTAACGACGGGGCAGTTCTGTTCTCGAGCTATGGCTCCCTTCCGGGCGCGGTTTGGCATCCGAAGTTCGGCTGGCGCCTCTTCCCCGGCCTCAACCTGTGGATGCCTGCATGGCCGAAGCGTTTCTCCCCATCCGGGGAGCTGATCTGCGGCTCCATCGGAGACTGGTACAGCTTCGTCTGGGACAGAAGCGGGAGACCCCTCTTTGTGCCTCGAGAGCTTGGACCCACCGTACGAGCGGTTGCAGACGACGGGACGCTCGCGGCTCAAGACGCCCGTGGTTGGCCTGTGTTGATGCGGCTCGACGGAACGCGAGAGTTCCTGCCGTACCTGTGGAGGGTTCATGACATGTCGGCGGACGCTTCGGCTTTCGTCGGCTGGGGCATTGTGGCTGGAGAGGCAGCCACAATCCTGCTGCGCAGCGGAAACCCGGAATTCATACCGAAGCTCCAAGGTGGGCTCGCCATCCCGTACAGCATCTCGGCGGACGGAACGACGGCGGTCGGCTTCGCCCAAGTCTCTTGGATCGGAGCGGACGGTGGATATCAATACCAGCCGTTCCGCTATCGAGACGGGCGAACGATCCATCTCGGCAGCCTCGGGTTTGGCGGAGTGGCGAGCGACGTCTCGGCGGACGGCTCCGTTGTGGTCGGCTCATCCCGCTCCAGCAGAGACCGAGAGTTTCACGCGTTCATCTGGACCGAGCGTACGGGAATGCTGGACATGAACGAAGTGTTCGCGGACATCCTCGGGCCTGGCGTCACACTGCGCGACGCAATCGCAATCTCTCCTAATGGACGCTATATCGTGGGCCGCGTTCGCGGCGTTCCTGGGCACGGCGCGTACCTACTGGATACGAGCGACGGCCTGTAGGAACCCAAGCGAATCGGGTAGCCTGCGCCACCGGGTCTGCGCGCACCGCGCCAGACCCGTTTTCTGCGCAAGGGAACCACGATGCCTTACACTTACGCGATTCTCGGCAGCGGCATGCAGGGCACCGCCGCAGCCTACGACCTCGCCCGATACGGAGACGCCGCCCGAATCCTGATGGGCGACCGAGACCTCGCCTCGGCGGAACGTAACGCAGCGCGCGTCAACTCCCTCGTCGGAAAGGCGATCTGCGAGCCGATGTTCGTGGACGCGCTCAGCGAGCCTTCCCTGCGAGCGTTCCTCTCGCCGGTTGACGTCGTCCTCTCCTGCGTCCCCTACTGGATGCACCCTCTCGTGGCTCCCATCGCCATCAACACGGCCACGAGCATGGTGGACATGGGCGGGGACACCGAGGTAACGCTCAAGACGCTGGCCCTCGACGACGCGGCGAAGGCGGCCAAGGTTACGGTTGTGCCCGATACCGGCTTGGCGCCCGGCCTCGTGAACAGCCTGGCGACGTACCTGATGGCGCAACTCGACGAGGTGCTCGACGTGCGGATGTACTGCGGCGGCCTGCCGCAGAACCCAAAGCCGCCGTTCAACTACAAACTGGTATTCAACATTGAAGGCCTGGTCGCCGAGTACACCGACCCGGCATTCGCCGTGCGAGACTACAAACTGGCGCGACCGGACGCGCTCAGCGACCTCGAACGACTCGAGTGGGAGGGTCTCGGTGAGATGGAAGCGTTCGTAACCAGCGGCGGCACCAGCACCGCACCGCTTACGTACGAGGGCAAGGTGCGGACCTATGAGTACAAGACCATCCGCTTCCCTGGCCACTGCGAGAAGATGCGCCTCTTCAGCGACTGCGGCTTCTGGAGCCAGGAGCCGATTGACGTGGACGGGCATCAAGTGCGACCGCGCGAACTGTGGCACCGCATCATGGCGGAACGCCTCAGGGACGATGAGGACAAGGACCAAGTGCTCGTCCGTGCGGTTGTAAACGGCAAGATGGACGGCCAGGAGCGTGAACTGCGCGTCGAGATTCACGACCGATACGACGACGCAACCGGCTTCTCGGCGATGGAGCGCATGACCGGCTTCCCCACAGCCATCATCGCGTCTGAAATCGCCCGGGGCTCGGTCGAGCGCGGATGCATACGATACGAGCTCGCCGTGCCCGGCGCGCGGGTCGTCGAGGGTCTTCGCGAGCGCGGCATTCCGATGCGCGAGTCGGGCGATTAGCGACGCCTCTATCGGTTCGGCGCGACCATCACGTAGCCTGACGCCATATGGCGGACCGCGTTGACCACTCCCTGCGCCGCCGCCTCGATGAGGGCGGCCCCGGTTTCAGCGGTGGCAAGAGTCGCATAGCCGAACGACCCCTCTTCGGTTATCTCATCGAACGGCTGAATGAACTTGACCCCGTCGTCGGCGGGCGGCTCCATCGCTAGGCCATCGTCCCGCAAGCGCTCAGGCCGCACGAGGTCGGGATGCAGGTGCATCATCATGCTCGTCTCCGCCTCGCACGCGTGCCGGATACCCTTGATAGGTCCTTTGAGGTTCTCGTCGAGCACCGCTTGCGGGATGAGCGAGAAGTAGCCGCAGTGCGCGAGCATGTGACTCGGGTACCGGCGCTTCAGTTCGCGCAGGGCTAAGCCGTTCGGGTCGGTGTTGCCGCCGTGCCCGTTGACGATGAGAAACCTTCTGAAGCCATGACTCGAGGCGCAGTCCACGACGTCGTAAAGCACCTGCATGTAGGTCTCTGCGCTCGCGGTAAGCGTCCCTGCCATCGCCATGTGATGCGCGCTGCAGCCGAGCCAGACGCCCGGGAAGAGGAGCACCTCCTCCGGGCATCTGGACTCAACTATCCGGGCAACGCCCGTGGAAAGGAGGCTGTCGGTGAACAGAGGGAGATGAGGCCCGTGCTGCTCAAGACTGCCTGTGGGAAGGAGACAGACGGCGTTGCGGTCAAAATCGCGCACGTCCTGCCAGGTCGAGTGGGCGAGCACCATGTCAGTCCGACCCCAGTTCGCGACGAATCTGTTGGATGTCGTTCGCCAGATCTTCGTCGGACTCCAGCTGCGAGCGCACCTTCTCGGCAGCATGGAGCACGCTGCTGTGGTGCCGGTTGAAGCGATGGCCAATGCCCGCGAACGACTCACCGGCGACTTCGCGCATAAGGAACATCGCAACATGCCGCGCGCGCACAAGGCTGCGGATACGGCTCGAGCCGAGCAATGCGCCACGCGAAACGTCGAAGTGCCTGCAGCAGGCATCAAGAATCTGCTCCCCGGAAACCCGGGGCGACTCCACCCCACCGCCGAACTGGCCATCGAGGACCGAGCGCGCGAGGTCAATGTCGATTCGGCCATCCAACATGCTGGCGAAGGCAATCACCCGGTTGAAAGCGCCGATGAGCGAGCGCACGTTCGTCGGGCCGTTGACTGCGATCCACTCAAGCATGTCGGGCGGGCACGGAACCGCCTCCACCTCGGCCTTCGCTTCCAGGATTCTCTTTCGCGTTTCGGTATCGGGGGGTAGGACTTCCGCGAGAAGCCCCCCTTCAAACCGAGATCGCAGCCGCTCTTCCAGTGCGGAGAGGGCGTGCGGCGGGCGATCCGCCGCGAGCACGATCTGGCGCCCCTCTTGGTGCAGTTGGTTGAATGAGTGATATAACTCCTCTGTCGTCTTGCCTCGCTTCTCGATGAACTGGATGTCGTCGAGGAGCCAAACGTTTGCCGAGCGGATCCTCGAGCGGAACTGGTTGATGCGGCTGCTCTGAAGGGAGTGGATGAACTCCTCGGAAAACTCCTGCGCCGTCATGTAACGAACTACCAACGTCGGGTGAAGCCGGCCGACCTCGTTCTGTATCGCACGGAGCAGGTGCGTCTTCCCTAGCCCGGAGGGGCCGTAGATGAAGAGCGGATTATACGGCCCCGCCCCCGGCTCGCGGGCGACCCGCCGCGCCGCATGGAAAGCCAGTTCATTACTACTGCCCACCACGAACCCTTCGAAGGTTTCGGGCGGTGTGCGAACCTCCGTGATCGCCCGCGCGACGGGCGGCGGCGCGGCCGGCACTGCCCTTTCCACCGGCACGGAGAGGAACTCGATCGAGATCTCTCTGCCGGCGCACTGGTCGAACAACTCCTTGACAAGCGGCGCGATGCCATGCTTCTTCAGGCCGACAATGACAAACTGGCTCCCCTTGAGAGCGACGGCGTCCCCTCCGCGCGCCTCGAGTGCAAGAGGACGGACGAAAGCTGTATGTTTCGCCCTAGGCAGACGTGACTCCAACTCATCGCGCACGCGCTTCCACAGATCTTGAAAGTCTCCGTCAAAAGTGTATTGGTCCGACATGAATTGTCCCACCCTGCCAACGGGGGCGCCCATTATGGCAAACGCGGCGGCTGTGTCAAGTGGGCGCGGACAGATTCATTCGACGGCGCGCAAAGGTCTCCTTCTGCGACTGTGCAATTCGTTGCGAGTATCCTCTGCACCCATGTCACGCGCCCTGATTGTGCTCGCCGGAGAGTCGTTCCTGGACGACGACGTTCGTGCCTTCGCCGGAGATGACGTACGCCTCATCGCCGCCGACGGGGGCGCGAAGACGCTCCTTTCCCTGGGCATCCAACCTCACGTGGTCATCGGGGATTTCGACAGCCTGAACGACTCTACGCGAGCCGCCCTGACGACGAAAGAGGTCATCCATGACCCCGACCAGGACGCCACCGACTTCGAGAAGGCGCTCGGTCACGCCGTTCGGAATCTCGGTGCGCGGCGGCTGGTCGTGCTCGGGGCGGAGGGCGACGAGCCTGACCACCTGCTTGCAGCCTTGAGCGCAGCCCTTGCGAAGTCGGAACACGCAGACATCCGGTTCGTCCTTCGGCGGAGCATCGTCCATGTCGTTCGGGGACCGGTCAAGCGCACATTTGCGACGTTCAACGGGGCGCGTGTCTCCCTCATCCCGCTCGTCCCCACGGACGTGCGCGAAACCGACGGCCTCGAGTGGGACATTGACGCAACCCACCTCAGCTTGGGAGACCTCATCAGCATCTCGAATCGGGCGATTGCGCCGGAATTCTCGCTCAGCCTCGGCGTAGGCGCTCTGGCCGTCTTCGTCGAGAGGGGCGACGAGCCACCGTGGTGACCGTCTCGCTGAGTGGTTGGGACTATCTTGTGCTCGCCCTCATGGCGGCGGGCATCCTGTTGCTCGGCTTCAGCGCCCGACTTCGCGAGAACACGACGCTGCAACTCATCGCAGCGGGCAGGAGCCTCACGCTGCCGCTGTTCATCGCCACGCTCGTCACCACCTGGTACGGCGGCATCCTCGGCGTGGGGGAGGCGTTCGACTGGTACGGCGTCGCGACCTGGGTGCTCATCGGGATGCCCTACTACGTTTTCGGAGCCGCGTACGCCCTGCTCCTCGCACCGAGGGTTCGCGCCGAGGCAGCCATCTCCTTGCCGGAACGATTCGAGCAGCGCTTCGGCAAGACGACCGCCGTCCTCGGCGCCCTGATCCTGCTCGTGCTCGGCGCGCCGGGGGCGCACATCCTGATGCTGGGGAATCTGCTCCAGATGCTGACAGGGATGAGCTTCGTGGTCGCCGTTCTACTCGGCGCGCTCGGTGGAACGCTGTTTCTGTATCGCGGCGGCTTGCTCGCCGACGCGAGGAGCAACCTACTCGCGTTCACGATGATGTACGTCTCGTTTGGGCTGATTCTCCTTCTCTCCGTCCTGCAGTTCGGCGCACCCAACCTCGACGCGCTGCCCGAAGCTCACCGCTCTTGGGATGCGGGGAAGGGTGCGCTGTTCGTGCTTGGCTGGGTGCTGGTCGGTTCTTGGACTTTTGTTGATCCAGGCTTTCACCAGCGCGTCGCCGCCGCTCGCGCTCCGGAGACTTCGCGCAGGGGTGTGCTTCTCTCGGTGGGGTTCTGGATGTTATTCGACCTTCTGTCGATCGGCACGGCTTGGTATGCCTATCAAGAGATGGGGGGAGGGCTTGGAACAGCGCTCTTCCCCGCGTATGCCGACCGCATCCTTCCGGCGGGGGCGAAGGGGCTGTTTTTCGCCGGAGTGTTCGGCGTCATCGTGTCTGCAATGGTTGGCTACACGCTTGTAACCGGCGGCACGATAGGTAGAGACCTACTCGGGCGGCTGGCCGGCACCGAGGAGCGCCGGGTGCTCTTTACGCGCCTCGGCATCGCCCTGGCGACGCTCGTCGGCATCGCCCTTGCGCTGGGGCTGAAGAGCGTCGTCGCGATTTGGTGGGATGTTGCCAGCGTCGCCATCCCGGGCCTGCTGATTCCCACGGTGGCCGCCTACGTGCCCCGTATGCGCTTGTGTGGCGCGACAGCGACCGCCTCGCTCCTGCTCGGCTCTGGCGGCGCCCTAACGTGGTACGCGCTTCAGCGGGGCGCGTGGGTGCCGACGGCGGATGAGGGCGGCGTGCTGCCGATGTACGTGGGCTTCGCCGCCTCGGCAGTCCCAGTGCTGGTGGAGGCCGCCACTGCTCGCCTCCGCCATCGCACTTCCTGACATCGCCGTTCGAGTTCCACGATCCTCTCATTCACATCATGCGTTACGTGTCTCATAGAAAACATGCTCCTTCTGTGTCTCAGGTGTACGCCTCCGGGTCTGCTGGCGGCGCCTCACCGGCCGCTCAGGCTCGAGGTCTTCTCTCCGGCGGCGTCGTAGAGCGCGACCTCAGGCCCGGTTTCCTCTCTCCAGATCACCGAAACCCTCTTCTTCCCGGCTGCGTCCAGCACGTAGTAGCCAGCGTGGCCAGACCGACTCGACGAGGCGAAGAGACCAACTCCGCGCTCCGCGCCGAGCGTCAGTCGCCCGACGCCCTCATCCAGGTCCAGGGAAGCTGCATAATTCGAGGGCT
>JBFMFD010000060.1:0-14614 GCA_040752255.1 Armatimonadota bacterium
CGCGGCCCGGCGAGGGAAGGCTCGACATCGTCCAGGTTCAACTCCAGCACTGCGGAATACCGAATCGGATAATTCTCGTCCCGCCACAGTCCCTGTTCGATGCAGTACTGTTTCACCATCTCGATGTGCCGCTCGTCCCGCCCGGTCAGCCAGAGGTACTCGAGCGTGCGCTCGTCCACAGGGAAGAAGCCGACCGTAGCGCCGTACTCGGGCGCCATGTTTGCAATCGTTGCGCGGTCGGCGACAGCCATCGAAGCAAGACCGGGGCCGAAGAACTCGACGAACTTGTTGACTACCCCGTGGGCGCGAAGCATTTGCGTTACCGTCAGCACCAAGTCGGTGGCGGTTGCCCCTTCGCGAAGTGAGCCGGTGATTCGAAAACCGACCACCTCTGGGATGAGCATGTAGATCGGCTGCCCCAGCACACAGGCCTCGGCTTCGATGCCGCCGACTCCCCAGCCGAGGACGCCCAGCCCGTTGATCATCGTCGTGTGCGAATCCGTTCCCACGAGTGAGTCGGGATAGAGCCGGGATCCATCGTCCCACACCACCTTTGCGAGATACTCCAGGTTGACCTGATGGACGATTCCCGTCGCGGGCGGCACGACGCGGAAGTTGTCGAACGCCTGCTGCCCCCACTTCAGGAACTCGTACCGCTCGCGGTTTCGCTGGAACTCCAGGTCGGCGTTGATCTGCAGCGCCATTCCGCTGTTAAAGGCGTCAACTTGCACGGAGTGGTCAATCACCAGGTCGCAGGGCACCAGCGGATTCACGCGTGCCGGGTCGCCGCCCAACTGCTCGATGGCATCCCGCATCGCGGCGAGGTCAACAACAGCCGGCACCCCGGTGAAGTCTTGCAGAATCACGCGCCCCGGCGTAAACGGAATCTCGACGGCAGGGACGCTCGTCGCGTCGTACGTCGCCAGCGCCTGGATATGCTCTTCTGTAACAACCTTGCCGTCGAGGTGGCGCAGCGCAGCCTCCAGGAGAACTTTGATTGAATAGGGTATCGAATCCAGCGAATGCCCGGCTTCCTGGAGAGGCGTGAACTTGCGCTCGCCGAGAGGAGTGGAGATGGCTTGCGTCATGCCTCGATTATGGCAAACGGCGCAAGCCGGCGCTAACCCGCGCTTCCGCCGCCGAGAACAGATTGCGCCCAGGCGACCGTGCCCACCTCCCCGACCGCCGCCGCCATCCGCTCACGCGGAATGCGCGCACCATTCGACAAGCCGGATGCTCCGAACAGCCGAACCTCGACCACGCTCACATCCGCCGCCGCATCCAGCACCGCCTTTGCAGCGAGCGCCATAAACAGCGCGACATCGTCCGCTGTCCATCCCTCCGCGACCGCGCCGTTCACCACGACGACCGGCGAACTCCAAACGAGGGACAGCGCTTGACCTTCCGCGTTCCCGACCATGCGCTTCACGGCTTGCAGAAGCGTCTGCTCATCGGGCGTCATCGCTGGGGCATTCGGCGACGCCTGCGAACCTGTCGGCGGCTGCTCAATGGGGGGCGTGTCCTGCTCGGTCGGTGCCGGTTCTTCCTGAGGAATGGTGGACTTGGGCGGCACGATGCCGTTGATGTCTATCGGGTCGGTGTTGACCATCGAGTCGCGCAATCCCGCCTCCGCTCGCATCTTGCCGTACCAGAAGGTCAGCCCGCCGAAGGCAACGAGCAGCACCACCAGCGCGACGCCGGTCCAGAGCGGGGATCGCCCTTCCGGAACCTCGAGGCGGGCGGCGGCGTCCGTTTCGCCTTGCCGATGCAGCGCGTCGCGCGTACGCTCCAGCTTGAGTTTCAGGATGGCGTTCTCGGGCGCAAGGGAGGTGGCGAGGTCGTACCACTGCATCGCCTCTTCGAGCCGCTCCGAGTCCCAGTAGATGTCGCCCAAGAGGATGTGGGCGCTCACGTTGTTCGGATAGCGCTTGAGGATGGCGAGGCAGATGCGCTCCGCCTCGGCCTCGTTGCCCCGCATGCGCGCCAAGTTCGCGCGCGCGATGTCGGGATAGACGATGGCGTCGCTGCCCTCCACGCCCTCGGTTACGGATGCGCCGCACTCGGTGCAGAACAGGGCGTCCTCTTCGAGGAGCGCGTAGCACTTATCGCACAGCTTCATCTCGGACTCCGGTGCTGCCGAACCCGCCGTCGCCTCTGGCCGTCTCGGGCAGGTCGGCGACGCACTCCCACTCGACGCGGACAACGGGCGCGACGACCAGTTGCGCGATTCGGTCGCCGCGCCGGATGGGGAACGGCTCGCTGCCCAGGTTGACGAGAATCACCCGCACCTCGCCGCGGTAGTCGGCGTCTATCGTGCCAGGGGCGTTGGGGATCGAGATGCCGTGTTTGAGGGCGAGCCCGGAGCGCGGGCGCACCTGTGCCTCGTAGCCCTCGGGCAGGGCGATGCGCAGGCCGGTGCCGACGGCGCGAATCTCCCCGGGCTGGAGCACGACCTCCTCGCACGCTTGCAGGTCCATCCCTGCGCAGCCGGCGGTGGCGTACTCCGGCAGGGAGCCTTCCTCGGAAACCGTCACCTGTACGCGAACCGTGGACATCGAACGGCCTCGGTATACCTGAACCCCCGAGAACGGGTATCTTCCCACCATCTTTTGAGGACAGCATGAAAAGGGTGAATCTGGTACGACGAATTGCCGCCGCCGCGCTGTGCGCCTGCTTGTCGGCTGGCGTCGCGACCGCTCAGGGGACGGGCGGTCAAGAGCGCGAACGACGGACTATCCCGGTTGGCGTGGACTTCGGCGTGTTCTTCCCGACCGACGGCGACACTCAAGATGCCTTCGGCAGCACCTGGCTGCGCTTCGGCCTCTCGCCGCTCAGTTTCCAGGAGGACAACCGCTGGAAGTTCACTTTCGACATTGGCTTCCTGCACCGAAGCGAAGGACCGAACCGAGCGACGCTCATCCCGGTCACGTTTGGCTTGACTCGTGGGTTTACAGACGGCGAGGGCGACACCATCCCGTATGTTGCGGTGCGCGTAGGACCGTACTTCGGCGACGTTCGCGTGCCGTCGGTCGCAGTGGACGACGAGAAGATCGGCTTCAACGCCAATGCCGCAGTCGGCGTGTCGTTCAACAAGCAGTTCTACATCGAGGCGCGCTACGATGTGTTCAGCGACTTCTCGGGGCTCGATTTCAACGGCTTCTTCCTCAGCGCAGGCTTCAAGCTGTTCCAGATTCGGTTATGAGCGCCATGAGGAGACGGCTTGCCTAAGGAGCCCCAGAGCACCAAGCCGCCCAAGCAGCGAGCGCTCCTCATGCTCGTGCACACCGACCCGACGGAGGATGAGTACGCCGAGGCGGAGTTGACATCGCTCGCGGTCGCCGCAGGGCTGGAGGTGCTCGGCGCGCTCCATCAACGAGTCGAGAAGCCGTCGAAGCACTCCTATGTGGGCAAGGGCAAGCTCGAAGAGCTGTTCACCGCCGTGCACGACGCCCAAGCCGACCTCGTGGTCTTCGACTGCGAACTCTCCGGCGTGCAGTTGCGCAACCTGGAAGAGACGCTCAAACGCCGCGTGATTGACCGCACGCAACTCATCCTCGACATCTTCGCGCAGCGAGCGCACACCAAAGAGGGCAAGGTGCAGGTCGAGCTTGCGCAACTGAACTACATCCTGCCGCGAATCACCGCCGCCTATACGCAGTTCGAGCGCCAGAAAGGCGGCATCGGCCTGCGAGGCCCGGGCGAAACCAAGCTGGAAGCGGACCGAAGACACATCAAGCGTCGCCTGCTCTCCCTGAAGCAGGAACTCGACGAGATCGAGCAGGCGCGACAACGACAAAGGGCAGGGCGCCGTCGCTTCCCGTTTCCTTTCGCGTGCATCGTCGGATACACCAGCGCCGGCAAGAGCACGCTGATGAACGTGCTCACCGGCAGCGACGTGTTCGCCGACCCGATGCTGTTTGCAACGCTCGACCCGACGACGCGAAAGGTAGACCTCCCGGACGGATACAGCGTGTTCCTCACCGACACGGTCGGCTTCGTGCGCAAGTTGCCGACGCACCTCGTCGCCGCCTTTCATGCGACGCTCGAGGAGGTAACCGGCGCCGACTTCCTCATTCACGTTGTTGACGCCTCGCACCCGAACTGGGAGTTGCAGCACGACGCAGTCATCGAGACCCTGGAGAGCCTCGAAGCAGGGGACAAGCCGACCATCACCGCATTCAACAAGATGGACAAGCCGTTCGACGAAGACGCTGTGCGGCGCCTGGCGGAGGAGATGCCGCACACGGTGCTGATATCGGCGCTCAAGAAGCAAGGGCTTGACCAAATGTACGACAAGATTATCGAGGTCATTCGCAGCCTTCTCGTGCCGGTCGAGATGCTCATCCCCTACGCGGAGAGCAGCCTCGTGCAGGAGTGCTACGACTATGGAAGGGTGTTGGCGGTCGAGCACACCGACGAAGGGGTCCACGTTCGCGCAGAGCTGATTCGGGCGATGGCGGAGCGGCTCGCGAAGTTCGCTAAATGAACGCCCGCGAGTGGATCGAGCGCGCAGCCGCAACGCTCGCACAGCAGGGCATCGAGTCGCCTGTCGTCGAAGCGCGCGCCCTGTTGGCGCAGGCGCTTTCCGTGCCGGCTGCTGCGCTGATTGCCCATCCCGACTCGCTCGCGCCGCCCGAAGCCGACGCCCTTCTGCAACGTCGCCTGCACGGTGAACCGCTCGCCTACATCTTGGGGCGCAAGGAGTTCGCCGGGCGGGAGTTCTTGGTTACTCGAGACGTGCTCATCCCGCGCCCTGAGACCGAGGTTCTCCTTGAGGAAGCAATCTCGGCGGCGCCGCCCGGAGCGATGTGCCTCGACTTGGGCACGGGCAGCGGATGCATCGGAGTATCGGCTGCGCTGGAGAGGGGCGACACTCGCTGGGTGCTGAGCGACATCTCGATGCCCGCCCTTCGCGTGGCGCGCAAGAACGCGCGACGCCTGGGCGCAAGCGTCGCCTTCGCGCAGGCTGACGCGCTCGCTGCGTTCCGGGAGCGGTCGTTTCACCTCATCGCGTGCAATCCGCCGTACGTCGCTCTCGGCGACGAGCGCCTGGAGGACTCGGTGCGCCGTTGGGAGCCGGCGGTCGCGCTGTTCGCGGAGGAGGGCGGGCTTGCATTCGTTCGCCGCCTCGCCCAGGAAGCCATGAGGGTACTGGAACCCAGGGGCAGGCTGGCGCTCGAGGTCGGCATCGGCCAGGCAGAGGCTGTGTCGGCGATGCTCGAGGGGCGCTTTGACGTTCGCGTTCGACTCGACTACGCGGGGGTCGAGCGGGTCGTCATCGGCGCCTTGCGCTGAGCCGCTCGCGCACGGCGAACAGGACAGACCACAACAGCGCCGCGCCAATGCAGTACATCAGGGGGAGGAGCCACGCGAACGCCTCGGTGTACTCGGCCTGCACGATGCGCTCCCCCTGGGGCAATCCGAGCGCCGCCTCGCGCAAGCGCAAGAACAGATACACGCACGGCGGCAGCGTCCCTGCGATGCTTCCCAGCAAGCCGATGAACCCGCCAAGCAGCACCATCAGGGCGCCCAGCGCCAAGCCCGCGCCGAACGCAACGATCGCGGCTGCTCCGACGGCCTCCATAGTCATCAGCGGGTCGCGCAGAAGGAACGGAATCACGACCGCGAACAGCTGAAGCACGCACGCCAGCGTGAATAGAGCGCAGCCGAAGAACATCCGCGTGTCCAACTCCGGCTCTCGCTTGCCGTCGGCAAGGACCTCGTCGGTCGGGGGCCGCTCGACCTCGCTCATCCGAGACGTTATAGCCGTTCCCGCAACGCCGGGCAGCGCGCGGGCGTAGCCTGATTATCAAGATGCTCGTCGCGCGCTATCGCCCCGCGGACGCGATCCGGTGGATCGAGATCGGTACCCGCCGAGTCGCCAAACCGGGCGACCTGCCGTTCGAGCCGCCCGCCGGAGCGAAGGACGCCATCCTCGACGCCTTCCAGAAGGCGCTCAACCTCGGGAAGACGAAGATGGCGGAGCTCCAAGGCAGGGCGATGCGCGCACGGGAGTATCTGCTCTATGAGGACAGGTTCGAGGTTGTCGCGTCCTCGGGCACGCGCAGCGTTCCGTACGCCGACGTGGAGAGCCTTGAGCTCAAGCGCGGCGACTCGTTCCTCTTCCAACTGCGACAGGGGCGGGTTACCGTTCGGCCGTACGCTTGGCTGTCTGTGCTCGGAACGCGCATCCCGCTCGGCTGGGAGAGGAACGGCGTGGAGGTTCCGTTCGAGACGCTCCCTGAGGAGATTGCGCTCCGGGCGCGGGCGCGCGTGATTACGCCTCGCCGCGGCCACTGAGACCCGCGCCGGCCGAGGTATACTCGACTCCCCGTGGGGATATAGCTCAGTTGGCAGAGCGCTTCAATGGCATTGAAGAGGTCACGGGTTCGAATCCCGTTATCTCCACCAGATTTCGACGCCGCCGACCGATGAGACGCATAGGCCCGTACTCGCTCTTCTCCATCGAAACGGGCAGGTTCCGACTGGACGGCGGGGCGATGTTCGGTGTCGTGCCCAAGCCGCTGTGGGAAAGGCGCATCCCCGCCGACGAACGCAACCGCATCACGCTCGCCATGCGCTGCCTGCTCATCGTAGGTGAAGGCAGGGTCATCCTCGTGGATACCGGCATCGGCGACAAGAACGAAGAGAAGTTCGCCGACATCTTCGGCATAGACCACGAGCACTCTTCGCTCGAAGGCTCGCTTCGCGAAGTGGGCTACGAACCCGAGGACGTTACCGACGTCATCCTCACACACCTGCACTTCGACCATTGCGGCGGAGCGACCCGGCGCGAAGGCGAAAGTGTCGTCCCCACTTTTCGGAACGCGAGCTACCACGTCCAGCGCGAGCACTGGGAGTGGGCGATGGACCCGAACCCACGCGAGCGCGCGTCCTTTCTGAAGGAGAACTTCGAGCCGCTCGCCGCCCAGGGCAACATCCGCCTGCTCGACGGAGGGGGTCGCTTCGCTGAAGGCATCGAACTTCTGGTCGTAAGTGGTCACACGCGCGCGATGCAGTTGGTGAAGGTCTTCGACAACGCCGCGACGCTTCTCTTCGCCGCCGACCTGGTTCCAACGTCTGCGCATGTTCCGCTGCCCTGGGTGATGGCTTACGATGTCGAGCCGCTAAGAACCATCGAGGAGAAGGGCCGTATCCTCGGCGCGGCCGCCGACGAAGGATGGCTGCTCTTCTTTGAGCACGATGCCGAGGTCGAGTCTGCCGTCATCGAGCGGGACGCGAGGAGCTTTCGCGTCAAGTGACCGCGCTTTTCACTTCGGCTCGAGGGTTTCCACGAACGACACGGCATGCTGCACCCATGCCGACAGCCCGCGCGCGCTCTTGCAGCCTTCCTTCGTTACCATCACCCATCCCCGCATCGCCTTACCGGTGATGTCGAACGGGCGGGTGTGCTGCTGCGCGAGCGCCGCCTTCGCCCGCTCCTCTCCCAAGCGCAGGATCAAGAACTCCTTCCATACCCCGACGCACATGTTTCCACGCAGGAGGAACCCGATGCCGCCGAACATCTTCTGTTCGCGGATGTCGCGCCTGTTCGCCAGGAGCGCTCGAACCCGTTCGGCCAGCCTCTCGTCGAAGGGCATCTCGCCGGTATACCCGCGCGCCTACGCCCGCAGGTCCAACAGCGCCCGAATCTCGTCGGGAATGCTCAGCGCTCGCCGAGACTCGCCCATCAACACGTGCCAAGTGTAGCCCTCGGTCGTCTCGGCGCCGCTCGTGGTGTTTAGCACCCTGTATTCGAACTTGAGGGACGCCCGGCGAACCTCTGCCAGGCGGACGCGGACGAGAATCTCGTCGTCATACCGAACCTCGCCCCGATAGCGCACCCAGGCTTCGACAACGGGTAAGAAGTATCCGCGCTCCTCGAGGCTCTTGTACGTAAAGCCCCTCGAGCGACACCAATCGCCGCGTGCCACCTCAAACCAGTAGAGGTAGTTGGCATAATAGGCGTGGCCCATCTGGTCCGTCTCGCCATAGCGGACCCGAATGGGGACATCGAGCCAATCCATGTCGAGGAAGGTACCAGGATTCCGATACTCGATTCGCAGGGCGGCGGACATGCCCGACCTCGTCGCCTTGCGGGCGCTCCTGCCGGAATACATCGCCACGCTGCCGGAAGGCGTGTGCCAAGAGGAGCCGGTCGAGCGATCCATCGAGGTGTATCTGAAGGAGCCGAACGGCGCGTGGGTCGCCTACCACGAGGGCGCGGGAATCGGATGCGTCGGGCTGCGGTTCCTCGACCTCGAAACCGCGCGCCTTGAGCGGCTGTACGTGCAGGACAGGTACCGCCGGTTCGGCATCGCACGCTCGCTTTGCCGTGCGGTGCTGCGGCATGCCGTGCGCCGGGACGTGCGGCGCGTCGTTCTGGACACCTTGCCGCAAATGGCCGCGGCGCGAGAACTGTATCGGGCGCTCGGCTTCGTGGAGACGACCGCTCCGGACTGGGAGGGCTGCGCCGAGGACGACCGAGTCTATATGGAGTTGTTCCTTGGCAGATGAGGCCACAACCGGTACAATCTGCTGACGGAGCCTTACGCGTTACAATGTGTACGGACGAATGAGAACCCTGCCCCGCCTACTTGCGTCTATTGGTGCCGCGGTTGCGCTTTGCGGCGAGATCTCTGCTGGCTGGGAAGTAGTGTACTTGCACCCGTTTGAAGGCGGCGGGGCGCACAGCGTTGCCTACGATGTTCGACATGGTCAGCAAGTTGGGTCCGTTGCCAGTACAGGGTACGGAGCAGCCGCGGCAATGTGGAGCGGGTCGGCCCAGTCCTGGCGGACGCTCGCTCCTCCGGGCGCAAGCATCTCTGTCGCCTACGCGACGGATGGACTTCTTCAGGGCGGGTACGCCACTTTTCAGATGACCGGTAGGGCGCCGGCACTGTGGCATGGGGCGCCCGCGACTTGGCAGAACTTGCACTCCACGATGGTGAAGCAGTCGGGCGTCATCTATGCCATGACGGACCGGTACCGGGTCGGTTACTTCATACCCAGAATCAGCCCAGAGGCTTGCATGTGGGACGCGGCAGGCGCCTTGCGGAGCCTTCACTCCAGAAGCTTCTCCTCGTCCACCGCCTTTGGTGTGGACGAACATCACCAAGTTGGCGTCGCGCACATAGCGTATGGACCTACTCATGCCGTAATGTGGACTGGCAGCGCAGAGTCGTGGGTGGACCTGCATCCCTTTGGGTACGGCACCTCCGAGGCTCGCGCCGTCGATGGCGGTCAGCAGGTCGGTTATGTCGTGCCCAAGGGACTGCCCCGCGCCAGCCTCTGGACTGGCACCGCTGAGTCCTGGGTGGATCTGACCCCCGAAGGCTTTACCTCTTCCGCCGCCAATGACGTCCATCGCGGCGTTCAGGTTGGATACAGTAACCGCAGCGACTCCCCCCGCGCGGGCCTGTGGCGAGGGACGCCTGAGAGCTGGCAGGATCTTCATCTCTTGCTGCCATCCTACTATACTTATTCAGTTGCCTACGGCGTCTGGGTGGACGACGATGGGCGCATCTTCGTGGTTGGCACTGCCCACAACGGTGCCCTCCGGCGCGGAGAAGCGATTATGTGGGTCGGCGAGGTGTGAGGATTCCACCCGCAGAGCGACCGCTCCCGCGACGACGATAAACTGCGCTCGCATGGAAACCCTCGACGACCTCTGGCGCGTCGTGCGCGAGATCCCCTCTGGGCGCGTCGCGTCGTATGGCGATGTGGGCGCGCGTCTGCGTCAGCCCGCGACTGGCTACCTGGTCGGCAGGTGGATGGCGCAGGCGCCGCCGGACGTGCCGTGGTGGCGCGTCGTCGCACAGAGCGGGCAACTGGTAACGAGCAAGCGATCGCCCCACCTTGCCGCAGAGCAGGAGCGCCTGCTGCGCGAGGAAGGCGTGCCGTTCCTCGAACCGGGCGTGGTGGACATGCGCCTCGCACGGATGGGGCACGACGGCGACGGCCGGCTGTTCTGAGGACTGCAGTGCCTGAACCCCCCACAGCAAGCTGTGGAGGGGCATCGCTCTCAAGGGAGGGCGAGCGTCCTCGCGAGCCGCTGTGGAGGCATATCGCCCTCAAGGGATGGAGAGCGTCCCCGCGAGCCGCTATGGAGGAATATATCTCATGGGAGGGCGAGCGTCCTCGCGAGCCGCTTCGTGGTTCGATCCGACCGCGCTGCTCCCGTCGCGGAGAACCCGACGCGGGGCAGAAGCGCCGCAGAGCCGAGGCCCGCACCCCCACGGCAAGCTGTGGAGGGGTATCGCTCTCAAGGGAGGGCGAGCGTCCCCGCGAGCCGCATCCCCCCTCCGCCGCTAAGTTGCGACGGAGGGGGTGTTGGCCTATCAGTAAGGGAGGTGTGCGTAGAGGGCGCGGCGGCAGTGGTCGCCGTTACGCGCCCACCAGGCGTCGTGCTTGCGCTCATAGTCGTGAAGCTCGCGCGCGGCGCGCAGCCAATCGCCTTCGATGCGCTCCGCCTCTCGCTCCCACCACGAGAGCGAGGAGCGGATGCGTCCATAGGTCATCCGCTCGATTCGCCTCTCGCGCACAGCGGGCGCGCCGAGGCTCCAATGGCGGTTGAGCGAGTAGGCGACGACGTCGGCGTAGCCGCACTCCCTCGCCTCGGGCAAGGCGCGCCTGAGGCTTCGGAGTTGCGCGTCGGCAGCGGCGCGTCGCTCGGCGTGGAAGCGCGCCTTGTCTTCGAGTCGGATGTGCTTCTCGTGCGAGCCGTCTCGCACCGAGAGGTAGATGTAGTCGGCAAGCCGCCGCGTGTCGTGCGGGCGCGAGGCGTAGGGCTGCCTTCGGATGAGGTTTTCCCATCGGCTCTCGGCGCGATGAAGGTCACCCCGCGCGAACTCTTCGATGATGCGCTCGATCTGCTTGTGATCGTCCTTGGGCAACCAGCGCGGCATGTCGTTCCTGTTGAACGGCTCTCGTTTCCCGAACGCCCCGCTCCTGTCGAGAGGGTCGAGTCGGGCGTTGCGCGTGTCCCCCCGCTTGCCCTCGCCGCGCTCGTCGTCCGGCTGGGCGTGCGCGAAGGCTGCGCCTGCCGCTACGGCTGCTGCGAGGCTGAAGGCGATGAGGTGGGTGAGTCTCTTCATTGGTCTAACTCCTTGTCTTGCTTCTTGCGGCATCCCGCCGCTCAGGAGTTAGAAGCGCGAGGCGGGGGAATGGGTTCGGTGGGCGGCCGATCGCGCGCCTCCCGTGGCGCCCTTGCGCACCTAGGGTTTGCTCAGTTCCGCTGCCGGGTGGTCGCCTTCGAGCTTGGTTCTGATGGGGATCGCACCCAGACGTCAAGGAAGCCACTCGCAGCACGATCAACAAGGTCACAGATACGCTGGGACGGGACGAGAAGGCTCGCAGCACCGGTGTGTTCCGCAGAGGCCCATAATACGGACCATGAACATAAACCGATTCTTGGGCACTTGCGCTATAACTCTCTTCGTCGCGGGGTTCGGAGGCTGCACGGCGTCCAGTTCCAAGATTGAGCAGTTGGAGGCTCAAGTCAGCGACCTCGAGAGCAGGATCGGCAGCCTGGAGTCGGAAGTTTCGTCGATTGATGCCAAACTCTCCGACCTGGAATCGAAGCTGGAGAAGGCGCGGGTCGAGGCGTCCGATGCAAGAGTTGCGGTGGACGACCTGTCCACTGAGGTCGGGATGTTGCAGCAATACGTGCTCAACTTCCGCGACGGGTCTTCCGACTGGAGTGACGTGGTCCCAAATGTCGAATTCGCGACTAGCAGGGTGGTTTCCGCGCTGGATGATGTGGACTCGGCTTTACGCGACCTGGAGTCCGCTTTCGGCCCGTAGGCTGCGGACACTGACATCAGGAGAACGGGATCATCTCTCTCTGCCGATCTGCACGATTCGCTGAGCGTTTTTGCCGCACCAAGGCCTCGACGACCGCATCGTTCGCGCTCGCTTAGCGCGTGTCAACGCGCCCGCGCGAGTCGCTGTCATAGTTCCACAGGTCAATCCACATGGCCTAGCTCCTTGTCCCGCTTCTTGCGGTATCCCGCCACTCAGGAGTTGGAAGCGCGAGCGGGGGAATGGGCGGGCGGCCCGATGGGAGACTGGGTCGGCGCTTTCGGCTGACTTGGAGGTACCTGTCAGGAAGGTAACCACGCGGCTAAGGATCCGGATTAGCTCCTTCCAGGAATGCTCGAAGCAACAGCAGGAACCCATCTGACTGGACAGCGCAAAGTTCCGTCGGTATGCGGCCCGCAGCCCCAAACTCCATGGATTGCACCCCAATGAGGACCGGAACACGCCCCCCCAACACGACCACTGGTCCACCACTCATGCCGTCTACCGAATCGCCATGAAGGTTCTGCCAATTGACGGGTATTAAAGTGATGTGCCCCTTAACCTCCTTCTGTGGAGACACTTCGAGGGCCTTGAACCACCGCGATCCAGCCTCATAGTCAGCAGCTGCTTCCGGGACGCCAAACAGGTATGTGCAGAACTGCTCCGGCTCCCCGAGCGATCCCACTTCTTCCTCGGCGTACCGCCGGATCTCATCCCACTCGAAAGCTACCAAGCCATCGTTGTGAAGATGGCGGGCGGCCTCTGACGGAATCAAGACGAAGCCAATGTCTACGTGGTCCAGGTTGCCCCCAAAGAAAGATTCGATATCTTCTGCGCCAGCGCAGAGTTGTGCGAACGTGCGGCGGTAGACGGTAGAGAATTCGAAACGCACGCGCCGTGGGGATCCGGGCCGAATCCACCAGCACTCGACCGTAAGGCCCTCGTTGACCGCAACATTCAGTACTTGGAGTACATGTGCCGCCGTGATCCAAACGTAGCGATCTGCGAGGTGGACGACAAAGCCGGAGAAGCTGCGGTACTGTGGGGGCCCAATCACCTGGACGCCCAGAACTAGGAAGGCGTCCGTCACCCTGCCCTGCTGGGCCTTGATGCGGTCGAGTAAGTCAGCCATTCGCCTACTCGAGAGCCGCCGTCAGGGTCGCTCCACAGCCGACCGTCACCCTGGAACAACCCTCCAATGCACGATGTCAATCCGACCGAACCACGCCGGTACTGTAATCCCGGGGTCATAGAGGCTGTACCAACCGAGAGTCGTTTCGTGCCAGGCTGCAGGAAGCGCCAAGCACCCTCGGATATGGCAACCGTCACCGTTGAGTCGTCAGTAGTTGCAGTCCTCGTGTCGAGTCGGCGCCAGGCGCCGGACACGTAGTCGTATGCGTCAATCCACTGTGGCGGAATGGAGAACGTGGAGGCTGCTTCCACCGTCAGATAGATCTTCGCGATCGCATCGGTGGGTGACGTACCGTGAACCTCGACCTGAATTGACGGACTTGCTACATCCGGCGGGCGCTGTGCCATGATGAAGAGGTGCCGGTCATCGCTGTACAGTAGTTCGGGCACTCCGCCCGACACAAACAGGCCTTCCCGTACCGCGAAGGACTCGGGCGCGATATCGACAACCGTAGGCCCCACGTCAGGGTTTGATCGTGAAGGTGGGCCAGGGGGAGTAAGTCTGCGGAGCCCGCTTCCGTCCACATTCACGATCCATAGCTGCTCCGTGCCCTCCTCGCGGGGAGAAGAAAAGACGATGCGCTGACCGTCTGGAGTGAACGCGGGATCGCGGTCGAAGGTCGTGCCAAACGTCAATTGTCGGACGTTGGAGCCATCGGAATTCATCACGAAGATGTGCAGATCACCCGTTCGCGCACGCGCAGAATGGAAGGCGATGAGTGACCCGTCCGGCGAAAACGCCGGACCACCCTGTTCGACCGTATCATCCAAAACATTGGTGACGCCAGAACCGTCAGAGTTCATAGTGTAGATGTCGTGATTCTTGACAAAGGCAATCTTTGAGTCATCCCCGCTCCACGCAGGCGAGGATTCCCAACCATCCATCGTGGTCAGCCTTCTGATGTCTGTGCCATCGGGGTTCATCGTGTAGATGTCCCTACCGTTCGGTGAGCCACCTGAGCACGCGATTCGACTTCCGCCGTTTGACCAAGCGGGTTCGGCGAACTCGCGGCTGGCGACTTGCTGCAGTTCCGTTCCGTCAATGCGAATGCGGTAGACAATGCTGGTGCCTGTTCCGGTCCGGGCGAATGCGACCCAGTCGCCGTCGGGGCTAAGAGTTGCCATCTGTGCGTCACCAACGGCGGTGACTCGCACATCTGACGAGCCGTCCAGTGCTCTGGCCCATACGTCCCCATGTGAGTCATACACCACGCGGAGGAATCCGTCACCGCCGAACGCGCTCGCGAGGACGGCACCTGACATGAAAAGCAGCGAAATCGCGTTCATGCTATGCCCTCCTCCGGAAGTGGAGTAAGGTTAGACCGGGCGACGCGATCGTCGCTAAAAAGAATAGAGCCATGACTGTCCGCACTTTCGTACCTCCATGCCGGATAGGTGCCGGCAGCCCCATCTTACCCTTTAGCCAACCGGGTGTGTGCCCTAAGGAGTACGAGATGTGCGGGTGGGTGCAAAGGTGGTGGGCGGTACTGGATTTGAACCAGTGACCCCTTCGGTGTGAACGAAGTGCTCTACCGCTGAGCTAACCGCCCAACCGCCGACATTATGGCCCATCGCCCGGAGAGAGCGACCCGGCTCCGCGCACGTTGAGCCCCGCCGAGCA
>JBFMFD010000061.1:0-14507 GCA_040752255.1 Armatimonadota bacterium
GCTCGCCGGGCGACAAACTGACGATGCACCTCTTGCGGGACGGAAAGACGATCGAGGTGACGGCAACGCTCGCGGCGACCAGCAAGCCGATGAAACTGAATGAGGAGCGCGCGTACCTGGGGCTGTCGCTTGGCGAGGCTGAGGGGGAGGGCGCGCCTGTTCGACGGGTTACGCAACGCTCTCCGGCGGCGGAAGCGGGCATCCGCACGGGAGACCTCGTGTTGAGGGTTGACGGTCAGGCGCTTGACGACCCCGCGCGGCTCGATGTTGTCTTGAACGAGAAGGAGCCGGGGGACGCGCTTGCGATTCTGCTTCGGCGCGGAGAGGAGGAGATTGAGGTGAAGGTAACGCTCGCCGAGGACCCCAATGCGGGGCGCTCGCAGTCCTTCTCGCCTCGCAACGTCTGGCGTCGCGACGTGTTCCGCCTCGCGGTCATCGGTATCGAGTATCCGGATGCGAAGCACAACGAGCAGATTCGCCTCGAGGACTGGCGGGAGCAACTCTTCAGCTCCGGAACCTATAAGGACAAGCGCAACGCGACTGGCCAACCGGTGTACGGCAGCCTGAACGACTTCTATCAAGAAGTCTCGAACGGCAAGCTTCGCATCGAAGGCAAAGTGTTCGACTGGGTGCAGGTGAGCAAGAACCGCGCCGAGTACTCGGAGGGAACAGGCACCAGCGCGCGCAGCCGAACGACGCTCTTCAACGAAGTGTTCGCCAAACTTCAGGAGCGCGAGGGCGAGAACGTACTCGAAGGATATGACGGCATCTTCTTCCTGTACGCTGGCGCGAGGTTCCAGACATCGCGCGGCGGACTGTATTGGCCTCATCGCTCTACGGTGCGGCTTGGAAACCGCGCGTATCCGTACTTCATCATGCAGGAAGGTGGCCCCCGCATGTCGGACATCAGCGTGATGGCTCACGAGTTCGGCCACATGCTTGGCTTGCCCGACCTCTATGCGCGACCGGAGAACCCCGGCTCGGAAGGATTGGGCGTTTGGTGCCTGATGTCGAACCAGACCGGCGGCGGCAGACCTCAACACATGGGCGCGTGGTGCAAGGAGCAACTCGGTTGGCTGAAGCCGACGGTGATAGACCCAACCGTGCCGCAAAAGCTTATCCTTGGCCCGGTGAACGGCTCGGACGTTGAGTGCTTCAAAGTCCTGATTCGACCGGACGGGAGCGAGTATCTTCTGTTGGAGAATCGGCGCAAGGCGGGATTCGACGCCTCGCTTCCGGCGGAGGGCCTGCTGATTTGGCACGTGGTGGGCAACCGCCCGGTGCTTCAGGAGTCGCACGGCGTGGACGGGCCTTCCGGCCCGAGGTCGTACGTCTCGATGGTGCCGTATCCGAGCGAGTCGAACACGATGTTCACGCCGTTCACGACGCCCTCGTCGAAGTCACAACTCGGCGGCGGGTTGCCGGTGTACATTACGAACATCCGGCAACTTCCCGACGGGCGCGTCACGTTCTACATCGGCTATCAGTTCCAGTAGGTCTCTCGCGTCACGCGCTAACTGCGGCGGCGGGTGATGAAGTCCTCGGCGTGTACTGCGCCCGTCTGCTCGGCGATGCCTTCAGGGTCTGCCTTCATGCGGTAGGGGTAGACGCGCGTCGCGACGAACGCGATATGCCCCTCGCGCTCCTGAGCATAGCCGCGAAGCGTCACGAACGGAGAAGTGATAATCGTGTGCCCGTCACGCTGGTACGTCTCGTCAAACACGGTCACGTTCAGCAGCCCGCTCTCGTCTTCGAGGTCAAAGAACACGATGCGCCGCCCCGAAGCCGTTGGCGGGAAGCGAAGCCGCATCGCGATTCCGACGACAAGCGCGCGCCTGCCGTCTTCCAAGCGGCTCGCGTTTGCGCAAGGAATGCCGCCCCTCGCGGCGATGCGCTCGCGCTCGAACGCCATCAGGTGCTGGGCAACATCCATGCCGAGCATCGCGCGCTCGAGCACCGCCTTCTCATACGGGCTGAAGTCGCCGACGTTGGGAAGCGGCGGCTCGGGCAGTTCGGCGAAGAGCGCGTTTTGAGGGTCCCGGCGAAGGCGCGCCGCCTCTCCCACACACCACAAAGTCGCGCGGCGGTTGCTATGCAATCCGTCGAACGCACCCGACAGGACAAGGCACTCCAACTCATCCACCGAAGGTCGAACGCGCTCGGCGAAGTCGAACACCGAGCGGAACTCGCCGCGCTCGCGCTCCTCGAGGATGCGTCTGCGTGTCGCCTCCGAGAGGTTGTGCTGCTGCATCCAGCCGACGCGAATCGCTCCGTTCTGGACGGCGAACCGCTCCTCGCTGCAATTGACGCTGAGAGGCAGAATGGGAATGCCTCGATTGCGCGCCTCGTTCGCAATCGTCGCCGGGCCGTAGTACCCCGCTGGCTGGCTGGAGAGCAGCGCGGCGAAGTACTCCGCTGGATACCGCTGCATGCAGTGCACGCTTCGTATCGAAATGTCGGCAAATGCGAGCGCGTGCCCTTGGGCGAAGCCGTATCCGCGAAAGCCGGACACCAACTCCCACACCACTTTCGCCACCTTGGGCGAGAAGCCCCTCTCTGTGGCGCGAGACAGCACTTCGGCGCGCATCACCTCGTCCCACTCCTCGGCGCGCCTGCGCTGAAACTCGTCGCGAATCTCCTCCGCCTCGCCCGGTGTGTAGCCGCAAAACGTCTCGAGCAACTGATCCACCTGCTCTTGAAACACGACGATGCCGTACGTTGAGCCGAGGATCGTCTCGAGCAGGGGGTGGTCGAAGCGGCAAGGCTCCAACCCGCGCTTGCGGCGAATCAGAGCGTTCAACTTCACCGCGCCGCCTACGCCGGGGCGGATGCCCGCCTGGATCAGGCTCGCCTCGTGAAGGTTCGACGTGCCCAAGCGAACGTGGGCTTGTCGCATCGCGGGCGAGGCGCTTTGCGGAACACCGATCAACTCCCCACTGCGAAACGGCTCCCACACCGAGTCGTCGTCCATCTCTATATCGAGAACGCTGAACTCGGGCTGCCGTTCGCGGACGCGAACCTGCGTACCTTTCAGAACATCGTGCCCGCGCAAACAGAGGACGTCCAGCTTATCGAAAAAGTGCTTCGCGCTGTACTTGTCCCACTGGAGGATCGGCACGTCCTCTCGCGCCGAATCAAGAACCGGCACCACGTCGCACACCGGAACGTCCGACAGCACTACTCCCGACGAGTGCGCGCCTAGGTGACGAGGCAGGCCGTCCAGCGTTGAGGCTATCTCGAACAGCAACTCGAACCGCTCAACCGGTATGCCGCTGTCGCGCAGCTCCGGCCTCGCTTGAAACGCGCTTCGCAGGCGCGCGCCCGTTACCGAGCCGTGCAAGCGCTTCGCCAGGCAATCGAGGGCGGGCTGCGGAATCATCAGAGCCTTGCCGATCTCGCGCACGATGCCGCGCCCCTGCCACGTCGCGTACGCGCCGACGGTCGCCGTATGCTCTTTGCCGTAGCGACGGGCGAAGAACTGGCGGACATCCTCGCGCCGCGCCGCCTCGAAGTCTACGTCAATGTCGGGACGCTTCGAGCCATCGGGTGGCAAAAAGCGATCGAAGTGCAAGTTGTGGCGCGCGGCATCAATTCTCGACAGACCAAGACACCATGCCACCGCGCTGTCCACCGCCGAGCCGCGCGCGCTGAACAGGATGCCCTCGCTTCGCGCCCAATTGCACGCCTCCCAAAACGCAAGGAAGTGGCCGGCGAAGCCAAGATGGCAGATCGTGCTCAACTCCAAGTTTAGGCGACTCTTCACCTCGAACGGTATCTCACCGTAGCGCTCGCGCGCGCCACGAAACACCACCTCGCGCAACACAGCCTCGGGTTCGTTGCAAAACCGCGGAAACCCCGGACGCGGCGGAAGCGGCGACTCGGCGCAACGCTCCGCAACTTCCAGCGTTCTCTCCAGCAACTCCGGCGCGTCGGAGAACAAAGCGCGCCACGCCTCACCCGTGCGAAAGTAGCGCTCTGCATTGAGAGCGCGAACCGGCACGGGCGGAGCGCCGTCCGGACGCTGGGGCTTCCTGCCGACCAACTCCTCCACCGTGCAAAGCGTCTCCGCGCAAAGCAACCCGTCCTGAGAGGGGAAGTCCGCAGGGGCTACGTGCTGAACCGGTCCGCCCGCAACCGCCGGAACGCTGAGGCGGCTCGACATCTCGAGCAACCGACGATTGACCGAGATCTCCCACGGCAAAAAGGTGCGCTCAATTTCGAGATACATCCGACCATCAAAGCGCTCTCGTAAGAAGAGAGCGAACCGATCCGCCTCCTCATATCGCTTCGCCGCCAGAAGGCGATTCAGCGTGCCGCCATGACCTCCCGTCAGGCAAAGCAGACCGTCGGCATACTCTTCCAGCCAGTCGCTTCGACAAAGCGGAAGAAGGCGAGGGTGCTCGCGGTGGCAACGCGTCAACAGCCGACTCAAGTTGCGGTAGCCTGCAACGCTCTCGACAAGCAGCAAGAGTTCGCCGCCCACGTCCAACTCGACCACCGCTCCCAACAGCGGCTTCACGCCTACCTTCGAGCAACTGCGAGCGAACTGCACTGCCCCAGCCAGCGAGAAGCGGTCGGTCAGCGCAACCGCAGGATATCCACAAAGCCGTGCCATTCCCGCCGCCATCTCGGGCGTCAGCGTGCTGCGGCCGAAGGAATAGCCGGAGAGCACATGCAACGGCGCGAACGGCAGCGGCTCGCGCATCTCGGCACGGGCGATGAGCGCCTCAACGTCGCTCTTCGCCGCTTGGTATTCCCTCTTCATGAGGGCGTAGTCCACCGTTTGAGCCGAGCCGGGCGGCGGAGCAGGAAGGAGCGGTAGGCTCCACGCTTCAGGGCGACTGACCGGCCCCGTGCCGGTTCGCCGGACGCCGTCGCGGTCGAGGTACTCCCGAAACTCTCGCTCGGCCTCGCCGCGCCACCACTCGCCGGCTTCTATCCAATGGGCAAGGAGTTCCACGCCCTAAGGATAGCACACATCCGTTCACCATGTAGGATGTGAGGCGCCTCCCTACCCCACCCCAGCCTTCCTCGCGTGGACGCTCACGCTCCCTATAAGGTCTTTGAGGGAGGGCGAGCGTCCCGCGAGCCGCTACTCAAGCCGCTCCAGAATCGTGTTCAGCGCCGGATACCGGTTCGACGACACGACCTCCTGCCGCCCCCCAATCGACCGGAGGACCACTACGTCGAACCCAGGGGCCCCCTGTGTGCGTAGGCGGGTGTGGCGGCCGCCGGAGCCGATCGTCAAGGTGGCGGGTTGGGCGACGTGTCGCACGTCTTGCCACACGCGCACCTCCGGCTTCTGCGCGCCGGCGGCGCAGAGGCGAATCACCAACCGCTCCCCCTCGACCGAACAGCGCACGCGCACGGGGGCGTCGTAGGGGTTGCGGAACTTCAGGTCGAATGCGTCGTATGCCACCGCCGCGTCTCGACCGGGGGGCACATACGTTGGAGCGAAGCGGTGGGGATGCCGCTCGACGACCTCCATCCCGCCGAGCAGCGCGGCGTTGTACAGCGTGGTAGACGTTTGACACACGCCGCCGCCCCACGTTATCACCAATTGGCCGTTGAAACTAACCGGCGCGCGAAGGAACCCCTGGTCGCGGGAACAACTGCCCACGCGCCCGTTGAACGAGAACACCTCACCGGGCTGGATTACCGCGCCGTCCAGCCTCTCGGCAGCGCGAACGGCATTGTGCCTCTGCGCAGACGTGCGCCCCGCCAGAGGGGACGCCCACGAGCCGATGCACTCCTCGCCGCTCGGCAAGGAGAACAACATCGCCGCAAGCGCCGCCACCGCAAAGGCAAGCAAGAGCGGCTTCATCACCGCACCTCCAGCGACACTTGCGACGAGTAGGCGCGCGCCGAAGGGTCGTACATGTTGAACAAGATGGCGGGAAGCGCGACCGCCGCGCCACCCGACGTGGCGCGGAAACGCACAGTGAACGTGTGCGCGCCCGGCGGCAAATAGGCTCGGAACATCGAGACCACCCGGCGGTTCCACACCATAGTCCAGCCGTCCACCCACGTCTCACCGAACGGCTCCATCACGCGAAGGTTTGACGGCACGGGCACGTCCACTTGCACCCATCGCATTCCGTTGTCAATGTCTACGGTTACTTCACAGGCGACGACGTCGCCCACTTCCAAGCGGCGCACCGGCTCGGGCGATGCCCGCAACGCCAAGGAGCCGTCCATCAGTCTCGTCGGCCGCAACGTGTAGAACTCGCGCCGAACGATGAGCCCGGAAGGCGATTCCGGCGCCTGCGCCGTAACCTCGCGCAGCGTCAACGCGCACGCTCCAAGCCCCGCAGCCGACCGCTCGATGCTCACCGTGTTCTCACCCTTACGAAGTGACCGCACCGGCACCTTGACCACGATCTCGCGTCCCAAATCCGCTCCGGTGAGCGCGGTCTCGGCGACGGGCGCGCCATTCACGACGATGCGCACGGTCGTATCTTCAAGCGGCACGGGACGGCGGGTGAGGAAGTCAGTCAGCGCGAGCAAGACGTACGCCGTCTCGCGGGTCGTCATCCACGATGAGCCTTCGCGGTTCGAGAGCAGGCTTCGAACTGCAGCATCAACCATCGGGTCGTCCGGCGTTACCATGAGCATTGCGCGCAGACAGTGAGCGGTCGCCTCTTGCCCCCACTCGTACTCGCCGCCGCTCCACTGAGCGACCCTGCCTCCCGCGTCGGCGAGAGACTTCATCTTCGCGATGGCTTCGGCTGCCTTCGCTTGCTCGCCGACATTGAACCACGCCATCGCAAGGCGCGCGTAGTCGCCCCCACTCCTTGGCTCCAGGCTTGCCAGCAGTCCCTTCACGGCGCTGGCGTCGTGCATGCTCGCCGCATAGGCCAGGTAGATGCGTTGCGGCGCGCTCCACCGATTCGACCGGATCTCTCCGATCGCCCACTCCGTCGCAGAGCCGGTCATGCGCGGGTGCACGGAGACGCCTCGCCGCTTTGCCTCAGCCAACCCTTCGAGAACGATCGCAGTCATCCATGCATCGGGTTCGTCGTTGGCCCACCAGCCCCAACCGCCGGCGTAGTACTGCATGTTCGCCAATCGGTGCAGGCTTGCTTCCGTTATCTCCGGGATGAGTGATGCCCTCGGCGGCGGCGGCAAACCGAGCGCCCTCGTGGCGTGAAGCACGGCAACTGCGGGCAGGAAACGGCTCATCGTCTGCTCCGCGCAACCGTAGGGAAAGTCAATCAAGTCGTCGAGGGAGCCGCTGAGCGCGGCAATGAGCGAGGGCGTGAAACGTATCTCCATTTCTCCGACGTCCGCGCGCTCGCCGACGAAGGTGATGCTCTCCGACCACTCTTGCTCTTCGACGAACCCCGCCTTGTGTTCCACGCGCCAGGTGCCGCGCGGCTGGATGCTTACCTGCCGCGTCATGCCGTCCGACCCTCCCGCCGACTGAGCGGTTACGGTAAACGAGCCACTCAATCCGTTGTCCACGCGCGCCCACCAGGTCAGCGTGCGGCTACCGTCGTCTTCCACGCGAACGGTTTGCGTTGCATCACCCTCAAGTGACAGCGCTGAGCCGATGGCTCGCACGGCAACCTCCTGCGCTGCGCCCGTCTCGTTTCGTAACGTAGCGGATAGTCGCACGCGGTCTCCCTCCACCACAATCTCCGGCGCGCTAATCTGCACGGACAGCGGCAGTGCGACCCTGAAGGCGCCCCTGGCTTTGCCCACCTCGGTGCGCTCGGTCGCGGCAATGGCGGTGCAGCGCCACGTGGTTAGGTTGTCGGGCACAGTCACCTCAACGGTTGCGGTGCCGCTCGCGTCCGTCCGCAAGGTTGGGAACCAAGCGGCGGTATCTTTGAACTCCTTCCGTATCGGCAGCTCGCCACCCTCTTTCGCGCCACTGTCGAGGTACGCCTCGACGACCGAGCAGACGGTCGAGACGGCGTTGTAGCGCACGGGATAGAACTCTTGCAGAATCTCCTTCGTATCCTCTCGCACTGCGTAGATCGCCTCATCCACGACGGTCAGCGTAACTTCCGCAGAAACGGGCTCGCCTTGATCGTTCAGCGTGCGGATGCGAATCGGAACGCGCTCGCCGGGTCTTGCAGTCTCTTTCTGCGGCTCCACGCTGACGCTCAGAGCGCGCACCGCCGGGTCAACCAACACCTCCTGCTCAGCGAACTCTGCGCGTGCGTTGTGGATTCGCGACACGGTTACGAACGCGTTAGGCAGGTGAACCGCCTCCACCGGAAACTCAACGAGCGTGACTTCCGACGTAACCTCGACGACTCGGCTGTGATACAGTCGGTCGCCCTCGATGGTTACGAGCGCGCTGCCGCCGGGCTGCCCAACCCGTATCGCCGCCACACAAGTATCGCCAACGGAGTACCGCGTCTTGTCCAGAACAACCTCGAGCGCCGTCGAGGCGGGAGAAATCCACGAACCGCCGTAGACATAGTAGTAGAGAACCTCGGCGGTTCGCCGACCGCTTCGGTCGGACGTCGAGAGCGTAACCTGGAGCGACTCGTCTCGCGTAGGCAGCACCTCGATGGATACCCACCCGTCTTGGCCGGTTCGAACGCGAGACCTCTGGACGTTCTCCTTCGTCCTGCCTCTACCGCGCCAGATGATCTCGGCTACCTCGGCGCTGACGTCCGCGTTCGCAACGGGTCTGCCCTCGATGTCAACAACGCGGGCGCGGACGGTGGCTCGCTCTCCGCGCCGCAGCATGTACTGCTCTTGCGTCGCCTCGATGCGTACCGCAGAGCGCAACACGTCGAAAGGCGCTTTCGCGTCACCTGAGCCGCCTCCTTCATCGGAGAGCCACGCGTGCACCTCGTAGCGGTAGTCAACATCGGCTGTCTCGGTCGGTATCGTGAACGTCGCCACTCCGTGCTCGTCGGTGCGTGCCTCCATCGAGTTCAGCCACTCCCCTCCGTAATCGAGGTCTCCTCCCTGTGTGAACCAGTAGTCGTGCTCGCCGCCTTCATCCAACCCGCTCTCCCACGGATAGAGCGGGCGCCGATACACGCTCGCTTCCACATGAGCGCCGACGGCGGGCGCGCCAAAGTAGTACTCTCCCTTCACTTCGATCGTAACGCGATCGCCGCCGATTGCACGCTTCGGCGTTGGCGTTACGGTTAGGCTATACATCGGCTTCTCAAAGTCCTGAAGCGCGATGTAGTGCGACTGCGTGTTGCCGGCGATGCTCGTCTCAACAACGAGCACTCCGGGGAGCACCTCGGAGTGCGTTCTGAACGAGCCTTCGAACGAGCCTGTGCGGCTGGTTACCGCCTCGAGGGTAAGTAACTCGCCGTAGGACGCGTCGTACACGGTGATCTGAACGGGCGCGCCCGCGGGCACTCGATAGTCCTCCTCCACCATCTCGCGCACGATTCCCTTGAACTGTATCTCTTCGCCGGGACGATAGATCGGTCGATCCGTGTAGAAGAACGTTCTGAACATGCGCTCCGCGGGCTGGCTCCACAGGCTCACCGGCGCCGCCGACTCGCCCATCACGCCGAAGCACACAACTCCCTCCGAATCCCCCACTCGCGGCACCGTCAGAGTGCCGTCCGTGCCCGTAGCGCCTGCACGCTGCACGCCGCCGCTGCGGGGCGCGGCGAACACCGCAACGCCTTCCATCGGCTCGCCGCCTTCAAGCGATGTCGCGAAGAACAGCGAGCGCTCTCCGTCATCCTTCATCACCATGCCGAATCGTGAAACGGCAAGGGGGAACACCTGCCGCACCACACCGTCCGGTGATATGCTGCTCGAGGAGTAACCCCAGGAGTCGCGGGAAACGAAGGAAGGGTTTACGCGCGCCGTTACCGTTACGAAGTAAAGTCCCTCGCTGAGGCTCGGAAGACTCAGACGATCAACGAACACTCCCTCAGCGTCGCGGTTCACGGCGCGACGCGTTTCCATCTGCACGCGCTCGACGCCATCGGGAAGGCCACGCGAGGCGACGTACCAGCGATTGGCGAACGCTGCAGCCAGCGACGCCGCGTCCGGTCGCTCATACCACCTCGACGGCAGGCGGTGTAACTCTACGCTGAACTCCTCGATCGGAAGGAACCCTTCCACGGTTATCGGCGGCTCGCGACCGGGCGGGACGACGGATACATTCAAAGAGACATTCAGATACGGTCGAATCGGCTCCGCGACGATGTTGACCTCCGAAGCCACGCCTTCCAAGACGTGAACCAGCGTGCCGTCAGAGCGGTGCGCCCGCCCCGAGACCGCGACCCTGTACACTCCCTCCGGGACTCCCTGAAGGGTGAAGCCGCCCGCTTCGTCCGTTCGCGATTGGAACGTAGCGTCCCAACTGTCTTGCTCGAATGCAGGATACAGCGCAACGTGCGCGTTCGGCAGTGGCTTGCCGCTCTCCTCCATTACGACGGTTGCCTTGATTGCGCCGACGGGCGCCTCTTCGCTCGCCGCCCACGTTAGAAGCCCGGCGACCGCAACAACGCCCAGAAGCAGCGAGGCGTTCCTCCGAGTCAGCAAGCGGAGCGCGTCCAACTTCATTGCGGCACCTCCGTTCCTCGAGAGACCTTTCCGCGCGCGCCCACCACCAGCAGCGCGGAGATGACGACTGTCGCGCCCAACGCCCAGAGAAGCGCGCCCACCTTCGCCGAGCGCGACATTAGGCCCTCAGGCGTCACCATCGTCGTGAGGATCACGACCAGCCCGCCGCAACCGGACAAAACCATCGCATGGATTCCCTCCGAGCCTTCGGGTCTCTTTCCCTCCTCCAAGCCACCGCGCAACATCGGCGCTGCTAGGGGAGAGATCATCAAACCGAGCAAGAAGCCAGCCGCCCCGGCCCGCGCAAGGAACAGAGCGGCGAAGGCGGGCACGCCCACGACGAGCGCCTGCCACAGCGTGGCCGACCATGCGGGAGCGCCTCGGTCGTCCCACTGCGCCGCCGCCAACGGCAGTAGGGCGCCGGCCGCGAAACCCATCAGCAGGTAGTGCTGCCCCAAGTCAACGGCGGAGCCTCCACCCGCCCACTCAATCAAGACCCGCAACAGGACCAGCGAGAGCAGCGGGGCAAGAACCGCCTGCGCGCGATGGCTGCCCAGTAGCGCAGCGAAAACGCCGGCGGAGACCAACAACGCAGACATTCCAAATCCGTGCCGCAACGAGAACGCCCACGCCCCCGCACCCAACACGATGAGCGCGCACAGCAGAATCCGCATACCACTCGGGGGTGCTGAGTCCTCCTCGCCAACGAAAAACGCGCCGACGGCAACCGCCATGCCTGCAACCAGTAGCAAGAACAGGTCGCCGACATAAAGGAAGCGATACGTTCCGATCGCGCCGATGCCCAGAGCCACGCCAAAGCCGGAAGCCAGGGCAACGTAGCGGTGCGCTCGTGAGACGAGGGCTGCCTGCGCGCATGCGCCAACCGCGCCCGCTAGGGCGAACAGCGCGCCGGTCTGCCAGGTGGGCGAGTAGGGCACCGCCTCGCGCGCCATGATCCCGCTCAGCGCGGCGAACAGGAACAACAGCGCTGTCCTCGACTCGGCGCTTCCTCGAAGGGCGACGCTGGTCACGCCCGCAGCCACCGCCGCCGCCGCCAGGGCGCGCCCCCCCTCCTCCGGAGAGACCAATCCTATCAGCGCGACGGCTGCGCCCGCAAGCCCCAGACTCACCGCGACGTTCGGCTCCCGCTTCCACGCGAGCAGGTGCGTAACCAGGACTATGAGAAACCCGGCGGCCAGCCCCCATGCCAAGGCGTCAGCCTCGCCGCCCGCTGCGCCCAGTTGCCTCGCCTGCCACCGCGTGAAAACAAACAGCGCCGCCGCCAGCACAGCGACCGAGCCGACAACGCCGGTGGCGAAGCTGCGAGCCGACGGCTGAGCCGACGAGCGCTTCGGGCTGAGGACCCAACCTACCCCTGCGGCGACAACGCCAAGAGACGCCATCGCAAGAATCTGTGTGTTCAAAAGAGGCCTCCTGCGGGAAGTGTATCGTTACTGATAAGACTGTAACGAGCCTCAAGTTGTGGCGGGAATACATTCCGCTTTGAGAGAAAGTCCCCACAGCCGCAAGGGAATCATCCATAATCTTGGACGTGATACTGAAACGGTTCTACGACGACAAACTTGCTCAGGCGAGTTACCTAGTCGGGTGCCCGGGCGCCGAAGAGTGCCTCATCATTGACCCGAACCGCGACGTGTACGCCTATCTCGAAGCCGCCGAGCAGGAGGGGTTGCGCATCGTCGGCGTAACCGAGACCCACATCCACGCCGACTTCCTCTCCGGGGCGAGGGAACTGGCGCGCCTCGCAGGCGCGACGCTGTACCTCTCCGACGAAGGCGACGCAGACTGGAAGTACGCTTTCGCCGACGAGCCGAACGTGCGCCTGGTGAAGGATGGTGACGTCATCAGCGTCGGCGCGGTCCGGCTGGACATCCTCCACACGCCCGGCCACACGCCGGAGCACATTAGCTTTCTGCTTACGGACGAGGCGGCGTCGAGCGAGCCGCTTGGCATCTTCAGCGGAGACTTCGTCTTCGTCGGCGATGTCGGAAGGCCCGACCTCCTCGAGAAGGCGGCGGGCGTGAGCGGCACGATGGAGGCGGGCGCGAAGCGGCTGTATGAGTCGCTGCAGCGTCTCGGCGCGTTCCCCGACTCCTTGCTCATCTTCCCTGGGCACGGCGCCGGCAGCGCCTGCGGAAAGGGCCTCGGCGGTGTGCCGGTCAGCAGCCTCGGATACGAGAAGAGGGTTGGCTGGGCATGGAAGGCGCCGACCACGCAGGAGTTCGTCCAAGCGGTGCTCGAAGGTCAGCCCGACCCGCCGCGCTACTTCAAAGAGATGAAGCGCATGAACAAGGAGGGCCCGGCGCCCCGCGGCAGAATCCACGCGCCGCAGAAGCTCGCCCCGGAAGCGCTCTTCGCTCATCTCGGTGAGAGCACTGCGGTCGTCTTCGATGTGCGCGTGCCCGAGGAGTTCGCTCAAGGGCATTTGCCCGGCACGCTCAACCTTTACGAAGGGCGCACCTTCCCCACGTGGGCCGGGTGGCTGCTGCCGTACGACCGACCGCTCGCCTTCATCGCTCACGACGAGGAGGAGGCGAGGCAGGTGGCGAAAGACCTTGCGCTGATCGGCCTTGACGACCTTGTCGGTTGGGCGGGGGAGGAGGCGCTCGAGGCGTGGCGCTCGACCCGCCAACTCGAGGTTACACAGACCGCCAACGCCGCGAGCGCGAAGGTGGCGTGCTCCTCGGCGGATGTCGTGCTCGACGTTCGCAACCCGAACGAATACGACGCCGGGCACCTCGAAGGCGCAAGGAACATCCCGCTCGGGCGGCTTCCTGAGCGCCTCTCCGAGTTGCCGCAAGAGGGAAGCATCCTCGTCTATTGCCAGACGGGCGGCCGTTCGAGCATCGCCAGCAGTCTGCTGCTGAGAGCCGGCTTCTGTTCGGTGGTCAACCTGGAAGGTGGATACAGCGCCTGCGTCGGGCACGGGCAGACTTCGGGAGTAGCCGTACCAAGCGGATAGCGTTTGCCTGACGGAGAAGGGCGGGGCGCGGCAAAGAGGAGGAGGTAAACAACGTCCGGTGCCTGCGTCGGCTCCGGCTTAACACACGGTGACTGGCTGCGTGCTATCTCCGCGCCCCGCTGTGGTCATATGTTCGGCAAGCCGTCGAATCTCTTCAGGCTG
Organism: Armatimonadota bacterium; assembly: GCA_040752255.1. Lineage (GTDB taxonomy): Bacteria > Armatimonadota > Fimbriimonadia > Fimbriimonadales > ATM1 > J051. Next base: position 13,652 of record JBFMFD010000061.1, read on the forward strand.
AAGGAGTCAGTCAGCGCGGCTCCTCCCCTGCCTCCCGCCCTTCGCGCAACAGCCGCAGGAACCGCTCGCGGCGGCTTACGGGAACTTCCGACGCCCGCCGCAGCGCCGAGCGCCCGAAGCGACACCGAAGCCGCTCTTCCACCGACGCAGGCATCTCGCCCTCCGCCCCCTCCGCCAGCGACAACCGCAACTGCGAGGCGGATACCGGCTCGATATCGGGAAGGCGTGCAGCCAGGGCGAACACCTCCTCCTCGATCGCAACCTGCCGTAGCGTCAGTCGTAGCGCGGTCATCAGCGAACCCGCCGATTGCAGCGGGCGCGTGAACGTTCGACGCCCCTGAATGACGCGGAAGCGATCGAACTCGACGCCCAGCGTCACCGTTCGCGCCTGAGAGTCCCGTGCGCGAAGCATCTCGCTCAGCCGCCTCGCCAACCGGTGAACGCCCGCCTCCAACTCCTGGTCGAGTCGCGCCGCTTGAGGGAACTGGACGCGCGCATACACCTCATCAGGTGGATACAGCGCTCGAACCCGCGTCGAGTCGCGACCTTGGGCGAGCAGCGAGATGCGAATTCCTTCACGGCCGAACTGCCGAACCAGCGTCTCGGTCGGCAGCGCCGCTACCTCGCCAACCGTTCGAAAGCCCAGAAACGCCAGGCGCGCCCGATGCTCCGGACGTACCATCCACAACCGCTCAACCGGAAGCGGCGCGAGGAACTCGGCATCCCGAAGCACCGGCTGACCTGGGCACACCTCCGCCGCAACGCGCGCAGCCAGCACCGTCCGAGCGATGCCCACGCGAGGGCAGATGCCGACGGCGAAATAGAGGTCCTGCGTCAGAGCCTCGGCGACCTCCTC
>JBFMFD010000062.1:0-14080 GCA_040752255.1 Armatimonadota bacterium
GTTTCCGTAGAGCACGCCGATCTTCTCGCGCAGCTGGTTGATGAAGATCGCGGCTGTGTTCGTCTTGCTCACGTTCCCGCCGAGCTTCCGAAGCGCCTGCGACATCATCCGCGCCTGAATTCCAACGTGCGTGTCGCCCATCTCGCCCTCGATCTCCGCCTTGGGAACAAGCGCGGCGACCGAGTCGAGCACGACGATATCTACGGCGCCTGTGCGGACGACGGCGTCCATGATCTCCAGTGCCTCTTCGCCGCTCGCTGGCTGTGAGATGTACAACCGGTCCACGTCTACGCCGAGCGCGCGGGCGTACTCGACATCCATCGCATGCTCGGCGTCAACGAACAGCGCGACGCCGCCTTTCCGCTGCGCCTGGGCGATGATGCTCAGCGCGAGCGTGGTCTTGCCGGAACTCTCGTTGCCGTAAAGCTCGGTGATTCGGCCGCGCGGGATGCCACCGATGCCCAGCGCGAGGTCGAGGCTGAGGGCGCCGGTGGGGATCGCTTCGACGCGCTCCGCGGACGCCTCGCCCAGCCGCATGATTGCTCCTGGCCCGAACGACTTGTTCAGGTGCCCGAGCGCCATCTCGAGTGCCTTTTCCTTTTCCATTGCGTTGATCTCTTCGACTACACCTTGGGTTTTCTTTTTGCTTGCCATCGTGGTTCTCTCCTACCTACCGGGCATTCCTCGTAGGTGCACAACAGTCTACCATTTGTGCCTTGCGATGTCAAGCCCTCATTTCGCCGCTCGGCGGGTCGCTCCTGCCGGGCGGATGGGTGTATCCTACCGCCATGCTCGTCACTTTGGCTGCTGCCGTTCTCGTGCAAGGGGGGACGCCCTCCTGGATTCCGCCGTACAACCCGTCCGGCCCGGTCGTTGAGGTAACGGTCGAGGGGCGCGGCACGTTCCGCATCACGACCGACCCGAAGACCTCACCGAAGACGGTCGAGCACATCCTTTCGCTGGTCAGGAGCGGGTTCTACGACGGGCAACGCGTGCACCGCGTCGAGTACTGGGTTACGCAGTGGGGCGCGCCCGCCAGCAAGGACAAGCCGATCGAGTCCGACGAGGTTCTCGGCGGCGGCTCGGGCAAGCAGCTTCCTTTCGAGATGAGCGACGTTGACTTCGTCCGCGGCATCGTCGGCGTGGCGAGCACAGGGCTTCAAGTCGGCGGAGACTCGCAGCTGTTCATCATCAAGCAGGATCGGCTCTACCTGTGGCGCAGTTACGCCGTTGTCGGCAAGGTTACGCAAGGCATGGATGTGGTGGATCGCATCCAGCGGGGCGACCGCCTGACCCGGATGCGCGTGCTGTCGAAGTAGCGCCGCAACGTTAGCGCGAGCGCCAGTCCCCGCTTGGCACCTCGACCGCGCCCTCAACGGAGCGCGCGAAGTACGCCCAGGCGAGGTGCCGTCCGTCTTTGGTCTCGCAGAAGATGAGCGCGCGATAGTAGAGCGAGTGCTCCAGGTCGCCGAAGCCGCGGAAGCCTTCATAGAAGTCGATGTCGAGGAACAGCGCGTCGAGGTTCTTATGCTGGATGCATTCGCCGTGCACGACGGAGTCGCGGGAAGGGCGCAGGCACGGGATATCCTCGAACGCGAACAGCTTGCCCGACATCGTCGCGGGCACCCAGGAGAGGACATCCTCGTCGGGTTGGATGCGAAGCTCCTGCGGCTCGCCCGCCATCAGCGTGCCGTACACGAACACGCGGTCGGTGATGAGCGGCACGATCTCTCCCCTCGCGGCGGCGTCGAGTTGCGGCTCGCCCAGCAGGCCGTGGGCGCGCATGCCTCGTCGCACCACCTCCAGGTAGCTCTCCGAGGCGGATACGGGCGTCTTGTGCGCCTTCTGCTCGGGCACGCGATACGTCTGCACTGGGATTGGCTCGCCGTACTGGTCGAAGACGGTTGCTTCGATGCGCCGATATCCGCTCGGGGCGCCCTCTTTCGCGTCGAGAGTTTCCCATCCGTCAAGAGGCGGGGGCGAATCCCCCGGCACAAGCGGATCCAGTTCGCAGAACCTCCCTTCATCCGGCTCTACGCTGAAGACCACTCCGTGCACCGCCTGCGCCGTCCGTTCCCTCAGGTTGAGCACTCCGCCTCCACGCCGCTCAGACGTGTAGTTGAAGATGTACTCGTGGTCGGGGAGGAAGGCGCGAGTGACGACTTCGCTGAAGGGGTAGTCATACCCCTTCTCGTCGCACCACGCCATCAGGTCCTCCTCGTTGAGGTTGGAGCCGTAGGCGAAGTAGTAGAGTTCGGACGTTTTCACCGCCGCACCGCCTGCACTGCCGGAATGCGGAAGTTTACCTGGAGGCGCGCGAGCCTCCACCGGGGCTAAGTGGGTGGCACGGACAGATTCCTCGCCTGCTCGCGAAGGGAGGACAAGCTCTCGTGGAATCTGTCCGTGTCCGTCGCACCTTCATGCCTGTGGGCTTGGATGCGGCCTTCCGAGCGTGGGGCCTTCGTGGAGCAATGTCCGCCTGCGGCCTGCTCAGCAGCGCCCAGCGGGAGAGGTGTTCGGAGAGTCAGCCGTTCGGACGGGCCGAACTCTCATGTGGGTTAACGACGGGGGGTATGATTGACGGAGTTGCGGCGAAGCGCGGCGAGGACGCGCTCGACCTGTCGACCTGGCGCCTTCTCAAACTGGCAGCCCCATATCACCACGACATGGTATCCGAGGGCCACCAACGCCCGTCGGTCCCGATGGAACCGCTCCACGTTCCGGCGCAGCTTTGGCTCCCAGTAACTCCGGTTCAGAGACGGGATGAGGTCCCTCTTGGTAGAGCAGAGAGGACAAAGGTGCCAGAAGCAGCCATGGAAGAACACCGCCACCTTGGCCTTGTTGTAGGCAACGTCAGGTTTGCCTGGAAGGCGTGCGTCGTGCTTCCTGTACCCACGCGCACCAGCGGCCCAAAGCATCCGCAATAGTTTCGCCTCCGGCTTGGTGCCCTTGGCTCGGTTCGCCTTCATCGCGCGCGAGACTGCGGTGGAGATCGCGACGGGCGCGGCAGGAATCCTCACAGGTACCTCCATCTGAATTGGAGATTGTCTACGCCCACGTGGTCTGGTATGGAAATCTGATGCGGCAGCTTATTGCCACCGTAGTTCGCCGGGACTGAAGCGGACCCACTGAGGAGAATCAGGCCATCGGGCCGGATCCGCAGGTGGCCAGCGTCAAATAGGGAGTGTAGGTCCGCACGAAGGCAAAGCCCGTTGTCGGTCTTGTCAGTGCCGCGGCTTGAGACCGGCACGATGTGAGCCGCCTCGAGCACTTCCGGCAAGCAAACTTCGGTAATCGCGCAACGGTAGTCTGCCGCCCTCAGCACGCGTTTCCTGAAGGCATGCTGCTGCGGTCTCGCAATGACGTTTGCAATCCTCCTTTGTCGCTCGACCGTGGCAATCTGGGGAGCGCTCAGTATTTGCTGAACGGAGTCGCTCGTGACTGACGACGCTCTGAGCGCAAGCAGATCTGAAGTTGCTTCCATCTGGGTGCGACGCAGATAGAACCGCTCATCATCCTTTTCTCCGTCAATATAACGCCTTTCCAGGTGGCCGTAGTGGTCAAGGAACAGGAGAAACTCTCGAGCCATGCGACGGTCGTTAGCGCGAGGCGCGCAGTCCGGCCAACCATCTAGGCTCAATTCGCCGCCCCTCCGCAGTAGCAGCGCTTCCGCGATGAGGTCTGCCTGGTTGCCAGGTACCCCTGCAAGGGGCACGACAACCTGGTAGAGCTCGCGGGGCGTCAGGTAAGCGTCGGCCGCACTCTCGTTGCCGATGGCCACGAGTACCTCGAGAATCAGCCTGAGCGGTTTGATGCTCAGCCCTGCCGCTTTCCACTCGGCCACGGCATCAAGGACCGGGTTCGGAAGAGCCAGGGTGAGGATGGTGACAATAGAAAACTCGAGAGGGGTCACGTCCCCGCTCGCCACGTCGTGGCCAAGGGGGGTCAGTTCGATGCGTCCGTCTGAATCCTTCAGTAGCCCGAGGGCCTTCCAGTATTGGCCTGAGTTGCGGATTAGGTTCCGCTCTGGAGTGCGCTCAAGGTTCACCCGCGTGCCAGTCTCTCGCTTCACCTCAGCGAGGGCAGCCCCTATTACTGGATCAGAAGGAGGGCGGCCTTCGTAGCTCTGTAGGACGCGCAGCACCCCCAGATAAACGGCAGGAGCATTGAGGCCCTCACTGGGAGTGCCAGTCGCCCAGCGCCAGTGATAACTGGCGAACGGCTTCGCAGGGACTGGGATCGATTTCGTCAAGCTGTTCCACCTTCGAAAACTCTCTGCCGATGGCTTGGGCCATCAGCACTGGCACAGCGTTCCCTATTTGCCGGTAGACGCTGGATTGAGTTCCTTCAAAGACAAAGTCTACTGGAAAGCTTTGCACAGTTGCAAGCTCCCTCGCGGTCATCCTGCGCTGGTTCGAGGGGTGATGGAGTACGACCACTCCTCCTCTGTCGTCGCCGCGGGCGGTGACCGTGGGTGATGGGCGGTGTGGGTCCACCACTCTGTGGCCCAGATAGCCGTTGAAACGCAGCTTGTACTTGCTGTACGTGTGATTCGCCAAGTCGTGAGGCCCGTCGGGGTCTGGTAAATTGCGAAGTGCCTCGCCCACCGTTACCCAGCTGCGTGCGCCGAGCGGGTTCGGTGCGTCCGGGTCGAAGTGTGTGGGCGTGGGGAAACCAGGCTCGAGTTCTGCAGGGAGGTCGCGTCGAGTGCCGAGTATGACAACTCGGTAGCGGAGCTGCGGCACCCCGTAGTCCGCGGCGCAAAGGAGCTTGTGCTTCACCCGGTATCCGAGATCCGCCAGCTCCGCCTTGATGGCTCCAAGGACCTTCCCCCCGTGAAAGGTGACGAGGCCCCTCACGTTCTCGAGGAGCGTGTACTTGGGCGCCTTCGCGCGGGTGATGCGGAGGAATTCACGATACAGGTGATTACGCGGGTCGTCGAGAGTGCGCTTTGTGTTGGCGACGCTGAACCCCTGGCAGGGTATGCCAGCCGCGATGACGTCGCAGTCCGGCACGTCCTGCGCCCGAACGTCGAGTATGCTCGCGTGTAACACATGGGGGCCGATGTTTCTGCGATAGGTCCTCACGGCGTCGCAGTCAACGTCGTTTGCGAACACGAGCTCGTGCCCGCTCAGGGCGATGCCTAGATCCAGGCCGCCAGCGCCGGAGAATAGACTTACAACGCGCACAGCTCCTCGCAGCGTGCCAACGCCTTCCCCAGGTGCTCCGCGAACAAGACCGGCACGGCGTTGCCTACTTGTCGGTAGCAGGAGCCGAGGGATCCAATGAACTCGAAGTCCAGCGGGAACGTTTGGATCGTGGCCGATTCGCGAACCGTCATCCTCCTTGCGTTGGACCAGTGCGCGCCAGCGCAGACCCCGCCCTTCCCGTTCCCTCGCGCCAAGAGCGTCGGACTGGGCTTGTCCGGGTCCACAAATCGGTGGCCGGTAAAGTTGCGACCATTGAGCTTGTATTTTGATCCCACATGATTTGGAAGCTTGGAGTCCGGGCATGGCTCGGGTATGTCCCGGAGCGCGTCTCGGATGCTCACCCAGCGCTTGAGTCCAGCTGACCCCTGCTCGCTGTGCGTTGGCTCCGGGAAAGAGAACCGGTACTTCTGCGCCAGGTCGCTCCGCGTGCCAGCGAAGATGACGCGTTCCCGGGTCTGGGGTACCCCGTAGTCGGCGACATTGCAAAGCCGGTACTCCACGCGGTAGCCGAGGGCCTGGAGGTCAGACACGATTCGGCCGACAACTTGGCCCCCACCAAGAGACAATATTCCCTTCACGTTTTCTGCTAGGAAGTACCGAGGCCTCTTCGCGGCCAGGAATCGCCTAAACTCCTGGTACAGCCTGTTCCGTTCGTCGCCTACGTGCCTTCTCAAGTTGGCGAGCGAGAATCCCTGGCAAGGCCAGCCGCCAACCAGGGCATCCGCATCCGGCACCTCAGGCGTGTCGACGGCCGAGACATCGCCCAACTCGATATGTTCGCCAATGTTCCGACGGTATGTCTCCACGCAATCCGCGTCGATGTCATTCGCCCACACGACTTGGTGACCCGCCCGGATCAGGCCGAGGTCCAGACCGCCCGCGCCTGAAAACATGCTGATGACCGTCATCGCGAGCGTATTATGGCTTGCGAGGCTTAACCGGCGCAGCATACACAGTCCTGGACGGACAGAAGCCCCGATAAGCAGCGGGATGGGTGGCACGGACAGATTCCTCGCCTGCTCGCGAAGGGAGGACAAGCTCTCGGGGAATCTGTCCGTGCCACCCGGGGCTGTAGTGTGGAAACCCGTCCCTGCCACACGGAGCTCTCGTGGAGCGGCGCGGTAACCTGAAAGGCATGCGGCTGGCGGTCGTCTTCTTGCTCGTCCTCTTGATGCCCCTCGCGCTGTGGGGCCAGGGGCAGTCGCCCAGGTGGTGGAAGGGGAACCTGCACACGCACACGCTCTGGTCCGACGGCGACGACTATCCCGAAATGGTCGCGGACTGGTACAAGTTGCGCGGCTATCACTTCCTCGCGCTCTCCGATCACAACGTCCTCAGTGTCGGCGAGCGCTGGTTCGACGCGACGACCGGTCGAGGCGCGGGCCTCACGCTCGCCGCATACTTGAGGCGTTTCGGTGAGGACTGGGTGGAGATCAGGCGCGAGAACGGCAAGCGCCTGGTGCGCCTGAAAACGCTCGACGAGGTGCGCGCCATGCTCGAGCAGCCGGGCCGCTTCCTCATGATTCAAAGCGAGGAGATATCCGACGCCTATGACGGCAAGCCGATCCACGTGAACGCAACGAACATCCAGGGACTCATCCGACCGCAGGGCGGCAACTCCGTCTACGACACGATGCAGCGGAACGTGGACGCGGTGCTGCGGCAGCGAGAGCGCTCGGGAGTGCCGATGTTTCCCCACATCAATCATCCAAACTTCGGTTGGGCTGTAACCGCCGAGGACCTGATGCCCCTGCGCGGCGAAAAGTTCTTCGAGGTGTACAACGGCCACCCGGCGGTGCACAACTATGGCGACGCGACGCACTCGGGAACCGAGCGGATGTGGGACATCGTGCTTACGGCGCGCCTCGCCGAGCTCGGCCTGCCGGTGATGTACGGCGTCGCCGTGGACGACGCGCACAACTATCACGACTTTCACTCGGGCGCGTCGAACCCCGGCCGCGCGTGGGTGATGGTGCGGGCACAAGAGTTGAGCGCGGAGGCGATTGTGGCGGCGATGGAGCGCGGAGACTTCTACTCCTCAACCGGCGTTACGCTGCGTGACGTTCGCGTTCAGGGGAGGTATCTGGTCGTTGAGATCGAGCCGGAGGATGGCGTCGAGTACACGACGACGTTCTACGGCACGCGCCTCGGCTACGACGCCTCGTCCATGCCGGTAACAGATGCGAGCGGCAACCCCCTGCCGGTCACGCGCATCTATAGCCGAGACGTCGGCAAGGTGCTGTCGGTGGTGAAGGGCACGACGGCGATCTACGAGCTCGACGGCGACGAGATCTATGTGCGGGCGAAGGTGGTTTCGTCGAAGCCGAAGGCAAACCCCTATCGGGAGGGCGAGACGGAGATGGCCTGGACCCAGCCGCACGTCCCTCGGCGGGGGTGACTCGGGCGTCCCCGGGCGGACGACTTGCGCTCCTCCAAGTCCGGCGCCGTCCGTGACACCCCCAAGGCTCTCTGGTAAACTCCATACAAGAAGATGCCCGAGTTCCCGACGAGACGAATAGAGAGCATTGACGGCTCCGGCTACCTGGAAGCGAACTTCGGCGCCGATGAGCGTGTGCATTTCCGCGTGTCGAGTGGCCACCCTGCTCTGCCGCCCGCCGAGTTCAGCAGTCTTCCCGACCGGTTGCTGTTCTTAGCAAACGGATCCACCCCGCGGTTCGACGCGCCCATGATGGGCGGCCATTGCGTGTTCGAACTTGCCGGCGCCCAGGTTCAGCTCCGGTGCAAGACGCATCGATGGCCGACCGAGCGGAGTCTGATCTTCGACCGCGTTGCCGTGATGCAATTGGCGTCCGCGCTGATGGAGGACATTGATGAGCAAGGCGCCACAACCTGATCCCTTCTTTTGGCATGAAACAGGATCGAACCTGTTTCAGGCAGCGAACTTCCATCTCCGTCTTCTCGACGAACTGGACCCGAGCACGCACGTCGTAGGACTGCCCGAGGCAAGGAACCTCGACCATCCTAACCCTTACAGGGAACAAGCGAGGAAGCGAACTCACTGGATGCTAGTGGGGATGGCGGTGGAGAATTGGCTCAAGGGACTCATTGTGGCTGCCAGCGTCGATGCCAGACAGATCTGGCCTACTCATGATCTTGCGAAGTTGGCATTGGCTGCTGGGCTGGACCTGGAGGAAGAGGATGAAAAGTTTCTCACTACCCTTGCAGGTGCAGTACGTTGGGCCGGCAGATACCCGTCACCGAACCGCGACTCGGAGCTGCACGACTTCAACGAGGAGTGCCTAACCAAGGAGAGGTACGAGCGAGTGGCGAAAAAAATACTGGACCGGCACGATGAACTCGACAAGTCGTTCGACAGCACCGAGTTCGATCAGCTCGACTAATGTGGCATCGGTTAGTGCCTGCCGAACGCCGCGGGCCAGCCGCCGTGGGCGTCAATCACCTCGTCCAACCTTTCCATCAACCGAATCGTCTCCGCCACGTTCGCCACGATCTTCGCGTAGTGTTCGAGGTCGTCTGCGCCGAGGGTTCGGTCCTTGCGGTCCTTCAGCCACTTTTCGCAAACTCGGTAGCCGCCGATGTGGAAGTCCCACACTTCGCGCGGGACGGGGGAGAAGTACTGCGCCTTGTTGATCCACACGCGCCCTGCTGAGACTGGGGCCGTAGCGCTCTCGGCCCCCTCCCCGGCCCTCCCCACAAGCGGGGTGGGGGCTTCGTACCGCACCCGCTCCACCAGGTCGCTCCCCGGGATCGGATACTTCGGCATGTCGGCTCCAGCCTTGCGCACGAGGTGCAGAGCGACCAATTCCTCTCCGATGCGCGAGAGTTCTCGGAAGAGCGCGTCGCTCCCCGGCAGGGGCACGCGCGGGAAGTCAATCGCCAGGAACTCTTCATACCGCGAGCGATAGGTGGGCGAGTGGAAGACGGCGTAGATGTAGTGGAACACGTCCTCCGGCGTGAAGGCGGGCGCTTCGTTTCCGATGGACCCTCTGAGGGCACGAAGGAACCCGTCGGCGAGGTTCGCCTTGCGCTCCGTCTCCATCGCCAGGTCGCCGGCGGGGTAGAGGTAGAGGGGGAACGCGTAGTTAACCTCCTTGACACTGACCGTGTGGTGCGTCGTGAGCACATCAGCAGCGAAGCAATGGTGAAACCCTGCGTCAATCTCGATGCTCCTGGTGGCGCTAAGAACTCGGTTTCCCCCAGCCAGCATGTGCCCCATCACCTCGCCCCGGGGCCGACAGATGAAGCCCCGCGAGCGTCCTGTGAAGTACGTCCAGCGGATGTCGAACGGTCGGTAGAGGATGGGGACGATGTTCCCTTTCACCGGCCCTGAGTCGCGCAGATCCTTCTGAGCGTCCGCAACCTTCCAATCCTGGACGTCCCGCCCCAGTTGGTACTTGCGTCGCGCTTGCTCCGGTTCGAGAGCGACGAAGTCGGTAACGGTCTGCCACAGTTCGTCCCGTGTAAAGTGTATGGTGAGGCGGTCTCTGGCGGTTACGATGCCGACGCTGTTGACGGGGAACACCTCGTTGACCTTCCACCACTCGCCATACTCGCCCCAGAGGGAGAGGTCGAACGGCTTGAAGAGGTACCAGGGGGTCTGCGGCTCGATCTCCGTCCACTCGGTTGTGGCGACGTCAAGCCGCTCCAGCGCGGCGTACTTCCCCTCGCGGGGGCCGTAGAGGTCGGCGTGGCGGATCCGGCTCATTGCCCGACCCCCGTTCGCGGCGGGCGCGGCGCGACGCAGTACGGCATCTCATCGAAGGTCCTGCCATCCAGCAATCTTCCGGTCGTGTGTTTTCGGACGCCGCCCCACTGCTTGAAGAAAAATGCGACCGCGGCCTTGCGGCATTGAGCGCGGATGGATCGCACCCACGCGGGATCCATCGGCCTCGCCTTCGGGCCCGACTCGCCGCCTACGATCACCCAATGGATGCCTTCAAGAGGCAGGCTGTCGAGCGGGCCGATCAGCGGTTCGCACGAGAGGAAGCGCACGGCCGCAGGAACCGCCCTGAGGTCGTGCACGCGGTGCAAGACCCTCTCGTCCTCCACGCTCACGCCCATCCAGACGTTGGGCGGCCACGGTAGGGCGTTGGCGCACTGCTTGAGCCGGTCGCTCCGCTTGGTGAGGATTTGGAAGGTGTGCTGGGGACACGCCTCCATCGTCCCAAACACACGCAAGATGAAATCCAAGGGAACGTCCGGGTGGAACAGATCGCTCATGGAGTTGACGAAGATCACGCGAGGAGCCTTCCAGCGCTTTGGGCGGTCAATGAGGTCTTCGTGCAGGGTGATCTTGAAGCCGTTGCGGTAGCGGCCGGATCCCATCGCCTTGAGGCGCTTGGCTAAGCGCTCGGCGTAGCAGTGCTTGCAGCCCTGGCTGACTTTCGTGCATCCCGTTACGGGGTTCCACGTCGCCTCTGTCCATTCGATCTTTGAGTTGTCAGCCATGGTTGTCCGACTTGCTGCCCGGGAAGCGGATGACAGCATCCGGAGGGAAGGTACCTGTCCTCCGCGGTTTTCCGCTCGCCTTGAGTGGGTTGACCCGGACATCTCCGTCACCTTCAAGCTTCCTCAGCGCTGGTCTCACGTGCTTGTCAATGAACGGGGTGTCGTTCACAATGAACTCAATGACTTCTTTGACAGAAACCTGGCCAGCCTGGCGGAAGCGGTTCATGATAGACTTGGAGACAATCGCCGTTACGTCCATTGTGAACAAGACCGGTTGGTCGACATCTGTCGCATCGGAGAACCGAAACTCGCCGTCCGGGTCCACCTTCCACATGGCCTCCTTCATTCTCTTGTGACCAAGATGATTGTTCGACGCGAAGAACAAGTAGTAGACCACCCTGTCCCGCTCGTCACGCATTTCAAAGAAGCGAACGAACCGTGCTGCCTCAAGCAGTTGCTGCTGGTACAGATCACGGAGCGCGACGATGCGATCAGATGCAGCCGAATCGACGATCTCCAGCACTCTCTTCGTCCCGAAAAGGTCGATGATGAGAGCCCTGATCTTTTCGTTTGGATGCCCAAGGAATCGATTGACGGCGTCGGCCGAGAAGGTGATCAGAACCTCTGTGCTCCGGTAACTTAACAGCCGCTTGAGCAAGGCGTACGGCACTTTCGAAAACCCAAACGGATCGACAAAGACAAACATTGGCGGCATTCTTGTTGTGGCTAAGTGGTCCAGCAGCGAACGCAAGTAGCCGTCAAAGTGCGCACGCTCGCACTTGATGGCTACATTTGGAGGTGGCTTCTGAGAACGCAATTCGAGCGTCAAGTGGTGAAGGCGCTGACGGTCCCAGTCTGTGAAGTGGAGTTCGGCCTGAACCCCCTCGGGAAGTCCCTGAGCTGCTTCGATCGCGACTAGTGGCGAGCCCGCTTCACCCCCTTGGTATCGACCCGGGCCGCAAAAACCGTCCACATAGACCAGTTTCGAGAAACTGCTCGCAAGGATGCGAAACCAGGCACCTAGGTACCTGCGCAAGATCTCGTGCTTGGCCCGCGTGTGAGGCTTGATCTTCCAAAGTGTCCCTTGCGGAGTGGTCATTTCACTTCGCCAACCTCACGCAAACGCAGATCGCCACGCCCTGCTGGATGTCGAAGACGTTCTCGTCCTTCCCTCCGCCTGGCGCGGTCTCCTTCTTCTTGGTGTTGCCGTGCAGGTCGAGCACGTAGATCTTATCGAACGTCCGCATAAGGCTCTGCCTCATTCCTCGGAACGTCGGGTTGTCGAGGTAGCCGTGGTTCGTGATGAACGCCAGGATGCCTTGGCCGGTGCGCTCGATTCTCCACTGCGCGAAGCGGATGAACTTCACGTAGTCGTCCTGCAGCCACTTCGGGTTCTTCTCGCCCAGCGCCTTCCCGTCCACTTTGTAGTAGTCTTGGAGCAGTTTGCCGATGAAGGTCGGGTTGCCGTCGTCGTCTTTGCTGCGGTTCGCCGAATGGCCCGAGTAGGGCGGGTTGCCGAGCACGACCATCACCGGGTAGTCCTTCTTCACCGCGCCCGCCGCATTCGCTTCCTCGACGAGATACTGGCTGAAGGGAAGGACCTCCTCGGAACGGAACGCCTCCGCGAGCGAGTTCGTTAGGTACACGCCGAGCCGCTCATCGCCCGAGAAGTCGTAACCCGTCTCCTGGAGCAGGATGCCCAACTTCATGTGCGCTACGGCGTACGGCGCCATGAGCAGTTCGAACCCGTGAACCCGCGGCAAGAGGTGCTCCGGAACGTAGGACGGCCACCGCCCGGCGTTCCCCGTCTCGACGAAGTGCTGATGGATGTGCCGGATAACGTGGTACAGAAACGTCCCCGTGCCGACGGCGGGGTCGAGCACGTGCAGGCGGTGCGTCTCGAGTTCCTCGCCTGAGTCGCGAGGCGCCCAGCGAATCTTCGTGCTGTCCGCCAAGCCGTCGGTGATGCCGAAGTCCGTCTTCAGGATATGGTCAACGCTCCGAACGATGTAGGAGACAACCGGCTCGGGCGTGTAGTACACGCCGCGCACCTCGCGCAGGTCGGGGTCGTAGGCTCGCAGGAAGTCCTCGTAGAAGTGAACGACCGGATCCTCTTGCCTCGTGCGCTTGCCGAAGTCCTTGAGGATGGCTGCGATGTCGGCGTGGTTCAAAAGGGACACGAGGTCGTCCACCACCCACGGAAGCCGGTCATCCAGCTCCGGCCCGGCAATGTGTCCGAACAGCCGCCGCAAGAAGGGATTCGTTTTCGGCAAGGCATAGGGCGCTGACTGTCTGGTGAACGGCTTGCCCGGCTCTGCGCTGCACTTCGCCGCGAAGAGACCGTATGCGATCGTCTGCGCATACATATCAGCGAACTCATCTGGGGCGAGGTCGTGGATGAGCACTTTTCGGAATGCATCGAGTTGCGTGTGCAGGGTGCCGTCTTCGATCTCGGTCCTCACTGCGGCCTCGGTGACGTGGCGCATGATGAGCGCAAGCCCTGCCATGCGCTCTGCAAGCTCACCCGGCTTGGAGACCGAGAGGCTCTCGGCGTGGAGGAAGTTCGTCAGGAGTTCGAGGACCTTCTCCTCATCACTCTCAATGTCCGCCCGTTGGACGAGTTCGCCGTTTCGAAACCAGTCGAACTGGGTGTAGTTGGTGAGCACCAGGTTCGCAAGGCCGCGGCGGTAGCGCCGGAGTTGCTCGGTCTTTGCTATCGCGTTCAGATTGGCGTCGACGTCTTTGGTCTCGATGTAGCCGACGGGAACGGCTCCCCTCAAGATGCGCATGTCGGGCGCGCCGACTTCGGTGTTGCGCTTCGGCTCGTTGATCGCCTCAAGGTCGCTGTCCAGATCCTCGATCAGCGCCTTCAGGGTCGGCCGATGCGTGTGCTCGGTCGAGTCGCCGCGCGCGACTGCGCTCTCGATCCTCGCTCGGTAGGTGCGTATGGGCTTCATAAGCATCAGCAGCCTGGCGGCGCTAAGGGTACTCAATGAGCGGGGGAGGATGGGAGCGCGGGCCGTGTCGCCAGTATGAATACTGGGGAGAGCGTACCGGTTTGGGTCTCCGGGGCGTCCAATCGGCAAGAAAAACCGCATTGCGGGCGGTATCTGAAGCGCTTTTGCAGTACACTTGAGGGCAAGGAAACCGTCCGCAAGGAGCCAAGAAAGATGAAAAGAATTCTTTGCATCGTCTCTGCAGCAATCCTGATTGGCGGCTCGATCGCGATCGCCCAATCCAAGGGGCCTTCGAAGCCAGGGAACAACCCGCCGCCGAAGCAGTCCCCGCCTCCGAGCAAGGGGCCGAGTTCGACCCCGGACAAGAGCCCTCCGAAGGCGCCGCCGAAGCAGTCTCCGCCTCCGAGCAAGGGGCCGGGTTCGACTCCGGACAAGAGCCCTCCGAAGGCGCCGCCGAAGCAGTCTCCGCCTCCGAGCAAGGGG
>JBFMFD010000063.1:0-13827 GCA_040752255.1 Armatimonadota bacterium
CGCGAGGGCATGCTCCCGACTTTCGAGAATCAGCACGCCTGCGCCCTCTCCCATCACGAAGCCGTCGCGGTCCTTATCGAAGGGTCTACTGGCATGCTCGGGGTCGTCGTTTCGCGTGCTGAGAGCCTTTGCGGCGCAGAAGCCGGCAACTCCGATCGGCGTGATCGGCGCCTCCGTCCCTCCGCAGACCATGACATCCGCCTCACCGCGCGCAATGATGTGCGCGGCGTCTCCGATCGCATTCGCGCCGGTGCTGCAGGCGGTAACCACACAACTGTTGGGCCCCTTCAACTTGTGTCGAATCGAGATCCAGCCGCTCGCCATGTCGGGAATCATGAACGGAACGAGGAACGGAGAGACGCGCCCCGGCCCTCCTTGCAACTGCCGCTCGTACTGCTCGCCGAGGATGTCGAGGCCGCCGATCCCAGAGCCGACCAGAACCCCCACTCGTTCCCTGTCCGTCACGTCGAAGTCGAGGCAAGCGTCCTGAATCGCCATGTCCGCGGCGGCGGTGGCGAACTGAAGGAAGCGCGACAGGCGCCGGGCGTCCTTCTTCTCCATGTAGCGCTCCGGGTCGAAGTCTCGAACTTCGGCGGCGATTCGGCAGGAGTAGTCGCTTGCGTCGAGATGCGTGATCGGGCCGACGCAACTTCTGCCGTTCACGAGGCTCTGCCAGAACTCGTCGAGCGAGTTCCCGGCAGGCGAAACGACGCCCATCCCCGTGATGACGACCGCTCCCGGTGCAAGTGGACCCGCGTCAGGCATTGGCAATCACATGAGAGGTCAGACCGGCTCCTTCATCTTCGACTCGATGAGTCGAACAAGGTCGCCGACGGTCTTCAGGTTGTCCAGTTCGTCGTCCGGGATTTCGATTTGAAAGGCCTCTTCCAGACCCATGACGACCTCGACCTTCTCGAGCGAGTCGGCGTGCAAGTCCTCGTCGAACCTTGATTCAAGCGTGATCGCGTTCGCGCTTGCGTCAACGTTTTCGGCGATGATCTCGCAAGTCTTCTCGAAGATCTCGTCTTGCATCATGGTGGGTCTCGGAGAGGGCCTACTCGGCTCCGGCTTTCTCTTTGAGCTTTGACTCGATAAAGTTGACGGCGTCGCCGACCGTCTTGATCTGGTCAACTTCGTCGTCCGGTATCTCGATGTTGAAGGCTTCTTCCAAAGCCATGACTATCTCGACCACTTCCAGCGAGTCGGCGCCGAGGTCTTGAACGAAGGTGGACTCCTCAGTAATCTCCTCCTCCCTCACGTCCAGTTGCTCGACGACCGCCTTCTTGACTTTCTCGAAGATTTCGTTTCGGTCCATGCTTCTCACCTGTTGTACCCTCAGTCAGAGGGTCAAGCCGCCGTCCACAACGACGGTCTGGCCGGTTATATACCCGGAATCGTCGCTCGCGAGGAACCGAACCACCCGGGCGACGTCCTCCGGTGTCCCCAATCTGCCCAGGGGGGCTGAGTTCAAAACGTGCTCCCGCATCTCTGGAGGCAGGTTCTGCGTCATATCCGTCTCGATGAAGCCCGGAGCGACCGCATTGCAGGTGATCCCCCTGCTGCCCAGTTCCTTCGCCACAGACTTGGTGAATCCGACGAGCCCCGCCTTGCTCGCGGCGTAGTTCGCCTGGCCCGCCTGACCGTGCAAGCCGACGATGCTCGACAGGTTGACAATCCTTCCCCAGCGCTCCTTCATCATGGGGCGGGAGCACGCCTTGGTGAATGCAAACGCCGCCCGCAGGTTCACGTTCATGACCTCGTCCCAAGCCTCTACAGACATTCGAAGCAGGAGCGCGTCCCGCGCTACCCCTGCGTTGTTCACCAGGATGTGCACCGTGCCGAACCGCTCCACGACCGCTTGAACCGTCGCTTCGATCGCCCCGGCGTCGGCGTTGTCGCACGCGAAGTCCGCCGCCCGGTCTTCGCCAATCTCCTCGACCACGGACGCGCAGCCGCCCGGCTTGGACGAAAGGCACGCAACGGACGCGCCGGCGCCCCCCAACTCAAGCGCGATCGCCCGCCCGATGCCGCGGCTTGCGCCCGTAACGATCGCCACCCGGCCCGTCAGGCTCATCCTGCGCCCACCCCCGCAATACGATCCGAAAACTGCTGCAGCGTGTCGGGTGACTCGACCGCGACCGCGTCCGCGTCCTCGAGAGTTCTTCGCACCAGCCCTGAGAGCACCGCGCCAACCCCGAACTCCGCGAACAGCCGAGCGCCCATTATTCCCATCGCGACCACCGACGCCGTCCATCGGACCGGCTCGGCGAGTTGGCGCATGAGAAGGTCCGGCCACGCCGCCGGGTCCTCCACCGGCTGCGCCAGCACGTTGCTGACGACCGGGAATGCCCCTCGCCGGAACTCGACTTGCCGAAGCGCCTCTGCCATCGCCTCGGCGGCATCCCGCATGAGGGGCGAATGAAACGCGCCGCTTACGTTCAGCGGGAGACACCTCTTCGCCCCCGCCGCCTTCAGCCGCTCGCACGCGTTCTCGACCGCCGTCACCGCCCCGGAGATGACCACCTGGCCAGGCGAGTTGTAGTTGGCTGCCACCACCGGCTCGCCATCGGTCGAGACCTCGGCGCACACACGCTCGACCGCCTCGTCCTCGAGGCCCAGGACAGCCGCCATCGTCCCCGGCGCGAGTCTCCCCGCACGCGCCATGAGGTCGCCCCGCCGCTGGACGAGGCGCGCAGCATCCTCTACCTCCAGCATCCCGGCGGCGGCGAGCGCCGCGTACTCACCGACGCTGTGCCCCGCCCCGACAAGCGGCGTGAAGCCGGTTGCCTCCGCGGTGGCGCGAAAGGCGGCCAGCGACGCGGTGAGCAGCGCCAGTTGGGCGTTCTCCGTCTGCCGGAGCGTTTCGGCGTCCGCCTCCCAACAGACGGCGCGCATGTCCTTGCCGGTGGCTTCGGAGACGCGGTCGAAGACCTCGCTTGCGGAGGCGCACGCCTCCGCAAGCGCCCTGCCCATGCCGGGCTGCTGACTCCCCTGTCCGGGGAACATGGCTGCGATACCAAGCGACCCCATCGCCCCCGACTTTTACCCGACGCCGGGCCCCTCGCCTCGTGGGGGTGACTTCGTCTGGAGGTGACCAGGGCTCGACTTGCAGGGGTTCCCCGGTGGCTCGAAGGCGAACGCCGTCGGTTTTCCTGGGGGCCTTTGGAGGGCAGGCACATCGCTATCATGAAGGTATCTGAGGTCCTTGACAAGCCTCCGCTCAAGCGGGTATGGTTCTTTCGTATGGATATTCGGACGGCACTGCCAATGAACTGTCCCAACCGAGCATCGGGGCGGCAGGGCGACGCTTGGGGCGCCTGGCAGGTGGCGAGGGAGGGTACGGTATTCACGCCGCCGTACTTGGAGCGCAGGGCGGAGCACGACTTCCACGCCGCCACCCCCAACCAGTCAGGCGACCCTCTGCCGAGCGACATAGTGAGGGTGTGCAACTGGAGGTTACCGAATTGCCCATTATAGTTACTTTCGACATTCATGGCGCTGATCCCGCTGATCGAAACCGCATCCAGAGCATGTTTGAGATGTTTGGCTGGCAGAACCTTGGCGGGTCTTCTTACCGGTATCCTAAGCTCGCAAGTAGTCCCGCGACGGAAGATTGGTTTAATCACGTCATTCCTGCACTAATGCTCTTCCGAACCGCAGTATTGAGGCGCAACCTTCAGGTGACGAAATTCACAATTGATGTTCAGACTTCGACGGGGTATGAGCAGGGTGGGAAGGGCACAGCTCCCCTAGATGGGCAGAAGATGACGCTATATGAATCACAAAATAAGCAGTTTGGCTTGGCGAAACTTAAGCAGTGGTTGAAAGACATACCGTATCCATATTGAACGTGGACACGGCACGCGGGGGCTATCCCGAAACATTGCGTGCCTGCCTTACTGCTTGGAGTGTTGCCGGGCTAGTGCTTTTTGGGAATCAACTTCCTCGATTTCCGGCGGAATATACTCTGGAACAAGCGGATCCGTCTTTCGTAGACCCAGGTGGGCGTCCACGAGTTGCTCCAACCAGTTGCGAAGCTGTTCCTTCATCAGATTAGGGAAGTCCTCTTCAACCCGAAACTTGAGGGATGAAGCAACGGTTTCGTCCTGCTTACGACGCCAAGGGCCGCAGAACGGTCGGTAGTGAACCGTGGCCTTAACTTCCCACTCGCCGGGCTCCATCTCGACAAACTGCCAAATCTCCGGAACCCACTTGTTCTTCAAGGCTTCTAAGAGCTCGTCCTTTCTATCCTTCTCAGTGTCTTCCGTTGGCCACTGTATTCTTTGGACTTCCTGAAAACAATCCTCAATCACCTTCTTGAGCTTTGTCGTTTGACCCGCCTTAGAGACGCAGAACCAGATACGCTGCACGGTCTCGTACTCAGCTATGTTCTGGTACGGACTTGTCGTGTCAAAGGCCCACTGGATCGTTGGATCCATGATCCTTGGTTGCTTAAAGCCGAGCGAGTGAATGCGGTACGGATACTGTTTTTGTAGATCTCCAGATTTGGAGACTTCGATATCGACATCAAGCACGGTGACCCCGCCCTCAATTGGGGATAGCGAAGCGAACGCGTGCATCGTTTCGCCAGCAGGAGATATCCGTAGGCTGAGCTCCTTCGTCAGACGGAAGTTCAAGCGAGCCTTCCTTCTAGCATATATGATCATGGGCACAGTTAGAACCAGAGCGTTAAGAATGCCTAGCCCGAGGCTGACCCAAGTCAGCCACACGGGCGCGCCCGCGCTCCGCTGCCCGAGTTCCTCCATTGCTACAAGGCCAACCATGGCCTAATCCTACCCCGTCGGTGCCCCACATCATCCTCCTTGCCTCCGACATCCCGGCCGACTCCGGCTTAGGTCCCGGTCGCTGCGCGACCTGCGAAGCTTGTGCTTGTGCACGGAGATTCGATACTCCACCGCGCCATTCACGGACGATTCTGTCGAAAGCGTCATGCCCGCGGAGGTCGCAGAAGAATCTGTCCGTGCCACCCGTTTCTCGTGCTACAATAGAGCAGGCGGCGGCGTGGCGCGATGGAACCTGCTCCTTCGCGTCCGCAGCATGAAATCCCAGGAGGGATGACAGGCTGGGCGGCGGGCCCTCCTCCATGAACCGAAAGGAGGAAAACCATGGCCGCAAGAGCCACCAAAGGCGACGGCGTTCGCCTTATAGTCAACGCCGAACTGCTGCACGTCGAATCCGACGAGCAGCCCCCCGACCTTGTCGCGTATGCCTTCTCGTCCGGCGGGCAGCTGCTCGACAGCGCGCCCGTCGAGAAGGGCGCTGCGACCCTTTCCCTCGACAAGAGCGACAACCCACGAGGCGTCCGCGTCCTCGTCGGGCCGCGGGCGGACGAGGGGGAGTTCAACCTGATTGACCTCCGCCGCATCGGAGCGGCGGAACGCATACTGCGCCTCGATCCGAAGGATGTGAGCCCCAAGGTGAGGCTCGAGATCGCTCCGGAGAGCTGGCGCTTGTGGTTGTTCCGGCGATGCTGCGTGCCGGGCACGCTGCTGAAGAGGGTCGTTACGGGAGGCATCCCGCTCGACCTCCCGGTCTGCCATGCCACGGTGGAGGGGTATGAGGTTGATCCGATCCACATCATCCTTCCCCGAATCCCGGACCTGGAGTTGGAGCGCTGGCGAGATATTATCATCAAACCGGAGCGGCCGATTCCGCCGATTCCGCCCGGGCCGCAACCCGATCCACCGCCGTTCGAGCGCGAAGAGCTGATTCAGCAACTGCGCTCGATTGAGATGCCCACGTCGCTGCAACTCGCCGCGCGCGTGGCGAGCATTGACAACTTCCGGCTCGAGCTGATCCGCAACCCCCGGATCGTCTGGCCGCTTCTCTGCCTCTTCTATCCGCGCTTCGTGCGGATGACGAAGATCTGCGAAACGACAACGGACGAGTGCGGGAAGTTTCGGTGCTGCTTCTGGCGAAGCATCTTCAACCCGGACACGCCCGACCTGTACTTCAAGGCGTATCGCACCGTTGGATTCTTCAAGATTCCAATCTATGCGCCGACGCCGGTCGGGTGCCACACGCGCTGGAACTATCGGTGCGGCACAGAGGTCGTGCTCTACACGACGAGCCCGTGGGCGAGGACTTGCGCGCCGTGCCCGCCGGTCGAGGCGCCCAACAACTGGGTGCTCGTCATGGCGATCGGCAACTTGTCCCTCGCCAACGTCCGAGGAGCGAGCCTCGACCTTGCGCCGACTACCAACGCCGGCAACAGAGGGCTCACCGGTGGCGGCGCGCCGTTCGGCGGTCTGCTTCGCCCGCGCATCGAGTTCGATAACTCGCTGCGCGATTCGCTCGGAGTGAAGTACTATCGCGTGCAATGGCGCAAGGTCGGCGGCACGTTCCAGTCGCTCGACCGCGCGGTGAACCGCCACTACGCGCACGAGGTCGGCGGCGATGTGGTGATTGACCAGTACGCGCTTGGCCCGGTTACCGTCGGCGGAACGCCGAATCTCTACGAGATTCCGCCCGCGATGCCGCCGGTCGGCCAGTGGAGTCTCCCGAACGTGGTTGAGGACACGGCGAGCGCCTACTTCCCGACGGCGGACTTCGCCCCTCCCGCGGAGGCTGGGAAGTATGAGTTGAAGATTGACCTCTTCGACTCTGCCGGCAATCCCGTGGACATCGGCGCGCTGGGCATCCACTTCCGCGTGCCGAACGTTGAAGACCTCAGCGGCACGATCACAACTGAGGACGCGGCCCATCCGTCGCTCAACCTCGTCAGTGGAAACTCGTTCGTAATGACACTGCACGTGGACAACAGCCCTTGCGCAGCGAGCGTCGCCGCACCGACCATTGCCGGCACCCCCGCCAGCGACGAATGCGGCGTCCTTGAATACACTCCCGCGTCGCTCGAGACGGTCGTGATGAACTATGAAGCCTCGCACCCGAACGGCTTCGCAACTTTCGCGTTCGAGCTGTATCGCGGCGCGAACAAACTCACGCCACCGAGTACGAGCGGAGCGGTTGGCGCAGGAATGCACACCGCATCCGGCACGGCGACCGACCTTCTCGGTGGTTGCTCGGTGGCGGGCTTCGCCGAGCACCTGCACGTGTACGCGATGGCGACGAACGGCTGGTCTCGACAGAGCCAGCTCGACGCGCACGACGTGCGCGCGTTCGTGCTCGCGCCGAAGGCGTGACGGCAGCGCGCGCGAGGAGGCCTCCGCCTCGGCGGCGGAGGCTCCTCCCTCGCCAGGATGGTGCTGAGCCGCTGAGGTGGGTAGAATCAGGCATGCGCAGTCTCGCCTGGGGAATTGCCACGCCAATATCCGTCCTTGCCTCTATCGGCATCGGCGGCGCAGTGCAAGCTCAGATCAGCCCAAACTGGATTCAGCGATACGATAATCGTGGAGAGGGATACGCTTGGGCAGCCTCTATGGCGCTGGCACCAGATGGCATCGTCGTGATTGGAGCGGTTAGTTCCGGAGGGACGTACACGGGCGTCGTAAAGTACGATTTCGATGGCAACTTCCTCTGGGATGCGCGCATAGATGTGCCCAACGCCTCGCCTTACGCTGTCGCGTGCGACGGCGAGGGTGGCGTCTATGTCATCGGTTCAACGTACAGAGCCTCAAACTGGGATTACTTCGTCGCCAGGATGTCTCCTTCCGGCCAGCAGCTGTGGGCCGTGGTGTACGGCACAGATCAATACGACTACGGGAGGTCCATTGCCATTGACCCGACTGGCAACATTTACGCGTGTGGCGAGTCCGGTTCCGATGGAGTGGTGGCCAAATTGTCCGGAGACGGGACGATACTGTGGGAGCATTCCGGCACCGGGACGGCTGATTCCCTTGCTCTGACGGACGAGGGAGTCGCCGTGACCGGGGCCAAGGTCGTTGCAGGCCGCGGTCGTGACGTATCCACGCGGCTACTCGCTTCCGACTCAACCCTCCTGTGGCATGACCTGCAGGATGGGTCGCTGAGCGACAATGACTATGGAGTCGCCGTTGTATTCGATGCCGCCGGACGGATTCTCGTTGGTGCAAACATGAATGGTAACCGCCCGGCGCGGGATGTGGGGGCATTCTCCTATTCCCGTCACGGCCACCTCGTATGGAGGCGTGTACTGGATGGAGGTGGCAACGTGGCGGATACCGTCGCAAACGGCTGCGTCGATCGGTTCGGAAACCTGACTCTTGTCGGCAGCACCAGCGACGGCGGAACATTCTCCAACATTCTCACAATCAACCTGTCGCGGAGGGGAGATGTTCGCTATGTACAGTCGTACAATGGCCCTGCAAATGACATTGACTACGGGCTCGATGTTGTCGCGGATGCGAACGGCAATTCGTTTGTGGCCGGAGCGTCGTCACGTGACCAAACCCACGGCGCCTTTGATTATCTCGTAATCAAGTACGATTCTGCAGGCAACTTCCATTGGGAGCTTCGTCAACGAGGAACCGCTGGTGGGGAGGACAAAGCCGTCGCCATCGTAGCGTCCGAAGACGGAAGTGTGTACGTCACGGGGCAGGCGCTTTATAGGTTCCCTGGCGGCCGAGACTTTCTCACCGTGTGCATCAGGCCCACCGACTTCGTCGCTCCATTGACATTTGCAGTAACGCGTGGGCAATACCTTTCAGGAGGGTTGCTGGACCTTTACTACAACGATACTTTTGGCGTTCGAGTCCAAGCCCTGCGGCCCACCTCTCTGAACATCCCTTCAGTAGAGATCGAAGTAGAGGGACGCTCGCCGACAACCTCACCTACGGAGCTTTACTTCGTAGCAGAAACGTCTCCTACCGTGAACGGGCCGATCCAGCGAATCCTTGCCTTCAACTTCAGAACTGGGATGTGGGATGTGGTGGACTCGCGTCCAGTGTACGTCGGGCGTAATACCGTGGCCGTCCGAATCACCGAGTCCGCTCCTGACTACGTCAGAGGCGACGGTCTTCTCCGGCTTCGGGTTGGGCTCGTAGACTACGGCGTCACCTTTCCCGCCTGGGGGTTCATGGTGGATCAGTTCGTCTGGTTCGTCCAGCAATGAGCGACTCGATTCGAGGTATCCGGAGAGCGCAAGGCAACGGCCGCACCGGAGGTTATTGTACTGCCGCGCGAACCGCCTCGACGATGCGCGCGTTCGACGCCTCATCTTTCACCGCCACGCGGATGTAGCGGCTGAAGTCGCGCGAACTCATCGAGGTGCAATCGCGCAAGTGAACCGACTCCTCGGCGCAACGGCCAACGACTTCGCTTGCAGCCGGTCTCGGCTCAAGGCTCCTTACGAGCAGGAAGTTGGCACATGACGGGTAGACGCGCAGACCGTCGATCTCTGCAAGGGCGGACGCCAACTCCGACCGGAGGCGAGCGGTCTCCTTCGCCATCTGAAGGTAGTACTGCCCGTCGCGTAACGCCTCAACCGCTGCGACTTGCGCCGGCAACCCCAGGGGCCACGGCGGAACAACTTCGTCAAGGAGTTCCCTCAGGCAGGGCGGCACGACCAAGTAGCCGCAGCGCAAGCCGCTGAGGGCGTAGTACTTCGACATGGACTTGCACACGATGAGGTTGCGGCGCGACCCAACAAGCGGCTCTAGTGAATGCTCCGTCCCGAGGAAGTCAATGTACGTCTCGTCCACCCAAACCACCGTGTCCGCCCCGAGCGAGTCGAGAAGCTCGACCATCTCGTCGCGAGTGAGCCCGACGCCGGTCGGGCTGTTGGGGTTGACCATGACAAGCAGATGAGCGCCGCGCGCGGCGTCCGCAACCCGGCGCACATCCGGAACGAACTCGTTGCTCCCATCGAGAATGACCCGCTCAACCCGCACACCTAAGTGGCGCGTGAGGACGAACTCGTACTCGCCATACGATGGATCCAAAACGACGGCACCGCAACTCGGGGCGACGAACCGGGGCAGGGCAGAGAAGATGAGCGACGAGGAGCCCGCCCCAACGACGACGCACGCCTCGGGCACACCACGCGCCTCGGCGATGGCAGCGACAACGCCCTCTGCACGGACCGGCGGGCTAGTCCTCACCAGCCACGGCAGCGCGTCCTTCAGGGCAGCGAGTACGCGTGGGGAAGGGTCGTACCATGCGTCGAGCACGTCCGCGTTCACAACCTTCGCGCGCCGCTCCAGGTGCGCGAAGTCCACCCCGAGCTCTTCGAAGAACCTCCCGCCGTGCTCAATGCCTCCACGCATCACGGGACTCTACCTCGGAGCTTCGCCGGTCGCCCTCAGCCGCAGCCCTCACCCAACCTCATGCACAGGGAACTGCTCGGTGAGTGCGCGCACGTCGTGCCTCACCTTGTTGAGTTCCCCCTCGTCCTCGTTCCCGCGCAACGCCCTCGCGATGTAGGACGCCACGAGCGCCATCTCCGGCTCCTTCATTCCGCGCGTTGTCACCGCGGGCGTGCCTAAGCGCAAGCCGCTCGTCACGAAAGGCGATTCAGGGTCGAACGGAATCGTGTTCTTGTTCGTCGTGATGCCTACCGTGTCGAGGACCGCCTGCGCCGCCTTCCCGGTGATGCCGAACGGGCGAAGGTCAATCAGCATCAGGTGGCTGTCCGTGCCGCCGCTGACTACGCGGAAGCCCTCGGCTGTCATTGCTGCGGCAAGTTCGCGAGCGTTCGCCTTCACCTGCTTTTGGTACCGCTTGAACTCGGGCTGCATCGCCTCGTGGAAGCAGACCGCCTTGCCGGCAATCTGGTGCATCAGCGGGCCGCCTTGCAAGCCGGGGAAGACGGTTTTGTTTATCTTTTTCCCGATTTCCTCATCGCTGCTGAGGATCAGGCCGCCACGCGGGCCGCGAAGCGTTTTGTGCGTTGTGCTCGTAACGATGTGGGCATGGGGGATCGGGCTGGGATACTCGCCCGCAGCGATGAGGCCTGCGGGGTGCGCGATGTCCGCAAGCAGCATCGCGCCGACCGAGTCGGCAATCCGGCGGAACCGTGCGTAGTCAATCTCTCGCGCGTACGCAGTCGCCCCGCACACGATCATCTTCGGCTTGTGTTCGCTCGCCAGGCGTTCGAGTTCGTCATAGTCAATCAGTTCGTCGCTCTGGCGCACGCCGTAGGGGATGACCTGATACAGCGTCCCGCTGAAGTTGACCGGGCTGCCGTGGGTCAGGTGCCCGCCGTCTGAGAGGTTCATCGCAAGGATGCGGTCGCCCGGTTCGAGGAACGCGAAGTAGGCTGCCATGTTCGCGTTCGCACCGGAGTGTGGTTGAACGTTCGCCCACGCGGCTCCGAACAGGCGGCAGGCGCGCTCGATGGCGAGCGACTCCACCTCGTCCATGTACTCACACCCGCCGTAGTACCGCTTGCCTGGGTAGCCCTCGGCGTACTTGTCGGTCATCACGCTTCCGACGGCTTCGCGCACGGCTCGGCTGGTGATGTTCTCGCTTGCGATGAGTTCGAGGTTCTGCTCCTGCCTCGTCTCCTCTTTGCGGATGATAGTCGAGACTTCGGGGTCCACCTGTGCGAGGATGTGCGTCCTCTGTGCGAGCACGCTCGGGTCGTTGATCTTCAGCGCCATGTGCGGATTATGGGCGGCATGGCGGCAGATGGGTCTTGCGCGCCGCGAGTGCGCCTATCCCAACTCCATCACGTACACGCGGGCTGATCCGGCCTGATTGGGGGCGATCACGGCCTTGATCACGGTCTGGCTGCCGACGGCGAATTGCTTCCGCTCTCGGGGGAGCAGCGGATACCCGTCCTCCGGCGTAACGTCCTCGCCGCCGATGAATACCACGATACCCTCCTCGGAGTCGACCGAGATGATGATGATGCGGCGTTCAAAGTCCGCGTTGGTGGTCAAGATGGCGCTACGGCATTCGGCGTCCAGCAAGAACTGCGCCGTCTTGAGGTTGCTGCACGCTCCGCTGTCGCGGCGTGGTTCTTGCCACTTGTGGCCGTTGCCGTTTCCATCGGGGTTTCGTTCGTCGTTCATGCTCTACTCCTGACAGGAAGTATACGTAGGAGGAGTGTGTTGTGTGTTGGCGATCCGCTCCCTACGTCGCCGGCGAGAGGGCGAAGAGGAGAAGGATCACAGCGTGAATCGCTGTGAGCTGAGCCGGCCAGTTGAGCACGTGACGCCAAGACATCAGCGCGTCCTCCTGCGGCGAAGGGCGAGAGCCCCCATCCCCATCGCGAGCACCAACGCGGAGAGAGGCTCTGGCACCACCGAGACACGATCCACGAAGAGGTCCACGTCCTGACCATTGAGTCCAGAGAAGTAGAGCGTGAGATACTGAGGGCGAACCTCGGTACCGCTGCCAGTCAGAAAGACCTCACCGTCGAAGTAGGCAGTGAAGACCCCGGCGTTCCTGGTGATGCGAAACTCGTGGAAGCCGTCCCGCGGGGCGCCCGCCTCGTGGAATGGGCCGCCGCTGAAGCTGGCTTGCAGCAGGTTGTACTCCTGTCCGTCGGCGAAGCCGTGCTGGTAGGTCATCTGCGCGACGTATGAACCGCTATTGGGCCACCCGTCATCCAGCATAACCATCAGCGACTGTCGCGGTGGTGCGTGGGTCCATCCTACTCTGGCTCTCATGTCGAAGTCCTCGAATTCCGGTATTCGAGCCTTGATCCACTCCCGAGCAGAGAAGATGCCTTCTAAGCGCTCAACGTCCAGCAAGCTGTCGTGCACCGAGTAGATCATCCCTCCCTTCGGGTTCCCCTCGCCCCAATGCTCGCCTAGGTCCTCGCCGTCGAAGTCGTCAAAGAACCTCTGCCCCGCACCGGTCGCAGGCACGAGGGCGAGGGGGAGCAGAAGTATCAAGAGTCTCTTCATCATCGTTTCCTCTTTGCGCGCGGCGGACGAGCCGGCCAGTTGAGCACGTGACGCCAAGACATCAGCGCGTCCTCCTGCGGCGAAGGGCGAGAGCTCCCATTCCCATCGCGAGCCCGAACGCAGAGAGAGGCTCAGGCACGACCGAAACTCGGTCAACGAACAGGTCTACGGTGCGGCCTTCGAAATACAACGTAACGAACCGCGCGGGAATCGTACTGGCCGTGCCCCGAAGGATCAACGTCTCGTCGAAGTACGCCGACACCTCATCCCCTGTTCGCGCCATGCGGAACTCGTGGAAGCCTCCAGGTGGCGCGACCATCCACCTTGTGGGACCGTCACGAAACCCAGCGATCAACCAATTCCAACCGCGGCCCCGTTCGCAGCAGTGCTCATATTCCATGAACGCGATTGGTGTGCGGCCGTACGTCCAGCCATCGTCGAGCATGACGATTAATTGATGAAACGAAACATCGTCTGTCCAACCGACTCGCGCCCGCATGTCAAAATCGCCAAACTCCGGGATGCTCGCGGAAATCCACTCTCGCGGATAGAACCCTGACACAGAATGAACCTCCAACAGGCTGTCATGGACGGAGTAGACCATCTCCGCGTCGGGGTTCCTGAATTCCCAGTGCTCGCCCAGGTCCTTTCCTTCAAAGTCGTCGAAGAACCTTTGCCCCGCGGACGCCGCAGGCACGAGGGCGAGGGGGAGCAGGAACGTGACGTATCTCTTCATCGGCGCGTCCTCCGCCGGCGGCGCCCAAGCATCGCCGTGCATCCCGCGAGCGCAGCAACGGATGCCGGCTCGGGAACGACAGACACGCTATCGACAAGAAGTTGCGCCGGCATCCCGCGGTCTCCTGAAAACGCTAAAGTCACGAAGCGCACATCCTCGGCGATGCCCGCCCCGCTGAGAAACAACTCATCATCAAGATACGCGCTCAGCACATTGCCCCTTCGCGTGATCCTGAACTCATGGAACCCACCTGGTGGGGCGTCCGCCGTTCGAGTCGGTCCGTCGTGAAAGCCTGCTTGGATGATGTTCATGCTCCTGCGCGCAGAGCGTCTGAAGCTC
>JBFMFD010000064.1:0-13503 GCA_040752255.1 Armatimonadota bacterium
GGAGACGAATCCCGCGTCATTTACGTGTGGTTCGACGCGCTCATCAACTATATCTCGGCCATCGGTTGGCCTGATGGCGATTGGGAGACCTATTGGCCTGCAGCCGCCCAATGGATGGGCAAAGACATCCTGGTGCGGTTCCACGCTACGATTTGGCCCGCCATGCTGATGGGCCTGGGTTTGCCGCTGCCGAAGACGCTCATCGGCCACGGCTGGGTGCTGATGGGTGACCGGAAGATCAGCAAGTCTTTGGGCAACGTTGTGCGGCCGCTCGAGTTGGCGGAAGAGCTTGCCGAGCGCGCCGGCTGTCCCGGCGACCTGGCTGTTGACGCCGTGCGCTGGCACATGGCGCGTACGCTGCCCTTCGAGAACGACACCTCCTTCTCGCAGGACGAATTCGACGGTCGCTACAACTCGGAGTTGGTCAACGTTATCTCAAACGGTGTGCACCGGGTCATCTCGATGACGCATAGCTTCTGCGACGGCGTGGTGCCCGACGCGGCGCCTGACGAAGAGGCGATTGCACGATGCCTTGAAGCGCGTGAGGCGTACTTCGACGCGATGAACCGTTTCCGCATCGAACAGGCCACCGAGCGCGCGCTCGAGGTCGGCAGGATGCTGAACGCGTACATTGACGCTCAGAAGCCGTGGGACCTAAAGAAGAGCGGCGACTCTGAGCGCTTGCACCGAGTGATGCGGACAATGCTGTGGAAGGTGCGCTTCCTCGAGGCCCTCGTCGCACCCATAGCGCCGACGCTGGCTGCCCGGCTGGCGTCCCTTCTGAACCTTCAGCCCGCGACGGCGTTCGCCGACGTTTCCGTGGAGACCAGCGTTCCTGCCGGCGAAAGGGTTGCCGAGCCGGTCGCCACATATGTCCGCCTCGCAAAGGCTTCAGGGCGCCCGGCGGGCGCGACGCGGGAAGAGAAAGGAGCGCCGAAGCCCGAACCTCAGAGCGACGAAACCATCTCGATCGAAGAGTTCCTGAAAGTCAAGTTGCGAGTCGCCCGCGTGCTCGATGCCGCCCCGGTCGAGGGCGCCGACAAGCTGATGAGGCTTGAATTGATCGTGGGGGAGGAGCGCAGGCAGGTTCTCGCCGGAATCCGACCGCAGTACGCGCCTGAAGACCTCATCGGCCGCCAGGTCGTTTTGGTGGCGAACCTCGCTCCGCGGAAGATGCGCGGTTTCGACAGCCAAGGGATGATCCTTGCCGCGGATGGGCCGGACGGCGAGGCGATCCTCCTGCAGCCGGACAAGGAAGCCCCCGACGGCACGAGCGTGCACTAGCTGCCGCGGGGCATCGAGACCCACACAGCCCGCTCTCTATTCCAGAAGCCGGACTACGTTCGTGGCGTGCGCCTTCTTAGCCAAGTCGAGCGCGGTGTTGCCGTCTTTGTCCTTGATCTGTTTGTCTGCGCCGTGCGCGAGAAGAACCTTGACGGTGTTGATTTGGTCCTCCTCTGTGTATTCTCTCGTGAACGGCCACTCTCGGAAGAGACTTCGGCCAACGGCTGCCTCGTGGAGGGCCGTCCTCCCGTAAACGGAGTCCTGTTGATTGATTGCGGCGCCACCTTCGAGAAGCATCCGGACGATCTCTACTCGGCCAAGGCGCCCAGCCAGCATGAGCGGCGTGATGGGCCGCCGGCGGGCGATGTTCGGTCTATCGAAAGGGAGCGGGTCACCCTCAGTGGCGTGCCACGACTCCTCGTTGATGTTTGCTTTGTACTTGATGAGGACAGCCACGTTGTTAGGCAAGTTTGCAGCCACGGCCTCCAAGAGAGCAGATTCGACTCCCTCGGGATGCAGGTTCGGGTCCGCTCCGTGTTGAAGGAGCCTTTCGACGACCTTGGACCACTTGTCTACACCGGCAGCTGTGCGCAGGGGTAGGCCTTGATTCGCGTTCGGGTCAGCGCCGTATTCGATGCAGATTCGAACTCCCGTCAGGACGTTGGCGTAGGTTCCGGCGTCGTGGGTTTCCAAGGCGAGCAGGGTTAGCACATCGTACGCATCGCGTTGCGGGTCAATCGGGAACTTGAACGATCCGAGGTCATTGTACAACCGATGCACCTCATCCCATTTACCCCAGCGAACCGCTTGGCTGACTGTCCACGACGTTACCGCGGAGCGCTCCGGGTCGGGTGTCTGAGGGTCTTGTGGGGCGCCGGAGGGCTTCCCCTGTGCGTTCGCCCCATGGGACTCAACTTTGCCTTGTTCCAGAAGCGGGACTACGTTCGTGGCGTTCGCCTTCTTAGCCAAGTCGAGAGCGGTGTTGCCGTCTTTGTCCTTGATCTGTTTGTCTGCGCCGTGCCGAAGCAGGATCTTGACGACTTCCGTCTGGAGTTCTTCCGAGTATGGGTAGCCGGACCACCTGGGGGGCACTCGTCCGACCGCGGCTTCGTGCAGCGCTGTCCTCCCCGTCACGGAGTTCTTTTGATCAACGCTCGCACCGCTCTCGATGAGCATCCTCATGATCTCCGGGCGACCCAGCCACGCCGCGTACGCGAGCGGGGTTAGGGGTCTCTTCAGAGGGAACTCCGGACTTTTGGGATCTCCGGCAACGTCAATCACGATCCATGCCTCCCTGTTCACCCCTGCCTTGTGCGCTATCAGGAGTTTTACATTGTTGGGTAGGTTGCCCGCGATGGCATAGTGGAGGGCAGAAGGCGCCTTGGGCGCATGCAGATCAGGGTCTGCGCCGTATTGAAGGAGCCTCTCGACGACCTTGGACCACTTGTCGGCACCGGCGGCAATGCTGAGCGGGCTACCTTGCATGGCGTTAGGGTCCGCGCCGTACTCGATGCAGATTCGAACTCCAGTGAGGGCGTTCGCATAAACATGAGAGTAACCGGTGACGGATGCAAGTTGGGAAAGCACGTCCCTGGCTCCCGGTAACTTGTCGTGACTGAACGAGCCGACTTGCTCTTTGATTCGGTCAACTTCATCCCAGCGACCGTTGATGATCGCATTGTATACGTCGTAGGCGTTCGGCTGGCGTTGCTCCTGTGTAGCTGGCGCACCGGCCAACAGGGTGGAGATGGTCAGAAGATGGAGAATGCTCATTGCGCCTCCTCTCACATTGTAACCGTTTGTGAAGTTTTGGCGCAATCGGAGGCGGCATATCGTCCCTCGATTCAGAGGCACCTCCCTGCATATATTGTGAGGGGGTAGCGCCCTTTCCGCGGCACTGGGGTAGGGTGGCCCGCGCCGGCCCGAGCGCGCTCCGACCCCTCCCTACACGGGCACCGCGCGGTGGCGAACCCGCACCTCGACGCACGACTTTGACGACGGGAACACCTTGCCCGGATTGCAAAGGTCGGTTGAGCGGAAGCAGTCGCGAATCTCCCGTTGCAAGCGCAGCTCGGTCGGCGAGAACATCTCGGAGAGCAGGTCTATCTTCTCGATTCCGATTCCGTGCTCGCCCGTCACGCTGCCGCCCTCCTCGATGCAGCGGCGCATCACGGCTTCGCCCGCCCGCGTGACGGCTTCGAGTTGCCGCGGGTCGCGCTCGTCAAAGAGGAAGATAGGGTGAAGGTTTCCGTCCCCCGCGTGGAAGATGTTCGCCACACCAACGCCCGCCTCACCCGCAACGCGGTAAACGAACTCCAGCACCTCCGGCAGGCGCGATCGAGGGATCACGCCGTCATGCGTTACGATTGACGGAGCTACTCGGCCTAGTGCGCCGATGCCCTTCTTGCGAGCCGTCCAGAGTTTCGCCCGCTCGGCTTCATCGCCGGCGATGTCAATTCGCATCGCGTTCCGCTCGCGGGCGATGGCAAGGACGGTGGTGATCTCCGCCTCAACCCTCTTCTCGTCGTCGCCGTCACACTCGATCAAGAGGAGCGCGCCCGCG
This sequence comes from Armatimonadota bacterium, assembly GCA_040752255.1. GTDB lineage: Bacteria > Armatimonadota > Fimbriimonadia > Fimbriimonadales > ATM1 > J051. Next base: position 3,848 of record JBFMFD010000064.1, read on the forward strand.
TCGGTGGGCAGTCCGGTGTGGAACGCTGCCTCAACCGCGTGGATGACGCTTCCGTCCATGAACTCCATGGCGGCGGCGATGACTCCCGCGCCGATGACGCGGCTTACGGTCTCGGTTGCGTCGCGGGCGGTAGGGAAGGCGATGAGCGCCGTCCGCACCACGGGTGGCACCGGCGTAAGTCGAACCCACGCTTCGGTCACCACGCCGAGCGTTCCTTCGGACCCGACTATGACGCCCAGGAGGTCTAGCCCGGGCGCTTCGCCAACCGAGCCTCCGAACCGCCTCACCTCACCCGAGTCGTCCACAAGCGTCACGCCGAGCACGTGGTCGGTGGTTACGCCGTACTTGAGTGTGTGCGGGCCGCCGCTGTTCTCAGCGATGTTTCCGCCCAGGGTGCAGACGGTCTGGCTGCTCGGGTCGGGGGCGAAGTGCAGCCCCTGCTCCGCGACGTGTCGCGAGAGGTGGAGGTTCGGGCAGCCCGCTTGAGCAAGCATCACGCGATTCTCGACGTCCACCTCCAGCACTCGGCGCATGCGGGCGAGCGAGATCACTACTCCGCCTTCGGCGGGCATCGCGCCTCCGCTCAGTCCCGTTCCCGCCCCGCGAGGCGTGAAAGGGACGCTGTTGTCAACGCACCACGTAACGAGCTGCTGCACCTCCCTGGTGCTCTCCGGCAGCGCGATGACGAGTGGCGGGTGGCGGTGGAGAGTGTAGGCATCGCAGTCGTACACCTTTTGCACCGCGTCGCCGTGCAGCACGCGCTGCGCCGGAAGGAGCGCGCTGACTTCAGTAACGAGTTGATCGAGGCGCACGCGACTATTGTGACGCGTGAGAAGGGTGGGGCGGAGGGCTCGCGAGGTCAGCGATGGGGTGCTCGGGTGCGTAACCTCGGGATGGGGAGGGGTTGTCGAGCCCTTCCGCCCCGGCTAGGAGTGTCGGCAAGTTATGTGAACGTGGGGGTCAGTTCTGTCGAGCGTTACCGCCGAGGCCGGGAGGTGAGCACTCGACGTGAGTGCCGAGTGGGGCGAGCAGATAGATGTGCTCGCCGACCTCCTCCCATGTCCCCTCTTGGGCGTAATTGACGCCGGACAGGAAGTCCTTGATCTTCTCGCGCAGCGTTGGGTCGGCGGAGGTGAGGTTGAGCACCTGCATCTCCCCTCGCTTCAGCCCATCGGCAGCGGCGAGCGCGTCCTCAAAGGCGATGACGTGGCGTCGGACCGTGCATGTGTACACGGCTGCTCGGCGCACAGGAGCGTTCTGTTCGACCTCTTCGGTCTCCTCGAACTCCACATCGCGGCGTCCCAAGAGCCGCTCAAAGAAGCCGGGTTTCTCCGGCGCGATTCTCAACTCGTCCATGAGTCTCCTCCAATTCCTTGTCATTTCGTCGGGGGATGGGAGGACATCGCCCTCACTCTCCCCGCTCGACCGCCGCGAAACCATCCATGGTTCGGCGGCGATTCCTACCGATTAGTGACGCGCGAGATCGTCGTTTTGATTCGCGCCAATGCCAAGAGTACCCCGTGCAGCGGAAAATTGCAAGGGGGCTGGGGCTACCGGTCCCAACCTCGGGTCTGGATGACGTTGATGATGACGCAGAGCGCCATGAACGCGATACCCAGGTAGAGCGTCATTCGGGAAACGAAGTCGTCGAATCCCGCTTTGCCCTTGAACGTGGTTCGAATCTGGCTGCTCCCTCCGCTCATCACGTCGCTCTTGCTGCCGAACAGCACGGTTACGAAGACGAACATGACCGAGATGGCGACCAACAGCACGAATAGAATGCTAACGACGACCTTCATGCGCCCTCGATTGTACCCCGGCCCCGCCCCCCGGAACATAATCCCCCCGGTGGCAGAGAGACGGCAGGACGAGTTTCTGTGGCAGCTCAGCGCCGAATTGCAGCGCCTGAGCGACGAGGTGATTCGGGGGTGGATTGCCGCCGGCACGCGCTCCGGCTGGAGGCCGAACGTAGACATCCGCGAGACCGAGAGCTCGTTCATCGTGGTCGCGGAGCTAGCCGGAGTCGACCCGAGCCAAGTTCGAGTAGAGTACAACGCGCGAGGCCAGACTCTGCTGATTCGGGGGACCCGCTCCGCCCCCCACGAAACCGAAAGCACCGGCTCCAGAAGGCTCGAGATTCTGTACGGCGAGTTCGAGAGGGAGATACCTCTCGATGGCGCAGCCCAATCGTCGGAGGATGTGAGGGCTGCCTATCGGGATGGCTTTCTGGTGGTGTTCGTGCCGAAAGAGCGGCAAGGGCCCCGCCGCCGCGCGATCCGCGTAAGAACAACTGATGAGTGACGTTGACCTGAAAGTGAAGGAGATGGAAGAGGAGGAGTCCGACCAGGACTTCCCCGAGATTCCGTCGGAGATCAATCTGCTGCCGCTGCGAGACTCGGTCGTGTATCCGATGCTCATCGCGCCGCTGTCGGTCGGCAGGCCGCAGAGCATTCAACTGATTGACGAGTCCGTTGCCGCCAACAACCGGATCATCGGCGTCGTTGCGCAGCGCGACCCAACAGTAGAAGTTCCGACGCCGGAAGACATTTACCCATTCGGCTGCGCGGTCATCATTCGAACGCTTGTGAAGATGCCTGACGGCATCCGCCTCATCGTACAGGGCGTCTCTCGATTCCGCGTCGTCGAGGTGCTGCAGACTGAGCCGTACCTGCGCGCGCGGGTTGAGGTGATTGAAGAACAGCCCGTGAAGTCTGAGATTTCAGACGAAGTGGAGGCGCTCCGCCGAACGATAGCGTCCCTGTTCGATCGCAGCATCAGCCTCTCGCCCTCGCTTCCCGACGAGTTGCGGTCGCTTACGCAGGCTGTGCAAGAGCCGAACGTCATGGCTGACCTCATCGCCGCGCACATGACGTTTGCCGTCGAGGATAAGCAGCGCATCCTCGAAGCGATAGACATACGCGAGCGGCTCCGCCTGTTGGTTCAGATGCTGAACCGCGAGGTTCGCGTTCTCGAACTAACCTCGAAGGTGCAGAGCGAAGTCAACACCGAGTTGACGAAGACCCAGCGGGACTACTACCTTCGCGAGCAGCTCAAGGCCATCCAGAAGGAACTTGGCGAGGAGGATGACCGCACACAGGAAATAGAGGAGCTACAGAAGCAGATTGAGCAAGTCGGCATGCCCGAGGAAGCTCTCAAAGAGGCAAACCGCGAACTCCAACGCCTCGTCCGAATCTCGCCCGCGTCTCCGGAATACAACGTTGTCCGCACTTACCTCGACTACATGATCTCGATGCCGTGGCAGAAGGCGACGGAGGACCAACTCGACCTCGGTCGCGTTCGGCGAGTTCTCGACCGCGACCACTACGGCCTCGACAAGATCAAAGAGCGCATCGTCGAGTTCCTTGCGGTGAGGAAGTTCAAGAAAGAGGGGGTTGTGAGGCAGCCCATTCTTTGCTTTCTGGGACCGCCCGGAGTCGGCAAGACGTCGCTGGGCCGTTCGATTGCTCATGCGCTTGGACGCAAGTTCGTGCGCGTGTCCCTGGGCGGAATGCGCGATGAAGCCGAGATCAAGGGTCATCGCCGGACGTACATCGGCGCCATGCCCGGGCAGATCATTCAGAACATCCGTCGGTGTGAAAGCAACAACCCTGTGTTCATTCTCGATGAGATTGACAAACTGGGTGCGGACTTCCGCGGCGACCCGAGTTCCGCGCTGCTCGAAGTGCTTGACCCGGAGCAGAACCACGCGTTTCGCGATCACTACCTCGATGCGCCCTTCGACCTCAGCCGCGTGTTCTTCATCACGACGGCGAACCTTCTCGAGACCATTCCGCCGCCGCTTCGCGATCGCATGGAGGTCATCGAGTTGGGCGGGTACACCGAGGCGGAGAAGATCGAGATTGCGAGGCGACACATCATCCCAAAGCAACTCGAGGAGCACGGCGTCCCTTCTTCCCGCCTGAAGTGGACGAAGGCCGCGATCCGAGCCGTGGTATCGAACTACACCCGAGAGGCAGGAGTGCGAAACTTGGAGCGCGAAATCGCTGCGATCACGCGCAAAGCCGTCAAAGCCTTCGCCGAAGGCAGGCGCTCGCCGATTCGCGTTACACCCGATTACGTCCAGACCGTCCTGGGGGCGCCGAGGTACCTGCACGACGAGGTTACCGAGCGCACTCTTCGGCCGGGCCTCGCAGTCGGCATGGTTTGGACGCCCGTTGGAGGCGACATCGTGTTCGTCGAAACGGCACTCCTTCCCGGCAAGGGAGGATTAATCTTGACCGGACATCTCGGGGAGGTCATGAAGGAGTCGGCGCGCATTGCCCTCAGTTACCTCCAAACCCGTGCGGATGACATGGGCATTGACCCCGAGCGGTTCCGGGACTCTGACGTGCACATCCATGTCCCCGCGGGGGCGATCCCGAAGGACGGGCCAAGCGCAGGCGTCACCATCCTCGCTTCGCTGGCGTCGCAGCTGACAGGCAAGGTCGTTCGCAAGCGGCTCGCGATGACCGGTGAACTGACCCTCACGGGCGAGGTTCTCCCCGTGGGCGGCATCAAGGAGAAGGTGATTGCCGCGCACCGGGCGGGCGTTCGCGATATCATCCTGCCCGAGGAGAACGAGAAAGACTACGTTGAGGAGATTCCCGAAGACGTTCGCAAAGCGTTGCGCGTTCACTTCGTTCGGGACGCGGAGACGCTTCTGGGAATCGCGTTCTCCTCAGGGGCAGGCCCCGCGAAGAAGCGAGCCACACGGTCGAAGAGATGAGTACGGCCGCTGCGTCTGGAGATGTCGAGGTGCGTGAACTACCGTCGGTAGAGATTCTTGGCGTCACCGTTCACGCCGTCTCGATGAAGGGCGCTGTCTATGCAATCGAGGCGTTTATCCAGGAGGGCGGCCCGAGCATGGTGATCACCGCAGACACTTCCGGCATTGTGCTGGCTCAACACGACCGGCAGTGGATGGACATCATGAACGGCGCCAGCCTCGTAACGCCCGACAGCATCGGGGTCGTGTGGGCGGCGCGGCGCCTCGGGACTCCGGTGCGCGAGCGCGTTACCGGTGTGGACCTGATGGACATCCTTTGCTCGAGGGCTGCGCAGAAGGGGTATCGCGTGTACCTGCTCGGCTCCGCACCGGGCGTGGCCGAACAGGCGGCGCGAAAGATGCAAGAGCGGCACCCCGGGCTTCAAGTGGTCGGAGCGCGACACGGCTTTCTGGCGCCCGACGAGGAAGCGGAGGTCGTCCGCGAGATTCGCTCACTTGGCGTAGATATTCTGTTTGTCGCGATGGGCATCCCAAGGCAGGAGAAGTTCATCTTCGAACACCTCTACGAGATGGCGGCGAAGGTCTCGATTGGCGTTGGAGGGAGTTTCGATGTCTGGAGCGGCAACGTGCGCCGCGCGCCGAAGTTTGTGCGCGCGATGCGCCTCGAGTGGTTGTGGCGGCTGCTCCTCAATCCGCGCAAGTGGCGGAAGGCGCTGACGTTGCCTCAGTTCATCTGGCTCGTCGTCACTCGGGGTCGCCGTTAGGGACGACCTCCGCGTCCCGCGCTTCGGGATCAATCCTGTAGAGAGCGAAGAGCGAGCCGTAAACGAGGCGACCACCGAAATCGGTCAAAGAGCCGCGCGCTGAGCGCCCGTCCGTTGTAATGACCACATAGTCCGCCTTGACCTTGCGAATGAACTCGTCGAGGCGGTCCGGCGTTGCCCCGCCCTCTTCCGTTGCGATGACGTTCCGCAAGAGCTCCGCTCGGCGCTCGCCGTAGTTCGGGGTCTCGCTCCAGTGCCCTGCGTAGGTGCGGACGCCGCCCCAACCGGATAGCACGGGGTTGAGGTCGGGAATGTCAATCTGAAACTCTTCGTGCGTGCCGCCGGTTTCGCTTTGGACGATCTCCTTGCGCCACAGGCCGGGCGGCGCGATGACGACCGACTCGCCCGAAGCCGCCTCACTCTGCAGCACATTGAGCATCTGCTCCACCTCGGCGGGCCAGAAGACCAGGTGCAGCGTGTTCGTCACGTTGTCTCGCACCATGTAAAGGTCGCGTTCGATCCACCGCAGCGATGTGACTGACACCACCAGCACGCCGAGGACTGCGGCAGCCGCGCGCGACTGCTGATCCACGCGCTCGAGGAGCCACGCGATCGAAGCCCCGGCCATCAGCCCGATCGGAATGCTCAGCCCCATCGCGAGTTTCCGCTGGAACAGGCCTGGATAGTAGAGCGCAATAAGGCCCATGACGATCCACGCGAACATCAATCCGTAGGCGGGCACTTCCGGCCTCAGCCAAGCGCAAAGGAACGCCCCAAACAGCGCAAGCGCGAGCCAGGGCAGAGCACCGAGCCAGGGTTGGTCCGAAGAGTAGCCGGACTGCGCTTGAACAATGACAAGTGCGACCAGCAGGAAGAGAAGCATCGAGCAAGCCGCGTGGCCGTAGCCCGGCGACTCGCCCGTCTCTCTGCGATACCGCCCGATGAAGAAGGCGAGCAGCGCCAAGAACAACAGCGGGCCGTAGCCGACGAGCACGTTGTACAGGCTCGGCGAGGTCGTCACCGTTTCCGCCCTCGCGGCAAACACGGGGTCCTTGCTTCGGACGTAAAGGAACCACGCCAGCGACGGCAGCGCGCCGGCAGCCATGATCCCCGCGCGCAGCAGCCACGCGCCCGTAACGTTCTTGGCCGCGATTTGCGACGCGAGGAAGCCGACACCGACGATTGCGATGGTCAGCGTGTCGTACGTGTGGATGTTGGTCAGCACAAGCACCGCGAGAAAGCCGGGAATCACCGCTTTCGCCGAGGTGCGGGCATCGAGCAGCGCGTTCCAGAACACCACGATGAGCCAAAGCGCCGCGCAAAAGAGCCCGTTTGTCATCAGCGACGGAAACGTGAACGCCTCGGGCTGCCAAACGTCAATGGGGCGGTTCATCCCCAAGTCCCCCAAGTAGCGCGCCCAATAGAGGAAGCCGGTCCCCGCGCCGAAGATGGCGGTAGAGAACATCACGCCGCGAGCGAAGGAACTCTGAGAAAGCCGGCACACCAACCGATACAGCGCGAACAGGAACAGCAGGCCAAAGAGCACCCGGCCGATGTGCATCGCGACCGGAATGCCCGTTGCCTTCGCGATGTTCCCGATGAGCAGGAAGTAGGCTTGAAACGTCAGTCCAGGCTGCGGGTCGGTGGTGAACCGGTTCTCAAACAGGACCTTGCCTTCCTGCGCCTGCTTCGCCCATGCGGCATAGACCGCGTGGTCATCAAACCCCCAGTGAACCCCTAAGTAGAGGGTGTCTTCCGGTTGGTTGAAGAGGGCGAAGATGTATGGAGCGCTCGACAAAGCGAGCGCCAACAGCGTGATGACCCAGAACCAGGCGGGCCTCCCCCCTGACCGTTGCTCCTCCATTTACTCCTCCTTTGATTTGGGCGGCTCGCGACCCATGGACTTATAGATGTCCAGGATCAGCTGCCGGTTCGTTTTTGCCTCGGCGTTGTCGGGGTCTTGCTCCAGCGCCTCTTCATAGAGTTCGAGCGCCTTTGGGTACTTTTCTCGCGGCGGCAGGTCGCCCAGCATCACCGCTGTCCCGTACTTCACCGTCGCCTGTACGTAAGCTGCCTTGGCTTCGTCAGTCTTGCTTCGGTCGAACGCCTGCTTGGCTTCCTCATGCTTCGCAGCGAGCGACTCGACGGTTTCGGTCGTCTCCTGCGCCGGAGGGGCAGAGTCGGGCGGGGTCGTCGCACCGCTCTCCGGAGCAGCGACTTCAGCGGCACCTCCGGACCCCTCGGCAGGTGGCTCCACCGGGCTGCACCCGAACAACAAGGCAACGCAAGCAAGACCAAGCAGCATCCGCTTCATCGGCGCGATGTTATCCCATTCGGCGTCGAGTTTTCCGCGCCCCCGCCTCTCTTAGGAGTCGGGCAACCGCGTCCGCCTCTGCGCCGCTCGGCTTCCCCTCCAGCAGGCGGGCGCCTCGTTCCAAAAGCGACGAGAGCGGCTCCTCGATGCGTTTCGCCAGGTCCTCGGGGCTGATGTCAGGGGGAAGGCCGAGTCTTCTCGCCTCGCGCCGGACGGTTCGCTCAACCGCCGTACGTAACACGATGTCGTGCGCCTTCGCCCTGCGCAGGATGGAGCCGAGGGCGCGCGTGTGATCCGCCATCCCCGGCTGGCGGGTCGGCTCTGCGATCGGATAGCCGAACCGGCGATGCAGTGTCCACACACCCAGGAAGAACACCAGCAGGAACTGAACCACGAACGAGGAGTACGCCGGGCCAATCTCCTGGAACACGGTCTTGCTCCCGGTTATCCCGTACACGTACTCCGGGAAGGCGACCGCTTTGCCCGGCGGCAGTACGGTGCGCACAAGCGCGACCGCAAGGCGGGCGTTGTCGGCCTGATCCAGGTTTTGATTCAGGAACATCGTGCCGTCAACGACGACAATCTCGGGCTCTGAGCCTCGCTGCAGCCCAAAATCCACGACGGCATAGCTCCCCTGGCGCAGCAGCCCGCTGCGGAACCGTCCCATCGCGGTCGAACGCTTGTAAACCACCTCTACGCCTGCGAACGCCTCCGCGTGGGCGTTCACCTCGACGCTCTCCATCTCTTGCGCAGGCGGAAGGCTGCTCGGCGTGCGTAGAACGATGCGGATCCCCCCAGCGCCAACCGCCTCTAGTCGGCCCGCGAAGAGCGGGAAGCGGTCATCTTCCTCAAACACAAGGACCGCCCCAACCTCGGGGTCGTCGCGCAGCGGCTCCTCGTACCAGCGCTTGACCGGAATGCCTTCCGCCTCCAACAGACGATACAGCCCCAGCGCGCCCCCCGGATCAGCAGAGAGGCTGGAAGGCAGGATCTCGCGCGGCGGCTTGCCGACGACTACGAGCAACAGCGCGAGCACGGCGAGAACCGCCATCGCACCAAGCAGCAGGAGCAGCCGGCTGCTCATCAGTGTGCGCCCTCCCCCCTCGATCCGACTTGTGCAGTTCCGGCGTCGAGCGCGCGCGTAAGCCGCAGGTACTCGTTCCGGAAGTCCGCGCAGTGCTCTGCAGTGGCGGGTCTCTCGCCGTACCAGATGTGATCAAACTCCTGGGTCAGGCGGCGGTACCCGACGATGTCCGGCGCGTTGGATACTTCGATGCGGCGGAGGTGCTCCCAGTTCGTTTGATAGCGATCGAAGTACACGATGCCCGCGTCGTCGAGGCGCATCAACACGGCAAGGTACAGGCACCTGACCGCCTCTCTGAATCGGCCGCCACGCTCGAGCTCGTCGGCGCGGGCGAGCCACTCATCCGTGCGCAGCGCCTCCTCGCCCTCCTCGAGGAGGCCGACCTTGCGCTTCTTCTTGGCTGCGCCTGCTTTTCTTCTGCCGGTCCAACTTCGAGCGAAGAGGAACAACGCGACGCCGGCGCCGATGGCCAGCACCACGATGATGCCGTAAAACAGAGGCTGCAGGTCGGGCGTGGTTGGCGTGAACCGGTCGAACGCCTGCGGTTGTTGTTCCTCGCGCTCCGCGGGCTCGAGGGACTCCAGCGCTCGCTTGAGCCAATTGCTTGGGGCTTCGTCCGCTTTGCGAAACTGCGGCTCGGAGAGGATACGTCGGGCGGTTTCGTTCGCGTCGGTATCAACCGGGGCGTCCGCGCGGGCAAGAACCTCGAGCGCCGCGGCGATGCCCTCGAGGCTTTCACGAAGGTGCTCCGACTCCTGCGTCGCAAGG
>JBFMFD010000065.1:0-13488 GCA_040752255.1 Armatimonadota bacterium
GAGCCTCATTCCTGCGTTGAGCAACTGGACCGTCCGCCTCTTGGGGTCGAGGAGCATCAGGTGCCAGCCCACGAGCGCGCGCGCCTGGGCGAGGGCGTCCTCGCCGGGCAGGTCGCGCTGTCGCCGTGCCTCCCGCCAAAGAAGGACCAGGGGCGCCGCCGTCGGGTCGAACGCCCCCGCAGTTCGGCGCGCAACCTCCTTCGCTCGCTCAAGAACTCGATAGAGGTGTTCGCTGACCTCTACGGCTCCCCCGCCGGCTTGGTCGCAGAGGCGGTTGAGCTCGCTGTCGCGGCGGTAGTCGCTCATGACTTCGTCCAACTCGGCGAAAACTTCGAACGCAGCATGGGCTGCGCGCTCCGCCTGCTCCGCTCCGGGCGCATACAGCACCACGCGGACGCGCACGCCCATGTGCAGTTGGCTATACTCGAACCGCTGAGGCGAACCGACACCGAAGGACAGCGAGAGACTCATGATGACAGCAGCCGTATGCATACTCTTGACGGCCTGCGGGGCGGGTGCGGACACCGTGCCTGACCGAGAGCCGTTTGAAGAGAGGATACCGGGCTTCCTGGCTCGCTTTCGCATGCTGCCGATTCCCGACGGCGAGGCGCAGTGGGACGGCGGGCGGCAGGAGGTTCGAAACCTCTTCGTCTCGGAGACCGAAGTCACCTGGGACGTGTTCGAGATCTGGGCTTTTCAACTGGATTTGACCGACGAGCAGCGAGCCACAGGTGTGGACGCCGAGGCGCGCCCCAGCCGCCCGTACGGCGACATCTATCGCGGTTTCGGTCACGTCGGCTATCCCGCCATCGGCATGACGAGCCACGCCGCCGAGCAGTTCTGCCGCTGGCTCAGCCGGAAGACCGGCAAGAAGTACCGTCTGCCGACACTTGCGGAGTGGCGGTACGCCGCCCAGGCGGGGCAACAGCGCCTGCCCGACCTCTCCCTGAGCGCTTGGGCGTGGGAGGACGCCATGGACAAGACCCAACCCGTCGGCAAGAGGGAGGCGAACCCGTGGGGATTGCGGGACATGTTGGGCAATGTTGCCGAGTGGGTTCGGCTGCCGGGCGACGAGTACGCGGTGTGCGGCGGCTCGTTCCGAGACAAGCGCGAGACCCTCTCGTGGGAGTTGGTCCAGCGCCAGACGCCTCGCTGGAACGAGACGGACCCGCAACAGCCGAAGAGCCGCTGGTGGCTGTCCGATGCACCGTTTGTGGGCATCAGGCTCGTCTGCGAGGGGTAGTAGGGCGCGCTGCGCCATAATCCACCCATGGCGGGAAATGACGGGATATCGAGACGAGAGTTCCTGACAACGTCGGCGGCGGTCGGCGCGACGCTGGTCGCTCCTTCGCTGCTGAAGGCTTCCTCGGGGCGGGCAACGCTTCGCCTGGGCCTCATCGGTTGCGGAGGGCGAGGCACCGGCGCTGTGATGGACGCCGTGGCTGCGGACGACGACGTGGTGCTCTACGCCATGGGTGATGTCTTCGAGGATCGCCTCCGGGGAAGCGAGCAGTACCTGAGATCGCAAGTCAAGGACAAGATCCAGGTCAACGCAGAGCGGTCGTTTGTCGGGTTCGACGCCTATAAGGGCGTCATTGAAAGCGAGGTGGATGTGGTCATCCTGACGACGCCCCCCGGCTTCCGACCGGCGCACCTCTCGGCAGCCATCGCCGCGGGAAAGCACGTGTTTACCGAGAAGCCGGTTGCGGTTGACGGAGCGGGTGTGCGCGAGGTTTTTCGAGCATCCGACGAAGCGAAGGGCAAGGGGCTTGCGATTGTCGCCGGAACTCAACGGAGACACGACATCGCCTATCGTCAAGCGATGGAGCGCATTCACGCCGGCGCAATTGGAGACATCGTCGCCGCCTACTGCTACTGGAACCAGGGTGGACTTTGGATGAACCCGCGCAAGCCGGAGTGGACCGACATGGAGTGGCAACTGCGCAACTGGCTCTACTTCGCTTGGCTCTCAGGAGACCACATCGTGGAGCAGCACGTGCACAACATTGACGCTGTGAACTGGGCGATGCAGGCGCATCCGGTCAAGGCGGTAGGCATGGGCGGGCGCCAGGTGCGAACCGACCCTGCGTACGGACATGTGTATGACCACTTCGCCATCGAGTTCGAGTACGGGAACGGCGTCCGAATGCTCAGCATGTGCAGGCAGCAGGACGGCACAGCGTCCCGCGTCGCCGAGCACATCGTCGGGACGAAAGGGACTTCGAACGCGAACACGTACATCAGCGGCGAGGGCGCGTGGAGATTCGAAGGCGAGCGCCCGAACCCCTATGTCGAGGAGCACAAGCGCCTGTTCGAAGGCATTCGCGTGGGTAACGTGATGAACGAGGGCAGGCAGGTGGCGCAGAGCACGATGACCGCCATCCTCGGCCGCGAGGCGGCTTACACCGGGCAGGAGGTTACGTGGGAACAGGCGCTGAGCAGTCAACAGCGTCTCGGCCCAGAGCGGCTGGAGTTTGGCCCGCTCCCGGTCCCCGAGGTAGCAATGCCCGGTAGAACGAAGGTGGATGCAGATGGATCGCAGGGAGTTTCTTAGGGCTGGGGCGGCGACCGTCGGCGCCGGTATGCTTGGCGTGAAGATGCAAGCAAGTCCTTCCAAGGAGGATGAAGTGCAGGGTCAGCCGTTTCGCCTAAAGTACGCGCCGCACTTCGGGATGTTTCGCCACCACGCGGGCGACGACCCGGTTGAGCAGTTGCGCTTCGCCGCGGACGAGGGGTTCCGCGCATGGGAAGACAACGGCATGATGGGACGACCGGTCGCCGAGCAGGAGCGCATCGCAAAGGCGATGGCAGATCTCAGCATCGAGATGGGCGTGTTCGTTGCGCATGCCGAGTGGCGAGAGCCGATCTACGTGCGCGGCGGCGAATCCGCGTTCGCAATGCTGCGCGAACAGATGCGCTCCGCAGTCGAGGTGGCCAAGCGCGTGAATGCGAAGTGGTGCACCGTCGTGCCCGGGCCTCACGACCCTCGGATGGACTGGGGCTATCAAACGGCGAACGTGATCGAGTGTCTGCGGGTGATGGCGGAGGTCGCCGAGCCGGCGAACCTCACGATGGTGCTTGAGCCGCTCAACCCGCGCGACCATCCGGGTATGTTTCTCACCAAGGTGGCGCAAACGTTCGAGATCTGCCGAGCGGTGAACTCGCCGTCCGTCAAGATTCTGGACGACCTGTATCACCAACAGATCACGGAAGGCAATCTGATTCCCAACATTGACCGCGCCTGGTCGGAGATCGCATACTTCCAAGTGGGTGACAACCCCGGGCGCAACGAGCCGACGACCGGCGAGATCAACTACCGGAACGTGTTCAGGCACATCCACGGCAAGGGATTCTCAGGCATCGTCGGCATGGAGCACGGCAACGCCCGCCCGGGCCGCGAGGGCGAGCGTGCGCTCATCGAGGCGTACCGCTGGTGCGACTCGTTCTGAGCGGCAGCCCTATCTCGTCGCTCTGTCGAAAACCTTCCGCCCCTCGACGAAGACGAGATCGGGATGTATATCCGACCACTTCGGCGACAGGTCGAACGGGGAACTGTTCAACACCACGAAATCGGCTCGATAGCCGACTTCGATCCGTCCAATCTCCTTCTCCATGAACGAGGCGTACGCGGCGTAACTTGTGTAGGCACGGAGCGCTTCTGCGACGGTGATGCTCTGCTCGGGGAACCAGATGGCGCCGTTCAGAATGCGCCCCTCGACAGTCGCCTCCAGTCCGAGCATCACGCTCTGCGTAACGACCGGCCAGTCCGAGCCGAACGCTATGACCGCGCCCGCGTTCACGAGGCTTCGATACGCATACGACCATGCGCACCGCTCCTTCCCGAGGTACTGCTCGGCGTACCGACCGTCGTCCGCCTTGTGGAACGGTTGAAGCGAAGCGATGATGCCTCGCTCGGCGAAGGCGCGAACGACGTCGGGCGCAAGGTGCTGAGCGTGTTCGCTCCTTGCCCTCGCCGCGCGCAGCCGCTCGATGCCGCCGTAGGCGGCGAGAAGCTTATCGGCGAGAACGCGGTTCGCCTCATCGCCTATGGCGTGCACGATAACTTGCAGGTTCGCTTCTGCCGCGGCGCGGGCGTTGCGGTCGAAGGTTCCGTCCGTGGCGATCGGCATCGGCAGCCCGCTCCAATCCTTGTTATCGGCGGGATTGTTGGCGAACGGTGCCGACATCCAGGCGGTCCGCGAACCGAGCGAGCCGTCAAAGTACGCCTTGAAGCCGCGCGGCTCAACCCAACTCGGCTTGCCTCGGAAGGCGCGGAGCCGTTCCGCGTCACGACGCCAGTCCCCTCCGGTTGGATAGAGAAGGAAGCGCACGGTGAGGTCGTCCCGCTCCGCAAGCGCCTCGTATGCCGGCAGGTCAGCGATGCTCGGTATGTCGCAAACGGTCGTGATGCCCATCGCATTGGCGGCTTGCATCGCGCGATTGAGCGCATCGACCTTGTCCTGCAACGTCGGCGGTGGTATGAGCCGCGACACGAGTCCCATCGCCGTCTCGCGAAGGATGCCCGTCGGTTCGCCGGTCACCGGGTCGCGGTCGATCACGCCGCCGGGCGGGTCGGGCGTGTCTTTGGTGATACCCGCCATGCGTAGCGCAATCGTGTTCACCAGCGCGGAGTGCCCATCCATTCGGCTTAGGAACAGCGGTCGGCCCTGCGAGGCATCGTCCACCCACTCGCGCGTTGGCTGCTGCACGATTTGCCAACTCTCGGTTGACCACCTGCCGCCAAGAATCCACCTGCCTTCGGGGAGACCGCTCGCCCACTCGCGGACTCGGCGAATGAAGTCCTCCTTGTCGCGCGCTTCGCGCAACTGTAGTTGGCTGAGGTTGTTGCCGCCGTTCAGCATGTGAATGTGCGAATCAATGAACCCGGGAAGGACGACCCGCCCCTCGGCGTCAATACGCTCGGTGTTCGGGCCAACGAGCGACGGCTCAAAGCCGCCCACGTGAACGAAGCGGCCGTCGCGCACGCCGGCGAAGGAAGCGAAGCCGACGCGCCCGTCGGTCCAGATGCGCGCGTTCTCAATGACCAGGTCAGCCGGCTGGATCGGAAGCAGCAAGAGCGTAAGAACGGGAGCGAGCATGGGTGGATTGTATCCCGGTGGGTGCCGCGCGTTCATAATGCCGGTCTGTGTCGCGAGTGCTGCGCATGAATCCGCTCACCGTTATTTTTGTAACGGTATTCGTGGACATGTTGAGCTTTGGGTTGGTGATTCCCGACTTGCAGATTCGCGCGCCGCAACTTGGGGCCGGCGGCTGGAAGCTCGGGGTAGTTCAAGGGGCATTCTCCTTCTTCACGTTCCTCGCTGCCCCGTGGTTCGGGAGGCTGTCCGACCGGGTGGGGCGAAAGCCGGTGCTTGCGCTCGGGGCGGTGCTGAACGCGGTTTCATTTTTGTTGTACGCCTATGCGCATGATTTTCCTTCGTTGCTGGCGGCTCGGATCATCGGGGGCATCGGTTCGGCAAACCTCTCCGCGGCGTTCGCCTACGTTTCCGACGTAACCCAGGAAGAGAGCCGCGCGAAGAGTTTTGGCTTCCTGGGAGCGGCGTTTGGCTTGGGGTTCATCTTCGGGCCCGTGGTTGGGGGCGTGTTGGCGGAGCGCGGTGGTAACTGGCTGCTCGGCATCGTGGCGATGGGCGTGGCGCTGGTGAACTTCGCCTGGATCCTTTACGCCCTGCGCGAGAGCCGTGCGCCGGCAGCTTCCGCGGCGGTGTTCAATCTGCGCGCGTTGCGGGAGGCGGTCGCTATTCCCGGCATGGCGGCGCTCTTGCTCCTGTTCGGAGTGTACAACTTCGGATTCTCTAATCTCGAAGCCACGTTCGTCCGCTTGATGAACGCCAACCATGGCCTTGACCGCGAGCACACGGGGTACATCCTAGGGTTCGTCGGCGTGTGCATGGCGTTCGTGCAGGCGGGGCTTGTGGGAAGGGCGGCTGCCCGGTTCGGCGAGCGCTGGATGGTGAGGCTCGGTCTGTTGGTGGTCGTCCCGGTCTTCGTGCTTCTGCCGTTTGTGCCGACCGTGCCGCTCGTGTATCTTGCGGTGTTGCCGCTGGCGGTGGGTGCAGGCATGGCGGGCCCGGGCATCCAATCCCTGATCAGCCGCACAGCATCGGCTTCGATTCAGGGCGGCATGTTTGGCGTTACGCAGGGGCTTGGCGCGCTTGCGAGAACGGTTGGCCCGATTGTCGGGAACACGCTGTTCGAGGGCAAGCCTGCCTATCCGTACATCGCTGGGGCGTTGATCATTCTGTTTCCGGTTGGGATTTCGTGGCTGGCACTTCCGTCGCCCTCTCCGACCCGAAAGAGCGCACCTTGAGCCACGCGCCCGCCGACCGCTCGAGGTTCTTCAGACAGCGAAGCCAACGATTCCGCGCGTTGTCGGGAGCGAATGCGATGCAGAGACGCTCCATGGCGCGCGTAAGCGACACGTAGAGCAAGCGCATCTCCTCGGCGTCGCGCCGTTCCTGCATCCGCCGTACGACAAACTCGGAAACGCCGCTGCGGACCTCCTGCGTGGCGAGGGCTGGGAGCGGGCAATCCGGATCGAGAAGGACCTCGTTGCGCACAGAGGATGGCATCGCATAGGCGTCGAGCACGACGACTGGCCATTCCAGGCCTTTCGCTTGGTGCGAGTTGCAGATGCGAACGGCGTCGGCGGCATCTTCCGCCTCTTCGCTGATGGTTTCTGCGTCACTCACGCGCGCCCTCGCCTGTTGCTGCGTCTTCAGCCAGGCGGCAAACTCCCCCGGCGAGAGGTGGGAGCGCTCGCGCGCCATCTTGAGCAGCTTGCGGAAGTTGGCGATGAGCCGTTCCCGCTCGGGCCTGAGGGCGAAGCGTGCGTCGAGGTTGGTCTCGCGCGCAAGAAGCGAGAGCAGTTCGAGAGGCGGCATCTGGTGCGCAAGTGGAGAGAGCCTCGTGAACCAGGCGAGGAACGCCTCAACCGCCTGCTCATCGGCGCGGCTCAGGCCGGGCACGCCCTGCTGAAGAGCCGCATAGGCGTCGCCCACCTCGCGTGAGCGCAAGCCGATGAGCAGGAAGCCGTCGAACGTTAGCCCCACGATCGGCGAGCGAAGCAGACTAAGCAGCGCGTAGTCGTCGCTTGGGTCGGCTAGCGCCCGCAAGGCTGAGCCGAGATCCCGAATCTCGCTTCGAAGGAAGTAACTTCTCCCTGTGCCGAGGATGGTTACCGGGATTCCAAGCTTGGTCAGTTCGGCGGCGTGGCGGTCAACCCTATCGCGATTGGCGGTAACGACGGTGATGTCGGACGGTCTCACTCCGTCAACCTCGATGAGTTCGAGCACCCCTTCCGCTATTGCTGAGACCTCGACATCTCGCCCGCCGCGCGGAAGCTTCCACACCTCAACCGGGTGCCCTTCGTCCGGAAGGCGGCTACCGATGGACTCGAAGACGTCTTCGTCATCGGGCTTTTGTGTCTCCGGGGCGCTACGGGCGCACTGTAGGCGTGGGAGGCGGTCTCCCCACTCGCTCTCGAGCGCCTCCTCGACAGCGCGGAGGATGCGCCCCGTGGAGCGATGATTCACCCGGAGCACACGACACGCGGAGTGCTGAATCTGTTCATCGAAGAGGCGGCTGTCCGCGCCTCGGAAGAAGTAGATGGACTGCTGCGGGTCGCCGACAAAGAGGCGCCGCTCCACGGGCAGCGCGCGCAGGAGTCGGTACTGGATGCGGTTTAGGTCCTGAGCCTCGTCCACGGCGAGGCACACGTACTTGTCGCGAAGCACCTCGCCGTGCTCCTCGAGCAGTTGCACCGCGCGGCGTTCCAGCGCCACGAAGTCGAGCGCCGCTGCCGTCGCGAACTCTGCCTCCAAGTGTCGCCACGCCCGAAGGGCCAGCCTCATCACGCCAAACAGGAGGGCTGCGTTCTCCTCTTCCTTTTCACTCGGTTGGAGATGCAGTGGGCACGTGCGGCGCTTCGCGGAGAACGCCTTGCGCACCGCGTCGTAGTCCTCCCACCACTCGGGTTTCAGGGGCTCGCCGAGCGTCTGTTCGAGAAGGTGTTGCACGACCTCGCGCGTCTGCGATTGAAACGCCTCCAGGGATTGCGTCATCTCTTCGAGTGCATCCATCGAGTAGCCCGCCTGCCGCCAGCCTTCAAGAAGTGAGCGCGTCTGGTCTATCAGCCAGCCGGCGGCAACAAACGGCGTACCGAACTCGCCCGACCTCTTACCGGCGAAGCGGCGGATCGTCGATATCTCCTCCGGCGAGAGGTCCTCTTCGGCGAGGGCGCGCTGGATGCACTCACGCGTCAGATCGCTCGAGCCGTCGAGCACCTCGAAGCGCGGGTCAACGCCCGCCTCGATCGGGTACTCGCGCAGCAGGCGCTCGCAGAGGCTGTGCACCGTCGAGATCGGCCCGACCTGTGCGAGTCGCGCATCTTCTCGCCGCCCGTGTTCGAACAGTCGCCGAACGATCCGATCGCGCATCTCAGCGGCGGCTTTGCGCGTGAAGGTGATGGCGAGAATCTGCTGGGGGCTTGCTCCGTGCTCCAGAATCTGGTGCAAGTACCACTCAACGAGGAGGCGCGTCTTGCCTGTCCCCGCTCCGGCGTGGACCGTAACCTCGGCCTCGCCCACCTGCAAAACGGCGCGCTGCTCCTCGGTGAGGAGAATGGCGGAGTCGGCTCGCGTCACTCGGCGGCCTCCAGCAGTCTCGGCCCGATGTCCTGCCTCCTGCAGAGGTCTTCGAAACCGCAGCGCTCGCAGTGCTGCCCAGGTTCGGGATGAATCGTCCCGCGGCCCATTTTGTCGAAGGCGTCGCGAACCCTTGCCGCCGTCTCATTGAGGAACTCCGCAAGGGTCAGGCGATCTCCGTCCCTGCCGGCTGTGTGCGTCCTCAGGTTCTCGTTTGTGCTGCTCGGGAAAAGGTTCTCATTCGGGCGTTCTCGCTGGTACAGCACCATGCGCTCGCCACCGGTGACATCGTGAAACAAAACCGCGCGCAGCCCCTTTGGCTGAAGCACCGCAAGCAGAGAGGCGCGCAACTCGAAGTCTTGCATCTCACCCGACCGACTGGGAACAAAGCCGAAGCGGAGTGGGACGTGCTTGCCGTCGCGTTCGTAGACGACGTCAATCGTATCGTCCAACTTGATGTTTGCGCCTCGGTGCGGGATGGTGTCGCGCAGGTCGGTTTCGCTGAGCCGCGCGTTCTGGCGAACCGGCTTCAGTTTCCACTTCTCGCGGGCAGCCTTTTCGACAGCGCAGAACAGGTCGAGAACGGTCGGGACGGCGAGCTCCAATACGCGCAATTCGCTCTCTGACGTGAAGGCGCGCTGGGCGTCCAGTTCGTTGCGGAACTGCGCGTGCAGCCGCTCCCGGAGCGATTCCGCATCGCCGAGCAGGTCAGTGTTCCGAATCGTTCTCACTGCCGCGCGCCAGATCGCGTGTTCGCCTTCGCTTCGGAGCCGCAGGTGAGCCAATGAAAGAAACTGGAAGGAGCAGAGTTCGACGGCGCGAATGTGGCTCAGCCGAAGCGGCTGTGGAATCCGCGACACTTCCTCCTGCACAGAGGGACTGACGATGGTTGTGTCGTCACAGCGGCGCACCTCTTCGGCGAGCGCCTCGCGCAACTGCCTTGCTTCCTCGGTCGGAGGCTCCAGATCGTTCCACGCAGCACAAGCAACTTGGTCGAACGGGTCATCCTCGGCGGAGGGCAGCGGGAAGCGCTTCTCGAAGCCGACGGCGTGCACGCTCACGGAGCCGAGGGCGCGCTGCAGATCCGAGATGAACACGGACTGTATCTCGTCGCCCTCCCCGAACGTAACCGGATAGTAAAGCGTCACGCTCCTCGCCGAAGTGACGAGCCTATAGAACTCCCTCCTGCTTCTCTCAGCAACGGTGTAGCTATCGGGAAGCGATGACGAGCGAACCTTCTTCCTCAGCGCATCGGGCAACAGCGGGTCTTCGGTGCGCTTCTTCGGCACGCGCCCTTCCGTCATCGCGAGCGCGATCACCTCGCTCGCCGGGCCGATGTCCCACGCCGACTGGGTTACGCGCACGCCTTGCGCGTCGCGAATGCGTATGGCATAGTCGGTTGCCTGCCAGCGGGCGCGTGAGCGCCGGGCGAACTCGCGAAGCGACATCGTCCTTCCGGCAAGCGCCATCGCCTCCGCTTCGAGGCTTCGAAGCATTGCATCGAGTGCCGCCTCGTTCCTTCGATGCAGCGCGGATGATGCGCTCTCATCCAGCCACGGCGTTCGCGCGAGCAGGTCCCGAAAGGCGCTCAGCCAATCGGTCATCGTTCTCATGCCGGTGGAGGCAGATGCCCGCCACGCCGCGTATTCGCTGAGCCACTCAGGCAGCCCCTCGATGGTTCCCGATTGCAACGCCTCCCACGGGTCTTCGGCAGACGCGAGCGCTTGCACCGTCCGTTTCACCTCGGAGCGGTCTTCGGCGGGAACGGCTGTGAACGGCGAATCACAAAGCCCTGCGACCGCGTGCAGCGAGCCGTTCACGGCAGCAGACAAGGCGCCGCCGCAAAACCGTGCGAACGGGTTCGTCAGCAGCGGTGCGCGGTAGTGCAGCTCTACCGGCACGCTTAGACGCACGCAAGCAGAGTGAAGGAGTGGACCGTACTCGTCGAGGCTCGGCGCGAAGAACACAAGATCCCAGGGCGCGACCCCCTGCCGCAAGCGCGCGCGGGCGTGGCGAACGGCGTGCTCGACCTCAACGAACTCGTCCGCAGCGGCAACGATTCGCACGCCGGCGTCGCCCTGGCTACTCCCCTCGTTGGGTGAAAACACGGCATGAATCGGCAGCGCTGAAGAGTCGTTCGCAACGACCTTCGCGTCGGGAAACGCTTCCTTCAACGAGGAAACAGCCACGAAGAACCGTTCATCGAACGGGTGCGTCTCAGCGAGCACAGTAGCCTTGCATCCCGCGCGCACCAGCCAGTCCAACAGCGTGAGAAAGATTGGCGGCCACTCGTCCTCGCCGATCCAAAGGATGTGCCGCAGGCCTTCGGGCAACGAAGGCTCGGCGTCCGCCAGGCGCTCGATTCGGTGCGAGAGAGTAGACAGGCGGTGACGCTCCAACTCGCGGTCGAGTTGGTCTATGAGGCAGGCGAGGTCCGCCGCTCGTCGCTCCTCGGTCGGCAGGTCTGCGGGGGCGACGCGGTGATGACGCAGCTCCTGCAGCGTCTGCACGGCTGCCGCATGAAAGCCGGGCAAGTGTGCGGCCTCTCCGAAGGTGGTCAGACGCTCTACCTCCTCCGCACATCCTGAGAGCAGCGCCTCTTGAAACAGCGCTGGGGCGGAGCGGCGATGCGGGAGGGCAGCGTGGGACGCCAGCCTTCCAACCAACTCACCCACCATCTCGATGCTCGCATCCCCGGTTTGATACCGTGCGTGGAACTGCTCGTTGCGAAACACCCAGTCGCGCAGGTGCCGAAGCGCCTCGACGCGGCTCGATGTGATCGAGACGCCTCGCTTGGCGAGCAACCGCTCAGCAGCTGCCCTCTGGCCTTCGAAGCCGGGCAGCGTCTGGACGATGGATATGCTTCCGCGCTTCATCTGTCGGATGGTGTCGGCTCGATCTCGTCGCCGTGTTCGCGCTTGCGGTGGGCGGCTTCGTGACGGAACGGCTCGGTGTGGAGGGTAACGACGACGTTCGGAAGCTCCGCCCGGATCAAGTCTTCAACCTCTTCGGTGATGGCGTGCGCTTCAAGCAGGCTCAGCGTGTCCTCAACGAGGATGTGGGCATCTATGTGTCGCTGCGACCCGGCTTTGCGCGTGCGAAGTTGATGATAACCGAGAACTGCAGGATGGCGACGAAGGATCGAAATGATGACGTCTATCTCCTCCTGCGGCAGCCGGCGGTCAATCAGCGCTTGGTAAGTCCTGAACGCGATACGACCGCCACTCAGCAGGATCCACAACGTCAGCGCAATCGCGATGAGCGGGTCGAAGATCGGGTTGTCCGTGAGCCAAACCAACAGGAGCGCAACGAGAACGCCCGCGCTGGTGAAGACGTCTGCCGTGAGGTGGAGCGCGTCGGCGCGCAGAGCCTCACTATCCGTCTCTTCCGCTACGCGGTGTATGTAGCGGCTCACGAACGCATTCCATACCGCCGCGGCGAGGATGATTGCCAGCGCGATGTCCACGCGGATCGGCTCGGGGTTGAGCAGGCGCGCAATCGCTTCATAGCCGACGTAAACCCCCGCTCCGATGAGCAACATCGCCTCGGCAAGGCCCGCAAACGACTCAACCTTCCCGTGGCCGTAGGGATGCTCGCGGTCGGCTGGCACTTCGCTCACCCGCACGCTTGCATAGGCGAGCATGCTCGCCACGATGTCCCCGACGCTGTGGAGCGCCTCGCTCAGAACGGAAACCGAGCCGGAGAGCAGGAACGCCACGAGCTTGCCTGCCGTGAGCAAGACGTTCGACAGGACCGACACGCCCGCTGCAAGGCGCTTGCGCCGGGCGAGAGCGTTCGCGGGGGGTGGGTTCACTGTTGCAAATCGCAGTATACTCGGGAACCTCCTGGCCGCCTCAAACGTGTTCATAGACATGATTGGAACTTTGCTACTCGTCTCAGGCGTGCTCGCCCAGGGTGGCGCGAGCCTTCAACCAGGGGCGGCCGTCCCCGATGTCGCTCTCACCGACATGGCGGGCAAGACTGTCCATCTCAGCGACTTTCGAGGCAAGAAGGTCATCCTCTTCACTTGGGCTTCCTGGTGAGGGTGCCGCGCTCAACTGCCGGGCTGGCAGTCTTTTGTTGACCTTCGCAAATCGGAGGACTATGTCTTCGTCGCTGTGGCGATGGACGCCGGAGGCATTCCCGCGTGCAAGAAGTACTACAGCGAAGCCAAAGCGAGCTACGTCACACTGGTGGACTCGCAGAACGCACTCGCCGACACCCTCGGCTTCAAAGTAATCCCGAACGGCTTCTTCCTCGACGAAGCGGGGCGGCTCGTGAGGGGCATCGTCGGCGGGTTCGAGGTCCGAAGCCCCCGCACCATCGAGGCGGTCGAAGCATTCCTTGCCCAACCGAAGGTGGAGCCGGACGCGACAACGAAGCCGGTTCGCGATGAGGAGCGGCTTGCCGCACTGCTCGCAAAAGTTGAGGCTGACTCCGAGGACGCCGACGCGCGCCTCGAAGCGGGGAAGACGCTCATGCGCCTCGGCAAGCCGGCAGAAGCACTCGAGCACCTGAAGGCCGCTGCCGACGCCCTCCCGAAGTCGGCGTCTGCTCAGTTTGCGCTTGGTAGTTGCTTGCTCGCGCTGGATCGCAAGACGGAAGCGCTCGGGCAACTCCGTAAGGCGCTTGCGCTCGACAGGGAGAACTATGTGATACGCAAGCAGATCTGGATGATCGAGCATCCGGAGAAGTTCTTCCCCGAGATAGATTGGGCTTGGCAACGAGAACAACTCGCCAAGGAGCGCAAGGCTGAATCAGGCGGAGGCGGGTAGGCAGAAAGGGAAGAATTGGGAGCGGGGGCGGGATTCGAACCCGCGAC
>JBFMFD010000066.1:0-13364 GCA_040752255.1 Armatimonadota bacterium
CACCCGGGCTCCAACTCCTACAGCGCGTCGAGGTGCTGCTTGTGGGTGCTTACAGACGCCCCGAGCCGCTCCTGTGCGAGGCTCAACTCCTTCTCAGCGGATTCGTGTTCCTTCTGCACCGCCGGCAGTCGTTCCACGGCTACCTTAGCCCCTTCCCGCCGGCCGCGCGCCTCGGTGGCGTGCTTGTCGGCGATGCGCGAGGCGATCTTGAGGCGATCGAAGCCCAGCATGCGGGCGAGTTCGTCAATCTTTCGCTGCCGATCTCGAAACTGTAGGAACGGCAGACCCTTCTGCTCGGTACAGAAACTGTTCGTGAACTGCTCGTAGGAGAGCCGCAAGCGACGCTCGACCTCCTGGGTAACGCCACTGAGTGACGTGGCGAGGACGCGATCCTCGGCTTCGTCTACGAACTCCGCCTTGGTGAGTTCGCGCGACACGCGGTACGGTCTTCCGCCCAACTCGAACCAGAGCAAGACGCGAGGCTTTCCCCCGCTCCCGTGGATCGGCTTGATCGTCGTCTTGGCACCTCGCTGCTCACCGTACAACGCAAAGCCAATGGCTTCGATGAGCGTCGTCTTGCCCGCGCCGTTTGGGCCTACGATTGCCGTGAGGCCCGGCTGAAAGGGAACGTTTGCGTTCTCGAACTGCCGAAAGTTCTCAAGAAGGATTCGCTTCAGCAGCATCACGCGCCTCCTTCAGGTAAGCCAAGCCGGTCGCAACGAATCGCTCGCGCTCCACTCCTTCCGGCATCTCATACTCCCGGGCGAAATCCGTCCAGTGCTCTTCAAGAGACCGGCTGTCCACATCGGTCGCTTGGCTCTGCTTCTTGCTCTCGTGGCTCCGAACGTCGAGCGTGTAGTCGAGAGCCATGCCGCGCAACGTCTGCAGCAGGTCGAAGGGGACCTCGCGCCGAAAGCCCTCGGGCGCGTTGAGGATGCGCTGGCGCACGATCGGCAAGGAGTCTTCATCCCACTTCCTCGCCTCTCGGAGTTCCTCCATCGCGCGCAGCATTCGATCCAACACATCGGTAGCCCCAAGGGTCGAGCCGTCAATCGGAGCAAGGTCGAACACCGCACGTGTCGGCTCTACTTTGTGGAACGTCCACTTCATGGTCGCCGTATCCAGCATGAGCCAGCCCTTCGGCTGCTCGACTTCCTCCCAGATGTTCGCGCTCACGTAGTCGGTCGAGCCGACGTACACCACCTTGTGACCCTCCTCGCGGTGAATGTGATAGTCGCCGAGCAGGATGAGGTCACAGGAGTTCTTGAAAGGCTCAACCTCGATGTCCGCCTGTTTGATTCTGGGGATGCCGGGCGTTACCCCGTGGGCAAGCACGAGCCGCCGGTCAACGCCCTCCGAGCGCGGGGCGAGTTCCTTGGCGGCTTCGGACGCGTTGTGGGGAACGCACAGGATGCCGACCCGCTCGCCGTCTCGCTCGATCATCACCTCTTTCGGTCTGTTCCAGAACACCTGCACGCCGGGAATCTCTTCGAGCAGGCTTAGGATGCAGCCGGTGCCCTGCACGCGCGGCACCTCGTGGTTTCCCGCTACGGCGATGAACTCGGTGCCGCTCCTCTCTCGCTGGAAATGGGATACCGCGGAGAACGCCTTGAGAATCGTATGGTTGCCGGGTCGCACCATGTCGAAGAAGTCACCGCCATGCAGCACCACGTCGGGCTGCTCTTCGCTGATGCTTTTCAGGACCCTCTCGAAGGTTCTCATCACGTCGAGTTCCCGCACGTTCAGGCCTGAGCGCTCGTCAACGCGTGCGAAGCGCCTGTGCCCGAGGTGCGTGTCGCTGAAGAAAGCGATCCTCATTTCCTCTTCACGGGCGCGGCGTGCCCGTCGGCGTAAACGGCGTTGTTACCGCTTTCTCGCTCCTTCTTGGGCAACGAGTCCAGCGCCTTTTCGTCGAATGCATTCCAGTCGAGCTTCTCGCTGTCGTAGAGTGCGGGAGTGTCGGCGGGGTTCTCCACTTCGTCCGACCAGAGCGAGGAGATCTCTCCGTTGAACGCGTAGCCGAAGGTGCTTTCGCCGTCGCCGACCTCAGGGCAGGCGAGCTTGCGCTTCTGGCTCTCGCGGGTGATGTCGTCGGCGTGGAGATAAAGGATCAACTCGTCCATCCAGCGGTCTGCCGGGGGGTAGGCGTCGTTCGCTTGCAGGTAGAGGTTGAGCGCCTGTCCAACCGATTTTAGGTTCTGCATACACCCCTCGGGGTTGAACTGCTTCTTGCCGCGGAACAACTCGGTTACGTAGAGCCACAGCACTTCACGAAACGGATACAGCCACACCCCAAACCCGATGAGAACCACCACGCATCCGAGCGAAAACCACTTGCCCTTCGAAAGTCTCATGATGAGTGTTCAACCCTCCCAAGTGAGGCGGAGGGTGATGATTTCGAACGGTTTATACTCAAACTCAGCTCCCTGGTGCGTGAAGTGAACGTCGCCGACCTTCTCTTCCATCAGGTTCACGCGCTCCGCAGCCGCGACTCGCCTTGCAGACAGGAGTTCAGCTCTGCCTCGAGCGTTGTGGCACTCGTAGAGGCGGACGATGATCGAGTCGGAGTCCTCAGCCTTCTTCACGCTCTCGACGACGATGTTCCTGTCCTCGCACCACACGAGCGGCTCGCGTCCGCCGCTTCCCTCGTGCGGCTCTATGGCCACAGCGTGGACAGGAGCATTGAGCGCGTACGCCGCCTGCACCACGCCCGCCCAGTTGTACGGCCCGAAGTGCGGCAGCAGAACGTAGGTGAACCGGTGCCTCCCCCGGTCCGCCGTCGGGTCGGGCGCCATCGGCGAGCGCAACAGCGTCAGGCGCAGAACGTTGCCCAGAACGTCGTGGCCGTACTTGCCGTCGTTCAGGAGCGCAACTCCGATGTCTCCTTCGCTAAGGTCCACCCACTTCTGTGCGCACACCTCAAAGCGCGCAACGTCCCAAGAGGTGTTGCGGTGCGTCGGTCGGTCGATGTTGCCGAACTGAATCTCATACCTTGCGGCCGCAGATCGCACGTTGACCGGAAAGGCAACCTTCAGCATACGCTCGTCTTCCTGCCAATCAACGACCGTGTCAAAGCGAATGCCCGGTGTTGGGCCGAGGCTGATGCGTTGCAGAATGCGGCTCTTTCCGAAACGGCGCTCTACCATGACCGCGCATCGCACCGGCCCTTCCTCGACAACCTCGAATCGCTCGCTCTTGAGCAGGGGCTCAAATTGCTCGAGGGCGAACGCGTCCACATCCCACGCATCCCAGAACAGCGGCTGGTCGCGGAACAGTTGGAACACGTTCGCCAGCTCGCCCTCCGCGACGTACTCTGTGCCGTCCTCGACCGAGCGGATGCTTCGGATGTTGCCGTGCCGGTCGAAGCGCACCGCCCACTCGTCGCTTTCGAGCCGACGAGCACTCGCCTTGCGGCGGGGCAAGTTCGGCGCGGGCCGCGACTCGAGCGAGCCCACCGCCACAGCACCGAGCGCAGCCTCCGGAACCGGAAAGATGAGCCTGCGCTCACCGAAGTCGTCGGTCACCTGCGCCGGAACGACTTCGCCTCCACAAGCGAGCGACTTCGGAGCGCCCCTGCCCTTCCACGGAATCGAGCCTTCGCTCTGCACCTCGGCGAAGTGAAACAACACCACCGGGCGGGCGACATCGCCGTCCAACTTCGATGCCACGCGGCGCAAGCGCTCGTCAATGAGCCCCTCGAGCCTCTCTCGAACCTCGGCGTACTTCTGGGCCGCCTCGTCGTAGACCTCCTTAATGCTGCTCCCGGGAAGGATGTCGTGGAACTGATTCAGCAGCACGGTTTTCCACAACTTTTCCAACTCCTCTTGCGGATAATCCTGTGGGAAACCATCGGATAAACAGCACAGCGCCTCGGCATCGCGCAGCAGGAACTCGCAAAGGCGATTCATCCGCTTGGCGAGCGCCTGGGTGGTGTACGTGCCGCGGTGCAGCTCGAAATACAGCTCACCCACCCACACGGGCAGGTCGCGGCTGCTCGCCGCCGCCTCCTGGAAGAACTCGAGCGCGGATGTGCGGCGAACGCTCGGCATCCCCGGCATCCACTCGGCGCGGCGCAGGAATTCGATTTGCTCTCGCGTCGGTCCACCGCCCCCGTCGCCGAAGCCGAAGACGTACAGCCCTCGGTCGCACCGACCGGCGTCCTTGTTGTCCGTCAGGTGCTTTCGCAGTTGCTCGGGTGAGGCGTCCCCGGTGTACGTGTTCGCGGGCGGGAAGTGCGCAAACACGCGGCTACCGTCAATTCCCTCCCACCAGAACGTCGTGTGCGGAAACTGGTTGAACTGGTTCCACGAAATCTTCTGCGTAAGAAAGTAGTCAATGCCACACTGGCGTAGAATCTGCGGCAGCGCGGCGGAGTAGCCGAACACATCGGGCAGCCACATGTCCCTCGTCTCGATGCCGAATCGCTCGCGGAAGTAGCGCTTGCCGTAGAGGAACTGCCGAACGAGCGCCTCGCCGCCGCTCAAGTTCGTGTCCGCCTCCACCCACATACTCCCAAGCGGCTCCCACTGCCCACGCTTCACCATTCGCTTTACCCGGTCGAACAGCGCCGGATGTTCCTCTTCGAGCCACTCGTACTGTGCGGCCTGGCTGTGAACAAAGTGGTGCTCTGGATACTCCTCCATGAGGGCAAGCTGAGTGGCGGTGGTATGCGCCATCTTCTTCCGCGTGATGCGGAGCGGCCAGAGCCAAGCGGTATCTAAGTGGGCGTGACCGACGGGCGTGAGAATGTGGTACGGCGATGGCTGCTCAGCCTCCAGCGCCTCGCGGAGCGCCTTCCGACACCGAAGGGCGGCGCTGCGGTCGGTGTACAGATTGGCTACATCGTTTAGGGCGACCAGCAGCCTGGCCGCAAGAGGGTCGCGATCGTCGAGCGACTGAAGCAGCCGCTCGGCGAACGAGCAGTCCATCAGCAGGTCGAACACATCGCCGTCAATCGCCTCGAGCCTCACGTCCCCAACGACGAACGGCTTCTCCGGCGGGTCGGTCGGCTTGCCGTGCACACTGACACTGGGGTTCGTGCCGTATGCCTCGATGAACAGGTCCACTCTGTCGCCGCTTACGGGAAAGAGACGGTGTTTGCCGTCAACGCCCTGCACAGGCGCGTCGTCCCCCCAAACCGTGCGCTCGCCGCCCACGTCGAGGCAGGCGAAGACCTCCAGCCCCTCCCAGTTCGGAACACGCCCCTGCGCTCGGAACCACACCGTTGACCAAACCGGGCCCCAAGCGAAGCCCTTCTCGACCGGCTTGAACCGCGCCTTCTCGGCCTCTTGGCGGTTGCGGTGCGGCTGCAGGCTCACGGAAACGCGCAACGGCTCGGTGGCAACGACCAGGTCCCGTGCGAGCGTCTCGCGCACAAACTGCCGGATTCGGTTGCGGGTCAACGGGGGGTGCTTCAGCATGGGCCGCTATTCTGGTTCAACGCGAAGCGGCAAAGTACCTGCTGCAAACGGGGCGCGGGCATCCCCATTGCGATCGGAGTCGGCCTCGCCAACACCATGCGCTATACGCGCACAGCAAGGCGTGAAGTACCATGCGCGCAGCGCGCACACCGCGAGAGGATGCCACGATGGAAGGAGCGCTTCTCGAACTGGCTTGGCAGGCGCTGTTCGACGACTGGGCAGCGCGCCCCGCCCCATGCATCAAGACGCGCGCATGGAAGCAACTCGTCACGACACTCCGAAACGCGCCGTCCTTCGAGGCAGCCGCATACCACTTCGGTAACCGCGGCATTCGCGATGTCGCCGACCTCCTTCGAGACGAGAACCTCCGCGCCGCCGTAGAGGCTCGCCGAGAGCGCCTCTCTGCTGGCGGCTGGACGATGCTCGCTCCGTGGAGCGAGCGCTACCCAACACGCTTGGCGGAGCGGCTCGGTCGGCACGCGCCACCGCTTCTGTGGTCGCGAGGCTATGAGTGCGACGGAACAACTCCGGGCGTCGCCATCGTGGGCAGCCGCGCGCTCACCTCGGATGAGCGCAGTTTCGCCGTTGCGGTCGGCAAGGAGTGCGCCCGCTTGGGCTTCCAAGTCTTTTCAGGGGGCGCGGTCGGGGCGGACACGCTCGGGTTGCGGGGGGCGGGCATTGGGCTTCACTTCCTTCCTGGGTCGGGAACGGGGCGTCACACGAGCCTTCCGGTCGCTTGCCGCGATCCAGAGGGGGCGCCGTTTGACCGAATCGAGGCGCACACGCGGAACCGGTGGGTGTATGCGGCGTCGGTTGCGGCGGTGGTCGTCGCCAGTCGCTTGAATCGGGGAGGAAGCTGGTACGCCGCAACGGCCGCGATTCGCTCACGCCTCTGCCCCGTGTTTGCGTATCTTGCCGGACGCCCCTCGACGGGAAACGCGGCTCTGGTCGAGAGCGGCGCCCGCGCTATCCGCGACCCAGGCGAGTTGCGCGACCTGCTCGGTGAGGCGCTTGCACCGGAGGCACGGCTACCGTTTCAGAACGAGTAGAAGAAAAGCCTTGGCCCGCGGTTTCCCACTGCGCTGACGCTGCCCATCACGACGCCCGTGTAGCGCACGCCGCCTTGCGCGGTGAACTGCATCTTGAACAAGCTTGACCCGCTGCCCGCTGCGCGCACCTCGAACTCCGCGACCTTCGGGCTGATGCCGAGCATTTTGGTGGACTTCCCGAATGCGATGTTCTGGGCGCCTGCCCACGGCTTGCCGTCGAGGTAGACATCAACCGCCGCCCCGCCGGTAAGCGCATTGATGATCTGAAACTGCGCTTGGCTCTTGCCGGGCGGCCCGTATGTTGAGTCGCGATGAACGATCGGCGTGAACGTTCCGCTTGCGGACGGTGTGCCGGTGAAGATAATCGTGTGTGGATAGGCGGGCTGAATCGAAACGATGACGTCGTTCACGATTCGCTCACCCTGCAGGGAACCAACGTACGCGGCAACCTTCTTCCCCTCGATCTCGGCGTAGGTTGTCCGCTGCCCGTACGGTAGGTAGCGACCGAACTCGCCGACATAGAGGAAGTACGCGCTCTCTTCCGGCATGGCGTTGATCCAGCGCACCTGCGCCGGACTTTGGGTCGTCGGCGGAATCGGGTCGTACCCGGCGCGACCGCCGAAACCCTGACCGGATAGGGTGGAGGCAAGCAACAGCACAGCAATACTCATAGGAATCTCCGAATCTCGCTCATTGGACGCGCCTAGGGGCCAGCGGTTACGCGCGGCGGTAAACTCCAGAAGATGCTTCTCCTCGTCGGCGCGCTCGCTCTTGCAGCCTCGCCGCAACTCGGCTGGCGCGCCGGGACGCCGGAGCCGATCCTGGATGATGACCCCGGCTTCGTCGCTCTCTATTGGAGGACGTGGGAGGCGTACCACGAGTGCGTTCGGGAGGATGTGCGCCTTGCCCTATTCCCCCCGCGGTATGCCGCGCCGAACGGCGAAGTCGCTTTCGACGACGCCATTGCCATCACTCTCTTCAGCAAGTGGGGCTGGAAGGCAGCGCCGTCGAACGAGACGCTGAAGTTCGCGCTTCAGACGGTCGAGCCCACCGGCAAAGCGCCACGAGCGGTCTCGGTGGCCACGGGAGCCGCCGACGGCGTCGCGGTTGGCCCGCCGCTTGCGCCGCTCGCGATCTATGACGCCTACCTCCTCAGCGGCGACCGTGCACTCCTCGAGGCTTGCTTCTCGCCTGCTGTGCGAAGGCAGGCGTTCCTCGAGTCGGTGTATGGACACATCGAATCGGAGGCCGAGACCGACCCGGAAACGGGGGCGATCCTGCTCGACCCGAAGACGCGCCGCCCAATCATCAAGACCCGCGAAGGGCCCCGCTTCGTGCCGCCCGAGTTCTCGGTGCTGCCCGTAAGCCCCGGACCATCCGTTCTAGTGTCAGCAGAGGCGCTTGCCCTCTCCATCCAGGCGAACGTGAACCTCGCACGGGGCGCGGACGCTCTGGGCTTGCGGGAGTCCGCAGCGCTCTACCGCCGCCTGTTGAGAGCGGACGCCGCCAAACTCGCCGCGCTCTGGCACGAGGAATTCGGCATGCCCATCGGAAGGGACGAGGCGGATGCGCCTGCGGAACAGCCGTCACTCGTCACGGCTTGGGCGCTGCTTGGCGGAGCGCTGGATGAGGCGACCGCGAGCCGTCTAACTGCTGCGCTCTCTTCTCCCGACCTCTTCGGGCGCAGGGTGTGCTGGCCGCTGCTGCCGTATCGCCACTCACAGTACCGGGGCGACGCCGGCGTGCGACCACTGTTCGTGTATCTCGTTGCGCGCGGCCTGCTCGATTCGGGCAAGCGCGAACAGGCGGCGTACGCGATCGAGGGGTTCTTGCGCGTCATCGAACGCAGCGGCGGGGAGAGCGGAAGGGTGTTCAGCGACTACGGACCCGACACGCTTCGGCCTGCTCCCAACGCGCACGAGAGCGCTCTCGCCGCCGGGCCTATTACCATCGCCGGACTGATCGAGGCCCTCATCGGCATCAACGTGGATGCCCCGAGGAAAACGGTCTACTGGTCACCTTGGCGGCGAGACCGACACGGCTTGAAGAACCTGCGCTTCGGCTCCGCGACCGTGTCTGTGGTGTGCGATGGGCGCGCCTCTCGCTTCGCCGCGCCAACCGTCCAGATTGAAACGGACAGTGCCTTTACCCTCGTTGTGAGGCACGGCGGCCGAGATTGGTCACGCCGATTCGACCCAGGCACTCACGTGTGGACTGTCACCCGCTAACCCGGCGGCCAGCCTACTGGGGTCAAGTCCTTCGGCGCGCCAATGTCCCACGCCGACGACGGAATCGGTTCGCCGACGATGAAGTAGTCGTACAGAACCGTCTCGGCGAAGGTTGTGCTCTCCTCGACGCGGCGCGAGCGTTCCACTCGACTAATGAGCCCGTCACCCCTGACGTACACCACTGCGAACCATCCGTCCGCTTGCTCGATGTCCAGCACGTCGTGCCTCTCGCCGCCGAGTATCGCCGACTCACCACGTAGCGACACGGTCGCCCCCGAAGACGCCAAAGCGCGCCACGGATCCGCACCCGAGAGCAAGGCGGCCATCAGCCCCTCCATGACGGTGACGGTGCGCCGAATGCGATCGAACGCCTCCTCCCGCAACACAGCGCCTCGATAGACGCGCCGCGCCACCCTGTCCCAGCCCAAGAGCAGCCCCTCGTCGTAAAGCACGGCAAACGAGCGCGCGGGGCTGTCGAGAGTAACTCCGAAGCGGAATCGCCCGTCCCTTTCCCACCAGCCGTTCGACTTCAGAGTTCGCTGCTCGCCTTCAGTGAACTGATAGGTGCGGGAGGAGTACATCAGCGTCGGGACTTTCAGGTACTTCTCCTTCGACCGCTGCACAACGGCGAGCGCACCTCCCTCGAAGGTAGGCGGGTCTCCCACGACTCCGAACATCTCGACGCGTTGCGCTCCTTCGGGAGGCTCAAAGCCCAGCGGTCCCTGCAGATCTCCCGTCTGAACAGCAACGCGCCACTCCGCCACCTCCCCCTCGGGAGAGACGAGAGTCAGTCGCCGCAGAAGGTGGTCTGAATCCCCAACCTCGATCTCCACCGCATAGCCCTCATCCGGCGAGGCTCGGTACACGGGCGAGCCACCGCTTGCACGCGAGAACTGAAGGGGACCGCAGCCGGAGAGGAAACTGACCAGCCCTGACGCCGGATCAAGGTACACCTCGAGCAGTGGATCAAGAGAGCCCAGGATCGCGGTAAGCCCGTCGAACATCCTTCCCGAAACCCGCTTGACGACGTACTGGTTCGTAGCGCGCTCATAGGCTGTAACGCGCGCGCCATCCACGACCACGATTCGTTCGGCAGCGTCGGCGGGGCCGATGTCGAGCCTGAATCTCTCGGCGTTTTGGAAGAACAACTTCCACTCGAGGGTGCCCAGGCCCTTGCCCGAGACCTTCGCGCCGACCACTA
Source organism: Armatimonadota bacterium (assembly GCA_040752255.1). Taxonomy (GTDB): domain Bacteria; phylum Armatimonadota; class Fimbriimonadia; order Fimbriimonadales; family ATM1; genus J051. Next base: position 9,899 of record JBFMFD010000066.1, read on the forward strand.
CCTGAGCGAGTGCCTGGTGAGCCTGACGAACCTCAACCGGCAAGCCCGACACCTGTCGTTCTCCCACGCCGGACGTCGCGCCCGAAGCCTGCGCAGCAAACCACAGAACGCCGACGGCGACAACTCTCACTCCAGAGCCTCCTTCACTCGCTGGGCAAGGGTCGTGGTCATTGTGGGAACGGCGGCGACTTCTTGAACGGATGCTCGGCGGATCGCTTCCAGCGAACCGAAGGCACGGAGGAGCAGTCGTCTCCGCTTCGGGCCGATGCCCGGCACCTCGTCGAGAGGATTGCCGAACATCCGCTTGTCCCTCAACTTGCGATGGTACGAGAGAGCGAAGCGGTGCGCCTCGTCACGAAGCCGACGGATGAGCACCAACCCTGGAGCGTTCAGCGGCATCTCGAGCGGCTCGGCTCGGCCAGGCTGAAAAACTTGCTCGCGCCGCTTGGCAAGCCCGATCGTGGGGACGGTCAGCCCGATTTCACTCTGTGCTTGGAGCGCGGCGTGCAATTGACCACGCCCGCCGTCAATGACGAGCAGGTCGGGCAGTTTCAGGAATCCTTCCTTGCCGTCCTTCCAGGCCTTGAACCTTCGGAGCACAGCCTCTCTCATCATGGCAAAGTCATCGGGCGATTCCGGATTGTAGCGGATGCGAAATCGCCGGTACTCGCCTTTGGCAGGCTGCGCGTCCTCGAAGACGACCATGGAGGCGACCGGCGCCGTGCCCTGGATGTTCGAGATGTCAAACCCCTCGATTCGCCACGGTGGGGACGGCAGGCTCAGGGCTTCCTGAAGCTGCTGCATCGCTGCCTCAGCCCACGCCGCCTGGCTCTCTTCCTCCTGTCGCATCTGCTCGAGCGCCAGTTCGGCGTTCGTCGCCGCCAGTTCGAGCAACTTCAGTTTGTCTCCACGCTTCGGAATCTCGACGCGCACCGACCTCCCTCGTTTGCTCCGCAGCCAGGATTCGATGATCGCGCGCTCCTCGATCTCGACGGGCAGGAGCACCTCTTGCGGGACTTCCGGGGCGTCGGCGTAGTACTGTTTGACGAACTCCTGAACCGCCTCGGCGGGGCTGCTCTCGCCCGAGCCGTCCAAGTGAAAGATCCGCTGGCCGATGAGCTTGCCGCCACGCACGTAGAACAACTGCACCGCTGTGCCTCGGTCGTCGCGCACAAGGGCGACGGCGTCCTGATCCCGACCGGCTTGCCCCACCACCTTCTGTCGTTCGAGGACCTGCTCGATGCTTGCCACCGCGTCGCGGTAGCGAGCCGCTGCCTCGAAGTCGAGACGCTCGGCGGCTCGCTCGATGCGTTCGCGAAGGTCTTTGAGCAAGGAGTCTTGCTTGCCTTCGAGGAACTGCCGCACGCTGCGGAGCTCCTGTTCGTATTCCTGTCGGTCTGCGAGCCCGGCGCACGGCGCGAGGCACTGCCCCATGTGATAGTAGAGGCACGGGCGCTGCACCGCCTCTCCGCTCCAGCTCTTGCCGCACGGAATCAAACGGAACACCTTGTGCAACAGCGTAAGGGTCTCCCGAACCGCCTGCGCGCTCGTGAACGGCCCGAAGTACCTCGACCCATCCTTGCGCAACCGGCGCGTGAACATGACCCTCGGAAACGGCTCCTTCGTCACGACGATGTAAGGATAACTCTTGTCGTCTCGCAGGCGGACGTTGAACGGGGGGCGATGCTGTTTGATAAGGTTGCACTCAAGAACCAGAGCCTCCAACTCGCTGTCAACGACCAGCCATTCGATGTCGCGAATCAGGGCGACCATTCTCGCGATGCGAGAGCCGAGGTTGGAGGACTTTCGGAAGTAGGAGCGCACGCGGCTGCGAAGAGACAGCGCCTTCCCGACATACAGAACCCGTCCTTGCTCGTCCTTGAAAAGGTAGCAGCCGGGCTGGGCGGGAAGCGCCTTCAGGCGATGGGCGACCGCCTCACGGGCATCCTCGATTGAGGCTCCCGAGCGCATCACTCCTCCGCAGCAACCGCCGCCGCCTTCCGTTTCCGAACGCGGTGGTGGACCACTTTGATGGCGACCGGAATGACGGACAACGCGAGCAGCCCGAGAATCGCCAACTCGAAGTTATCGCGCACGACCGGGATCCGGCCCAGCGTGTAGCCCGCGCCGACGCAGACGAGCACCCACATAAAGGCGCCAAGCAGGCAGAAGCAGATGTATCGCCCGAACGTCATCCGCCCGATTCCGGCCACGAACGGCGCAAAGGTGCGAACGATGGGGACGAAACGCGCGATGATGATGGTCAACCAGCCATATCGCTCGTAGAACTCGTGCGTCCTGTCCAGGTACTCACGCTTGAAGATACGACTCTCCTTCCCGCCGCGAAACACCTTTGGCCCCACGAATCGCCCGATGTTGTAATTCACGATGTCCCCCGTGAGCGCGGCAACCATGAACGTCAGCGCAACGAGCCACACGTTTAGCCCGAACTCAGGCTGCGCAGAGAACATGCCTGCGGCGAACAGAAGCGTGTCCCCAGGGAGAAACGGCGTAACAACCAGGCCCGTCTCGGCAAACACAATGAGAAAGAAGATGAGGTACGTCAGCGTGCCGTAGTTCTGGATGATCTCCTGAAGGTGCTCATCCAGGTGCAGGAACACATCGAGAACGTTAGCGAGTAACTCCACAGGCTTACCAGAGAATACGACAAATGAGTCCCAGATTGCGAACTTCGTCCCGTCGCGGGTACCTTCTCCCCATGATGAAAGCGGTTTGCTGGGTGATGGTGGTCGCCTTCTTTGCTGCGATCGGCGTAGGATGCGGCAAGAGCGAGGAAGCCGGCCGCCCCGAGGCACCGCCCGTCAGCACCGAGCCGGGGCCTGGTATGCGGGAAAACGCGGGCGAACAGAGCCCAGGCGGCGGCCCACAGCAGCGAGTCCCTCAGGCCCCGAACACCGACGATTCACCCTCAAATCTACGGGGTTACCAGGAGCCTAAGTACCAGGATCCCCTCGAAGAAGATGGGGGTTAGGGCGCGGTCGCCCCTTTCCAGCCACCCGCCCGTCGTGTATACTCCGGCAGGAGGCAGGCAGCCGCGTGCGCTTGCTTCTACACACTAACCACCAGGAGGTTACAAACAACAATGAAGCGATGGATGATGATGACGATCGCCGCAATCGCGGTTTTCGCACTCTTCGGATGCAACGGCGGCACGGAAGAGACGCCGACTGACGGCGGCGCCGCGCCTGCCGACGGTGGCGCAACCACCGGCGATATGGCTGGCGAGCCGTCCACCACAACCGACACATCGGGCGGAACTGCCGACACCGGCACGACCGAGGGCGGCACCACCGAGGGTGGCGCAACCGAGGGTGGCGCGGCCGAGGGTGGCGCAACGGAAGGCTCGACCGACACCGGTACGACCGATGCCGGAGCCGGATCGACCGACGCCGGGAGCGGCGGCGGCAACTAACCCGAAGACAAGACCATTCTTCAACTGCGCCCC
>JBFMFD010000067.1:0-13299 GCA_040752255.1 Armatimonadota bacterium
GCCGGCTACATCAGCTTCGCCATCCCCCAGCCGCCCGCCCCGCCGCCCAGCGCCCAGGTCTGCCGCGCTCCCAAGATCAAGTATCCCTCCGAGTGCAACAACTGCGACCAGATAGGCTCCTACTCCAACCCCGGCGGCGATCCCCGGGTACCCGAGTCCGACCTTTCCATCTCCGTGCCCAAGTTCGGCGGCTCGCTCGATTTCACCCGCGTCTACGACAGCGAGGACTTCGACGTGACCAGCCTCGGCAAGGGCTGGACCCACAGCTTCGCCGCGCGCGTGTCCATGTTCCCGGTGGGGACCATCTACTTCCCGCGCCGCGGCGACATCGGCGTCGCCTCCATGGAGTTCACCGGCACCTCCGGCGCCCGCGCCATCGAGACCGCCGGCGAAGGCCCCTGGGGCATCAAGGCCGACGACTATGCCGAGCTGCGAACGCCTTCCGGCCGCAGGCTGCTCTTCCGCCACACCGGCAACGGCCAGTTCGCCCCGCCCGTGGGCGAGCCTTCCACCCTCGTCCTCGACACCGCGGCGGCCACCGGCTACACCTGGACCCTGCCCGACAAGACCGTCTACCGCTTCACCCCCGCCGGCCGCCTCACCAGCATCAAGGACCGCAACAACAACACCGTCAATCTGGATTACGACGGCTCCGGCAACCTGACCACCGTCCGCGACCCCGACAACCGCACCCTCTACACCTTCGCCTACTCCGGCGGCCGCCTCCAGTCCGTCACCGACCTGGCCGCCCGCTCCGTCACCTTCGGCTACGACGGCGGCGGCCGCCTCGCCTCCGCCTCAGGCCCCAAGGGCAACGTCTCCTACGGCTACACCGCCTATACCATCGACAACCTCGGCTCCAGCGGCTTCGCCAACGGCATCTTCTCCGCCTACAGCCAGGTCCACCTCCTAACCTCCATCACCTCCCCCAACGGCCACGTCACCAGCTTCACCTACGGCCCGCCCAGCAAAGCCGTCGACTACGCCAAGATGCCCCTCTTCCAAGCCGCCCAAGCCAGCGGCGGCGACACCGGCGGCTTCGTGCTCGGCAACGCCGGCTTTGGCTCGGCGCCCGTGAGGGAGGGCACCACTTCAGCTCCCGAGGACAAGGCTTACTTCAGCCCGCTCGTGCCGGTGGGGAGTAGCTATGTCGTGGATACCGCGCGCTTTGCGCAGTGGTTCTTCGCGCAGAGGTTCCTAACGACCAGCGAGAGTGGGCCGAGTGGGACTTTCACTTTCAGTCACACCATCGACGATCTTATCGAGGGAGGGAAGACTGTCGTAACCGATCCACTTGGACAGACCGAAACCCGTACGTGGGAAAACCTTGGCGGGCGTACACAAAGTTCAGAGGTGTCGGATGCCGCTGGAGGCGTCAGAAAAATCGTCTACGACGCGAATCGCAATCCCGCCCAAATCACTGACCGTGCGGGAAGAACTATTCAGGTTGTTTACGATCCACGAAACAATCCGACTCGCCTCACCGATGCTCTTGGGCAGAGCACAAATGTGAGCTATGACCCAGTGTTCAATAAGGTCACATCCGTTTCTGACCCTAAGGGAAATCCTACGAACTTCACGCATGATAGCAATGGGAATCTAATTCAGGTGCGCGATGCGCTCAACAACCAATTCGTGATCGTGAATGACGCGCAAGGACTGCCCATATCGATCATGGATCCTCATGGTAAGTCGGTGCTGATTGGCCGGAATGCGCAAGGCCTTGCGACCAGCATTACGGACCCGCTGAATCGAGTCGCCGAGTTGGGTTACGACACCCAAGGCAGGTTGACCTCCGTCAAAGACGGTGCAGGCAGAAGCAAGTCCTATCAATACGATGGAGACGATAACCTGACCCTGGCCAATGACGCACTTGGTGGGCAGACGGTGCTGCATTACGATCCTGGGATTCTGGATGGTCAGAAGCTTTTGCGAGAGATTCGGGATGCCCGTAACAACTCGATTCAGTTTGGATACGACTCAAAAGGACGGCGGACCAGCATCACTCGGGCCCTTGGACCCGCACGGACCTATCAGTACAACGATGCCAACCAACTCATTCAGGTTACGAAGCTTGATGGCGCCGTTATCACCTTTGAGTACGATCCTCTCGGACGGATGACTCGAAAGAACGTCCCGGGTGATCCCATTACTTACGAGTACGACCTTGTGGGAAACCTCACCAAGGCAGAAGATTCAGACAGTCTGCTTCAGATTGCCTATGACGTCCTCGGCCGGCCAGTCACGGTTATACAGACGAATAAGGCGGCCAGCCTCACGAGTCGGCTCGACTACGAGTACGACGCGAACGGTAACAGAACGAGGATGACATTAGCTAGCAGCCCCAACAATCTCGTATGGAGCTATGGCTACGACAGCAGAGATCTCCTTACCTCCATTACCGATCCCCACGGAAGAACCGTTACGTTCCAGTACGACTCGCTAGGCCGCAGAACGAAGCTCTCTTACTCAAACGGGACAGAATCGAATTACGTATTCGATGATGCGTCTCAAGTCCTCAGCATCACGCATAAGCGCACTCTCGACAACCTCACTCTTTCCTCGGCCGCCTATACGTATGACAGTGCTGGGAATCCCGCCTCTCTGATCGACGATGTGGGCCCGCACACTTACACGTACGATCAGCTCCACCGCTTGACGGGAGCGAATCACGCTTCAGACATCGCAGGCCTGCAAAGCGAGACTTTTACATACGACGCTGTCGGGAACAGAGCCAGTGATGTTACAGGATCAGGCTTCGTTCACGACGCCAACAACCGTCTAACAGAAGACGCTCTATTCACTTACCAATACGATTCCAATGGAAATCGCACCGGGAGAACCAGTAAGACGAGCGGCTCTCAAACGCAATATGAGTGGGACAAGCTCGACCAGCTGACGCGAGTCATCATGCCTGATGGTCTCGTTGCGGACTATCGATACGATGCACGCGGCAGAATGATAGAGGTGCTCATTGCGAGTGCCACTCAGCGAGTCGAACGTCGAATTTACTCGGGTCCAGATGTAATCGCCACTTTGGATCAAGCGGGTTCGGTCACTCGCATCATTACCCATGGCCGTGTTCTTAACGAGCCCCTCATCTTAGCTGCCGGCACGACAGCTTACTTCTATCATGCCGACGCATTCGGAAGTGTTCGCGCGCTTTCTAACGCTTCCGGACAGGTGGTCGAAAGAACTGCGTACCTGGCCTATGGCAAACCTACCTTCATAGATATTGGCGGAAGCACCTATGCAGTTAGTCAGATTGGAAATCCGTATGCCTATACCGCAGCCGAATGGATGGGCGACGTTAGGCTTTCAAATCATCAGCTACGTCACCTGGATCTCGGTACGGGTGAGTTCATTAGCCACGAGCCATTTGGATTCGATGGCATGAACGGCTATTGGTACGCCCACGCAAACCCCAATAAATTTGTCGATCCCACTGGCGCAAACGCGATGTTGATTGGTGTCGCCATTGCGGCCCCCGCGTGGCTTCCGTACGCGGTCGTTGGTGGACTTATTGTGGTTGGGGCAGGTGCTGCTTACGTTTGGTGGCAAGAGAATCGTCCATACGAGCCCATCATGGCGGAAGAGGAGAAGAAGCAGCCGGAGAGCGTCAATCCGATTGCGCCACCGGATTCATGCCCCGTTCCTCCCGAACAGGATCCAAATCTAGATCCCAACCAAGATAAGGATCCTAAGAGAGATTTGAAGGAGAAGCTTAAGAACACTACCGATGATTTGGAGTACGCTCTTAAGAAATTGAAGATAGACAAAAGAGCTGCGAATCGAATCTTGCATCATCTGAAACCGAGAACCGGTCGAGGCGGAGCTGACAACGTGCGCTTTAATTACAAGAACGGCGACATTGTCTCTCCCCAGACCGGCGAAGTCATCGGGAATCTGAGGAGCTACTTTTAACATGATCAGACTGAAGGTCGATTTCATCATTAGCGGAGAATCGTTAGACCCTGCTGCAATCTCTCAGTTGTTGGGCCTAAGCCCCGATGAGCAGCAGCGACGAGGGGATAAGCATATCGGGCCTTCCGGGAAGCAGTATGCAGACCACAAAGTCGGTCTCTGGTTGATTAACTCAGGATTGGCGGAAGATGGAAGTTTCCAAGACCATGTTGAATCCCTCCTTAAGCGTATCTCCCGCAGCAGTGCGCAATTCGCAGATTTGAAGCGACGAGGGTTTGACGTCTATATCTTTGTCGGCGCCTACATTTCAAAAGGGAACGGGGCCATTTCGCTGAACGCTGATGTCATGAGGCGTCTTAGCGCGCTTGGTATCGATGTGGATTTCGATATCTATTCAGATGATTGATTCGCGGAGTTGGAACGACCAAGAGCAGATGCATAAGAAGATATATACGTGCTCTCAGGACCTATCCGCGGATACCCTAGGGGACGTGCTTCGTTTTGCCAAGGCACGCGAGATGAAGATGACTCTAGTTGCTCGTGAGGATGTAACAAGCGATGTCTGCAAAGGGATCATCAATGATCTCTCACCGTATATCGAGGCTAGCTCATATCTAAACGAATGGTCCGGTACGAAGCTAATTGGCCATGCCGCTAGAGTCTATCGGCTGCGGATAGCTGATGGACTAATTGACTATCTCCGACGGCTGGGACGCCCGATCTACAACTATCTTGAGCCAGAGATGCTTGAGGACCCCTGTATCACCAGGGCCGATGGTTCAGAGTTCTTCACAGCGATAAGTCATGAAAGGGATTCATATTTCATGCTGTCACGCGATGAAAAAGGAGAGTTGGCTCGGGAGATTCCGGCGCTCCGCATGAGAGCTGACTAGCCTCTGGAACACTTTGCTAAAGCCTGAGAAATGAAACTGACATTGACAATGAAGCGATATCAGATTCCGAAGACGCTCGACGCCGCCATCGTCCGGGCGAGTATTTCTGGTGGATGGACAGTTGAATCAGACGTTGGGGAGATGATTGGTCGCGGCCTCTCACAGTGTAAAGGGTCCACAAAGAGAATTCTCAAGTATGAGATTGACGGGAATTCTGGGGGCCTCGTCGCATCTTTTTCGCGCATGCCCATGATTTATCGGAGGGTGAAGATTGCTTGGGCTGGATGGCGTCCGCAAATCATCATCGAGGATATGCATGCGCCGATTGAATTCGGACGCCTGCCGCTAAACGAGAGTGAGGAGTTCTATCTCAAGAATATTTTGGCGCATATCGATCGCACTCGGACAATTCCGTGATTGCCGCGCGTGATTGTCGTAGCTGCGTTCCCGTTCCAACCGTAATGATCAAAATCGAATACGAACTTGAAAATCAGGAGATTCAAGAAACTCTTAGCCTCTTGAAGGATACTCCCGCAGCTGCGCTAGATGAAACCTGTTTCGAGTCACGCGTACGTATGAGTGTTGGTGGAATCGAGATGTTCGGCTCCCTGGAAACACCTCGCGTTGAACTTAAGGGAGAGAACTGGAGCGCTGCTGAAGCTGCTGATAGCGCCTGGGCTATTCTTCCCATTCTCGCGCTGACTGGAGCGCTTCGGAACCAGGTTGACGAACTTCCTTTCTCCGGGAAGACGCGCTTCCTGATTCCTGGCGGAGGAGAGATTCGTTTGAAGCGTGACGGCGCTGAAGTGTCGCTTGAATCTTCGCTTTCAGGGCAGACCGCCACATGCCGATATGAGGAATTGAAGGACACCTTGCGTGGTTTTGCGTCGCAGGTAGAGAAAGATCTTGCACGGCGGGCGCCAGAGTTGAAGAAGCACCCTCTCTGGCATACGTGGTTCTCATGATCAGGAAGAACAAATTGAACTTCGTTCTGTTGGCGGGAGTTGCGATGCTTCTGTTCTGCTTCATGCCTTTTGCCCAAGCTTCTGAATCTGCGCTCATCAGTGGGGCGTCACTGCTAAAGACGATGGAAGGTAAGAACTCGCCCATCGTGCTGGATGTGCGCTACGCGACTGACTACAAACGAGCTCATATCACGGGCGCTGTATCTGTGCCCTACGAAAAGCTCGAAATACTGAATCTGCCGAAAACCAAATCTATCGTCACCTACTGCTCCGGCATCGGCTGCAACCTCAGCAATGACGCCGCCATCGTGCTGCGGCGCATGGGGTACAAGGACGTGAAGGTGCTGGAGGGCGGGTTCGCGGAGTGGGAGTTGAAGGGGTATCCGGTGGTCAGGGGGGAGAAGCCGAAGACGCCGGTGGGGACGGCGCTGCTGCAGGGGGCGGAGGTGACGGTGGGGCGGGCGAAGGCGGTGATGGGGAAGGTGCAGGTGGTGGACGTGCGGCCGGAGGTCGAGTTCGCGGCGGGGCATATCCCCGGGGCGCTGAACCTTCCTTTAGAGAGGCTTTTGGACGGGGTGGACGGGCTGGGCAACGAGGTGCTGGTGGTGGACCGGCTGCCGTCGCGGTGGAAGAAGGCGGTGCAGGTGCTGACGGCGGAGGGGCGCTTCGCGCACGCCGTGGCGGGCGGGATGGGCGCTTGGGTGGCGATGAAGAACCCGCTGGAGGCGGGCGCGCGCTGAACTTATGAGGCACTGGGGCCAGACGGCGGCTCGGGCGTGGATGGGGGCTCTGCTCCTGGCCTTGTCCGCGTCCGTCGGGGCCCCGACGGTGCTGGGGCAGGCCATCTGCGCGGCGGCCAAGCTGGAGCTGGGGCAGGAGGCGGCGCTGGAGCGGGAAGGGTTCACGGCGCGGCTGTCCATGACGAACAATCTGGGCGACCTTCCCTTGTCGGACCTGCGGGTGGAGGTCATCATCCTCGACTCGGACGGGCTGCCGGCCTCGCATCTGTTCTTCGTGGGCGTGACGAACCTGGAAGGGGTGGCGGCGGTGGACGGGACGGGCGTGGTGCAGCCGGCGGGGACGGCGAAGGCGTCGTGGCTCATCGTGCCTTCGCCGGGCGCGGGCGGGACGGCGGCGGCGGGCATCCGCTACACGGCGCAGGCGCGCATGACGTTCAACACGGGCGGCGTGCCGCGCATCGTGACGACCTTCCCCGTCGCCATCACGGTCAAGCCGCAGCCTTTGCTCAAGCTCGAGTACGTGCTGCCTTTCGAGGTGTTCGGCGACGAGCCCTTCACGCCGGTGGTGGAATCCACGGTCCCGTTCCCGCTGGGCCTGCGCGTGTCGAACATCGGCGCGGGCACGGCCAAGCGCTTCACGGTGGAGTCGGGCCAGCCCAAGATCACGGACAACGCGCAGGGGCTGGCGGTGGACTTCTCGCTGCTGGGGACCTGGCTGGGCTCCGCGGCGCTGCCCGACAACACCTTCCTCATCAACTTCGGCGACATCGCGCCGGGCGGGGCCAGCCAGGCGGCGTGGAGCATGACCTCGTCCTTGTCCGGACGCTTCACGGAGTTCACCTCCACCTTCACGCACGCGGCGGAATTGGGCGGCGCGCTGACCTCGCTCATCCAGTCGGTGACCACGTACACCTTGGTCAAGGACGTGCTGGTGGACCTGCCGGGCCGCGACGCGCAGTTCGACTTCCTCATCAACGTGACCACGCCGCGCTCGCAGCTCGAGGACGAGTTCGAGCTGGGCCGCGAGCCCAAGCCGGAATACCTCATGGAGTCGGACCGTCCGGGCCTGACGCCGGTGCTCGACGTCGCGGGCCAGCTCTCGGGCACGCCTTCCGGAACGGGCTCGGTGCTGAATTACCAGTTCCTGACGGCGGTGCCCACCGGCACCTGGGTGCATTCCTCCATCCCGCTGCCCACGGGCGCCTCCGCGCCGCTGGTGTCGGTGACGCGCGCCGACGGCAAGGTGGTCAGCCCGCGCAACGCGTGGGTGTCGCGGCACTTCGACAAGGACACGCTCTCCTACTCCTACTTCCTGCACGTGCTCGACTACACGGGCGAGGAGCCCGCCGCCTACGCCATGGCCTTCGACGCCTCCGCCCTCGATGTGGCGCCGGCGGCCATCACGGACCTGCAGGCGGCGCCGGCCGGGCACGGCGCGCTGGCGCTGACCTGGACGGCGACCGGCGAGGATGGGACGGAAGGGGCCATCTTCGGCGGCTCCTACAAAGTCTTCGCCAGCACGGACCCGGCGGCGGTGCCCAGCGCGGCGGCGGCGCAGCTGACGTTCACGACGTCCACGAACGCGGGCGCGGCGCAGTCGCACCGGCTCTCGGGGCTCATCGGCAACGCGACCTACCACGTGGCCGTGTTCATCGGGGACGGCGGGGGGAGCTACTCCACGGCGTCCAACACGGCGACGGCGCGCTCGGGCGCTCACGGGCCGCAGGGCCTGGCCGGCGCGGCGGGCGAGACGGCTCTGGCGCTGGCCTGGAGCAACGCCGCCAACCTGCCGGGCGCGGCGTATCGCCTGACTCTGTCCACGGGCGCCGGGTCGGTGGCCGACAGCGGCTACGTCGTGGACGCTTCCTCTTATGAATTCACCGGCCTGCTGGCCGACACCAGCTACTATCTGACGGCGCAGGCGAGCAACGCGGATGGGTTCGAGTCCTCCGCCACGGCGGCGGGGACCTTCGTCACGCTCGCGGCGGCGCCCACCGTCGCGGCCGACAGCTTCCTCTTCGTGTCCAGCGACACGGTGCTCGTGCAGTGGGCGGGCGCGCCCGGCCGCTACCGCGTGCGCGCCTCGACCGGGCCGGGCGGCGCGGAGCTCTTCGCCGAGGTGACGGGCGCCACGGCGGCGGCCGTGGGCGGGCTCACGCCGGACGCGGGCTACGACTTCGCCGTGGCCGCGCTCAACGGCGCGGGCGAGGCGGGCGCGTATGTCGGGCTGGGCTCGACGGTGACGCTCGGCGCGCTGCTGCCGCCGGTGCTCTCCACCGCGACCTTCACCTCCATCACGGTGTCGTGGACCAGCGGCGCCGCCTCGGGCTTCCGCGTCGAGGCCTCTACCGTCGAGTTCGGCGCGGGCGGCGAGTTGCTCGTCGCCGCGAGCACCCAGGTCGCCGTGTCCTCGCTCAGCGTGACGGGCCTGGTCCCGGGGAGCAGCTACTACGTCCGCGCTTTGGCGCTCAACCGGGACGGCGCGGCCGCCGTCTACGACTTCGGCGTGCTGGCCACCCCGTCGCTGTTCCTCGCGGAGAGCGTGGATGGCATCGCCCGCCTGCTGACGCCCATCGCGGGCTCCAGCATCACGGTGGTGTCGAGCGCCCCGGCGACGGGCCCGCTCGCCGCGGCCATGGCCCAGCGCCTGACGCCGGTGACGGCCTTCTACGAGCTCAGCCCCAGCCCCGTCGTCTTCGACCCGCCGGCAGCGCTGAGCATGCTCTTCGATCCCGCGGGCGTGGACACGGGCACGGTCTCCCTGTACCGCTTCAGCGGCGTGGCGTGGGATTCCGCGCCCGTCACGGCGCAGAAGCTGCTCGTCCTCGCCTCGACGCAGGCGCGGGTCAGCGGCACCCTTCTGGGCGCTTCGCTTTACGGCGCCTTCAGCGCGTCGAGCCTCTCCGCGCCGAACTTGGCGTCCATCGCGCCGTCGCTGGGCGCGGACACGGGGCCCGTGAGCGTGACCGCGCAGGGGAGCGACCTCCAGGACGGGGGCACGCTCGAGCTGCGGCGCGTGAACTCCGCCTCGGGCACGTGGACGGTGTCCGGCGCTTTCAACGTCGCGCGCTGGCATCACGGCGCGGCGCGCCTGGCCGACGGGCGCGTGCTGGCCGCCGGCGGCTCGGGGAACTCGAGCAGCGACATCAAGTCCTCGGCCGAGCTCTACGACCCGGGTACCGGAGCCTGGACCTTGACCGCGTCCATGTCTACGCCTCGGCACTGGCACCAGGTCGTCGCCTTGCCCAATGGGCGTGCGCTGGCGATGGGCGGGCGCAGCGCGGACTCCTCGGGCTGGCAGAACAGCGCCGAGCTCTACGACCCCGCCGCGGGGAGCTGGACCCCGACCGGCTCGATGGCGTCCGCGCGCGCGGAGTTCGTCGCCGTGGTCCTTCTCGACGGCAAGGTCCTGGTCGCCGGCGGTTCCGCGGGCCTCGGCGTGCTCGTAGCCTCCGCGGAGCTCTACGACCCGGCCACGGGTTCTTGGGCGCCGGCCGGCTCGTTGAGCGCCGGCCGCGTGCGGCCGCGCGGCACCCTTCTGGCGGACGGCCGGGTGCTCGTGACGGGCGGCGTGGGGAGCTCGGGCATCTCGGCCGCCGCGGACCTCTATGACCCCGCCACGGGGACCTGGTCGACGGTCGCCCCGATGGGCACGGCGCGGCAGCGGCACGTACTGGCGGCGCTGCCTGACGGCCGCGCGCTGGCGGCCGGCGGCGACACGGGCGGTGCCTCGGCCACGGCGGAGCTCTTCGATCCTGCGACCGGCTCTTGGTCATCCGCGCCGGCGATGGGAGCGGCGCGCAGCGAGGCTTCGGCGACGAGACTGCATGACGGGACGGTGCTGGTCGCCGGCGGCAACGGCGCCTCCTTCCAGCTTCTCTCCAGCGCGGAGACCTTCGACTCCATCGCGGGAGCTTGGGTCCCCGCGCCCGCCATGCCCACGGGCCGCACCGAGCACGCGGCCACCCTGCTGGGCTCGGGAGAATTGCTGCTCAGCGGCGGCGTGGACACGACCGGGCTGGCCGCGGCCTCCACGCTGTTCACGCCGGCGTCGTTCTCCATCGTCGCGAGCAGCGTCGTCGTCGCCGGCTCGAACGAGGCCTCCGGCACGCTGGACCTGACCGGCCGTCCGACCGGCGCCTGGGACGTGCGCTGGACCAACCCCGACGGCGCCGAGGCCGTGCTGCCGGGCGGCTTCACCATCTTCCACGCGGCGCCGCCCGCCGCGACCGCCGACCTCGCCTTCGCGGCTGTGCATGATTCCTCCGTCACCCTGCGCTGGACCGCGCCCGCGTCCTTCAACGGTCTCGCCGCCTACGAACTGCGCCGCGCGACCTTCCCGCTCACCGAGGCGACCTTCGTCGCGGGCCAGCTCGTCGCCGCTCCCGCGCCGGCGGCGGCGGGCACGCTCCAGACCGTCGACGTCACGGACGTGCTGGAGGACACCTTCTACGCCGCGCTGCGCAGCTCGGACGTTTTCGGCAGCCTCTCGCCGCTGAGCAACGTCGCGGGCCTGGCGCGCAGCGCGACGGTCGTGGACGGCTCGCGCGAGGCCTCATTCCATGCGGGGCAGCCCGTCTTCCTCTCCCCGGCTTCCTCGGCCGCCGTCGCGGGCGCCGCCTATGCCGCGGGCCTCACGCGCCTCAGCGGTCTCTACGCGCCGTCGCCGGCCGGCTCGTATTCCCCGGAGGCGGCGCTGAACTTCCGTTACGCGCAGGCGGACCTGGACGCCTCCCTTATCTCGCCGGCCACGCTCCGCCTCTACGCGTCCACCGGGGGCCCGCTCGTGGCCGTCTCCAGCCAGAGCGTGGACCTTGGCGCGCGCCGCGTGAGCGCGCCCATCGCCGAGCTTCCGGCCGGCGCTTCCTTCGGACTGTTCGGCTTGGCGCCCGCGCCGGTGGTGAGCGCCATCGCGCCGGACTCGGCGCCCGGCAGCGGCGCCGTGTCCGTCACGGTGGACGGGTCGGAATTCCGGTCGGGCGCGTCGCTGCACCTGCGCCGCGTGGACGCCTCGAGCTCGCCGTTCACGGCGACTGGCGCGATGCTGACGCCCCGGCACCGCCACACCGCCACGCGCCTGCCCGGCGGCAAGGTGCTCGTCGCGGGAGGGTCCGGGAACGTCAGCACCGAGATATTCGCCTCGGCGGAGCTCTTCGACCCGCAGACGCGCACCTGGTCGGTGACCGGCGCCATGGGCACGATGCGGCAGCTGCATTCCGCCGTGGCTCTGCCCAGCGGGCGCGTGTTGGTGATGGGCGGGCGCAGCGGGGATTCGTCCGGCTGGCAGAGCACCGCCGAAGTGTACGACCCCATCTCGGGGACCTGGACCCCGACCGGCTCGATGACGACCCCGCGCGCGGAGTTCGTCGGCGTGGTGCTTTCCAACGGCAAGGTCCTGGCTGTGGGCGGATCCGCGGGCCTTGGCGTGCTCGTGGCTTCCGCGGAGCTCTACGACCCGGCCACGGGCTCCTGGACCCCGGCCGGCTCGCTGAGCGCCGGCCGCGTGCGGCCGCAGGGCACCGTTCTGGCGGACGGCCGGGTGCTCGTCACGGGCGGCGTGGGGAACTCGGGCATCTCGTCCCTCGCCGACCTCTACGACCCCGCGACCGGGACCTGGTCGACGGTCGCCCCGATGGGCACGCCGCGGCAGCGGCACGTCCTGGCGGCGCTGCCGGACGGCCGCGCTCTCGCGGCCGGCGGCGACACGGGCGCCATCGCCGCCTCGACCGAGCTCTACGATCCCGTCACGAACGCCTGGTCGCCGGCGGCGCCGATGGCGGCCGCCCGCCAGGATGCCACCGCGTTGCGCCTGACGGACGGACGCGTCCTCGTGGCCGCGGGGCTCAACGGCGAGGAGGTCGCGGAGGTCGAGCTCTACGATCCCGCGTCGGGCGCCTGGAGCACGGCGGGCCTGCTCTCGCCGGCGCGATTCGAGAACACGGCCACCCTGCTGGCCGACGGCGCGGTGCTGCTGGCGGGCGGCTTCAACGAGACCGGGGTCATCGCGCCAGCCGCCGTGTTCCGGCTGCCGGCCCTCGACATCGTCGCGACGGGCGTGAGCGTCGCCGGCCCGGCCCAGCTCTCCGGGAGCCTCGACCTCGCGGGCCAGCCGCTGGGCGCGTGGGACGTCGTCGTGACCAACGCCGACGGGCGCTCGGGCACGCTGTCCGCCGGCTTCACCATCACGACGGCGACCTATGTGGCGGCCAGCGGGGACGCGGTGGCCACGCTCAGCTCCAGCCGCGCGGAAGAGACGGTGACGGTCGTCTCGACCTCGGCGGCGCCGGCGGCGTACGCCGTCGCCTCCGGCCAGGGCCTGGTGCTGGTGACGCCGGCCTTCTACGAGCTCAGCCCCAGCCCCGTCGTGTTCGACCCGCCGGCGCGGCTCAGCTTCCTGTTCGACCCGACGGACGTGGACACGGCGACCGTCGCCATCTATCGCTACGAGGGCACGCAGTGGAGCTCGGCGCCCGTCGGCGGCCTGACGCTGGAACTGCTGCAGCCCGACCTGGCGCGCATCTCCGGCTACCTCGCCGGCGCGTCGCTCTACGCCGTCTTCGCGCCGGCGCCGGCCCAGGCTCCGGCGCTGACGGCCATCACGGTGTCGCCCTCGACCGCGGCGGTGAGCATCGGCGGCAGCCAGGCGTACACGGCGGTGGGCACGTTCTCCGACGGCTCCACGCGCGCCTTCGCGTCGACGGCCGGCGCCTGGCAGGCGAAGGCCGGCCTGGGCGTGCCGCGCGCCGACGCGGCCGGCGCCTACGTGGACGGCAAGCT
>JBFMFD010000068.1:0-12971 GCA_040752255.1 Armatimonadota bacterium
GAAACTTTTCCCCTTTGCGGGGGTCTAACAGGTGACACCATGGGGTCCCGATCAAGGGAATGAGCGGACGCCGTGACGAATTCGAACGACTCGTCCTACTCCATGAAAGAAGGATCTATAACGTGGCTCTGAAGCTGACTGGCGACGAGGACGAGGCTGCAGAGTTGACGCAGGAGACGTTCGTACGCGCGTACAAGGCGTGGGGTCGCTTCCGGGGGGAGGCTGGGACCTACACATGGCTCTACCGGATTCTCATCAACTTGAACAAGGATCGAATCGCCGCAATCGCGAAGCAGCGTGAACGGGAAACTTCGCTGACACCCACCGAGGAGTTGGAAGGGCAATATGAACTGCCCGACCCCTCGGCGGACGTTGCGGGGGCGGTGGAACAGGCGGATTTCCAAGCCCGCCTCCGCCAAGCGATTCTCGATTTGCCCGAGGGGTATAGGGAGTGTGTTGTTCTGAAGGCGATGGAAGGGCTATCCTATCAGGAGATCGCGGACGCGATGGGCATCACCGTTGAGGCCGTTCGGTCTAGACTGGCGCGCGCCCGGCAACACCTTCGCCAGGCGCTGGAGTCTTACTTGAGTGCGGGAAATGGGAACTGACACCATAAGGAAACTGGGAATCGCGGTTGCGCTCGCGTTGTTCGCGGGCTTTGCCGTGGCGCAAGAGCGGCCGGTCGGGGAGATCCTCGTTCGGGGCAACCAACACGTCGCAAGAGAGACGATTCTTGCAACTATGCAGACGAAAGTTGGACAACCGTACCGTGAAGAGCTCATCCAACGGGATCGGCGCACGCTCACCGACCTGAACCTCTTCCAGGATGTGAAGATCTTCGCATCGCTGATGGACGACGACCGATGGAGGGTCACCGTCGAGGTGCTCGAATGGCCGATGGTCACTCGGATAACCATCCAGGGGACCACCGTCGTCAGCGAGGAGGAGATTCGAGCCGTTATTCAGACGAAGGAGGGTGCACTGTTCAACCCCGCCCACCTCGTGCCGGACGCGAACGCGATCAGCGACCTGTACCGCTCGAAGGGCTACTTCGCGCAGGTTGTGCGCTACGAGCCGTCCGCATCCGATCCCGGCACGATCGAAGTGCAGATCGTCGAAACGAAGGTCAACCGCATCCTCTTTACCGGACTAACGAAGACCCGAACCGGCGTCCTGAAGAAGCTGATGGACCAAGAAGAGGGCCAACTGCTGCACTCGCCCACATTGACGTCGGATTATCGCCGCCTTGTGGATACCCAGTGGTTCGAAGGCTTCGACCCGAGCGTACGCGAAGCGGGTGAGATCGGCAGCGTTGACTTGATTCTCAACTTCACTGAGACGCGCACCGGGTTATTCAACGTAGGCGTGCAACTTGACCCTCGCAACCGCCTTGCGGGAATCCTGAACGTAACCGAGACGAACTTCCGCGGCACCGGCCAATCCATCGGCATCAACCTGCTCCAGTCGACGCAAGGGTTGGGCACGAGCATCTCACTCAACTACGCGAACCCGATTCTGGATTCGAAGCGCACGGCGCTTGCCGCGAGTGTGTTCTCCCAGGAAACGCTTGTCTTCGGGCGCACCTTCTTCGGCGGCGGTGAGGGGCTTGGAACCGACAACCGATTCACGCAGCGGCGAAGCGGCGCGACCGTTTCCGTTTCACGGGAGTTGAACCGCAACAACCGCGTGGCAATCGGCTTGCGTTCTGAGCTGGTGGACACGAACAACTTTCTGCCGAATCCAGGCGAGGAGTTCGTGCTCCAAGATGGGATTGTAACGTCTGTATCTCTTAGTTTCGTCTCGAATCGGCGCGACATCAGCATCGAGCCTTCGCACGGTGACTGGCTACGGGTCTCCGCCGAGCCGAGTTTCATTGACATTCGAAGCGTCGGCGGCGAGCGGGAGGGTCACGCCATCCTCGGAACAGGCTTTTTCACAAGGCTAACATTCGACTATCGCCGATACTTTAGTGAAGGAGGGCCTCGCAGCCCCGAGACGTTCGACACGGAGACGCGCACCGTGCTCGCCACGCGGCTCTACGCAGGCACCATCTTTGGTCAGGTGCCGTTCTTCGAACAGTTCTTCATCGGCGGCGTGAACGGCGTACGCGGCTACTCGGAGGATCGGTTCTGGGGAAGGAGCGCGTTGCTCGCCCAGGTCGAGCTTCGGTACCCGATCCAGAAGGCGTTCAACCTCGTCGGGTTTATTGACTACGGCGGCGCGTGGGACGGGTACGGTGGAATTCGCACGTTCGGACAGTCGCGCGATTTCGACCTCCACCTCGGGTACGGGGTGGGTATCAGTTTCAGAACCGCTCTCGGTCCGATCCGTCTCGACCTCGGCTTTGACGACCAAGGCAACTCCAGGACTCACTTCACCATCGGCTCAAGTTTCTGACAAGGAAGGTAAGCAACACATGAACAGCAAGATCATCTCAACTCTCGTTGTCGCGACTCTCGCGGTCGTTCTGATCGGACTCGCGGCTTTTCAGAATCAGACGACCAAATTCGGCGTCGTGGACCTCTCGGCGGTCGCGGACAAGTCTAAGCTGGGCGAAAGGGAAAAGCAGGCGTTCGACACGTTCCGCCGCGAGGTCAACAACATCCTCACCTTCATCAACAACAACAAGGTGATGACTGCACAGCAAAGGGATCAACTCCTGACGCTCTGGCTCGCCGAGAACTCGACCGACCAGCAAAAGCAACAACTCGAACAGGTGAAGAGCGCAATCCAAACTGCAAGCAGCCGCTACGCCGAACTGGTACGGAAGACCAACCCGACGCCCGACGAACTGACCGAGCTGAGCGAGAAATCCGCGCTGGCGGGCGTTACCCAGGACGTCCTCCCGCAAATCCAGAACTCGCTCGCGCAAGAGCTTCAAGCCCGCGCCCAGGAGAAGCAGACCAGCGTCCTCACAAAGGCGCGCGAAGCGGCAGCCAAGTACGGAAAACAGCAGGGTTTCACGCTAATCTTCGATAGTAACGTCGCACCCTACGCCGCAAACGATGTGACCGATGAAGTGGTCAAGGTCATGGATCGGGACAACCCTTAGCGCCGCCCTCCTCGCGGGTTGCGCTACGGAACAGGCGGTGTTCGTGGACCTGGAGCGGGCACGGGCGGCGCTGCCCGAGGCGGGCACGGGACGGCACGCCACGCCCCCAGCACCGCTAGGCGTCATAGAGGGCGCCGGTACAACCCTGGAGGCTCCGCCCTTAGGAAGGCCCACCGCGGAAGCAGGGGCGCGGGCTGCGGCGGTACTCGCCCTGCTCCGGGAGCAGACCAACTACACGCTCGCTTCCCTGACGGAGGCCTATGAACGTCGCGCGCTGATGGAGTCGGCTGCCGATGTGGCGGAGCTGCGGGCGAGACTGCGCCGCTCTCTGGCGGAGTTCGACCAGCGGCTGCTGGAGAACGCAGAGCGCATCATCCGCTCGCGGGCGCCGAACCGGGGCAGGATGCTTGCGCGGCTTGCGTTCATCGCCGGCTTTCCCCCCTCCCGGGCGAGGAAAAGCCCGATTCCGTGGACGACTGCCCTGGATTCGGAGTGGGCGAGGGAGGCGGCCGACCTGAAGCAGCGGATAGAGGCTTGGGACGACGAGACTTACCACCTACTCGACCGCATGGTTGCTCAGCACCATGACAGCCGCGATGCGGTCGCAGCCGCCGTGAGCGCCCAGATTCGGGACCTCCGAGAATCCGTCCGAGAGCGTGCGTCGCGCGAGGTGGCCGCGCTGCTCGGCGACGGTGGACAGGCTTCGCTGGGAGACCTTATCGCCGACAACCCGCCTCCCGCGAGCAGTGCAAGCGCGGTTTCCGTCGAGGTACCCCCGCTGTCCCTGCGATCGCCGAGGTTCGCCGCGCCGCCCCAGGAGGAGCGCCCGCCCGATGCTCTGCCTGGCCGTTTAGGCATCTTCCTACGCGTTCACGGGTACAAACTGGCGCGTTCGCCCCGCGCGGGACGCGACGCAACTGGAGAATTCATCGCTTGGCTCAAGACCACACAGAATGGACCCTCGGGGAGTTAGCCCAGATCGTCGGTGGCCAACTTTTCGGCCCGGCTGGGTTGACGATTCGCCGCCCGGTCCCTGCGGGCTACGATGATCCGGAGGGGATTACGTTCGCGGAGTCCGAGGCGTACCTTCGGCTGGTGGAGGCCTCGTCGGTCGGCGCGGTTATTTTGTCGGAGGAGATGCGCGAGTGCGACAAGCCGCACATCCGGTGCGCCAACGCGCGCCAGGCGTTCGGCCGGATCCTCGCCCTTAGTTGGAGGGACCTGCCTTTGCCCGAGGGCGTGCATCCAACGGCGATCGTCGCCGAGGACGTGAAGGTTGCCGCAACTGCTCGCATTGGGCCGTACGCGATTGTCGAAGAAGGCGCCGTCATCGAGGAAGACGTCAAGGTCTTCCCCTTCTGCTATGTCGGACCGGGATGTGTGTTGAAAGCGGGCGTTCGGCTGTACCCTCATGTCATCCTCTACCGATCCGTGTTCCTGGGTGAGCGAACGGTCGTTCATTCCGGCGCGGTGCTGGGCGCGGACGGTTTCGGATATTTCTGGGACGGCGAGAAGCACCGAAAGGTGCCACAGGTCGGCGAGGTCATCATCGGCGAAGACTGCGAAATCGGCAGCCTCACGACGATTGACAAGGCGACCGCCGGCGCAACGAGAATTGGGATGGGCACGAAGATTGACAATCTGGTGCAAATCGGTCACAACGTGGAAATCGGTGAGCACACGGTGCTTGCGGGACAGGTTGGAATCAGCGGAAGCGCGCGCATCGGCAGCCGCGTTACGATGGCGGGGCAGGTTGGAGTGGGAGACCACGTAACCATCGCAGACGATGTGCTGCTCGGCGGGCAGTCCGGCGTAGATGACGACGTCATGGAGGAAGGCCGATACTGGGGCACGCCCGCTCTCGAATTCACTGAGGCTGCCCGAATCACAGTGCTGCTTCGCAAACTACCGGACATCGTGAAACGGCTCAAGCGCATCGAGGAAGAGCTGAAGCGACTGAAATGATTTCATTTCGACCGGTTACGCTTCGGGGAACGCTGCGCATGGAGGGAACGGGAATCCATTCGGCGCGACACGCCACGGTCCACGTGCATCCTGGGACAAGCGGTTTGCGACTGCGATCGGGCGGGGAGTGGGTCAACGTTACGCCGGAGCAAGTTACTTCCACCGAGCGCTGCACCGCGGTGGCGGGCATACGCATGGTGGAGCACTTGCTCAGCGCCCTCGGCGGAGCGGGAGTCACGGATGCTGATATAGAAGTGGACGGGACCGAGCTTCCGATCCTCGACGGCAGCAGCGCGCCGTGGTTTGAGGCTATTCAAGACGTCGGAGTCTTCGCAGGAGACGCGATGCAAGCCCTCCAGATCGAGCGCGCGGTGTCCGTAAGCGACGAGGACGCCCACGTGAGCGTCGGCGCGGGTGAAGGAGTGTTCAGTGCGGTGTATGAGCGGCATCCGTTCCCCGGGCGTCTGGAGTTCACCCACCGGTGGGACCCGGGCACGTATGGCACGGAGGTTGCGCCCGCACGCACTTTCGCCTGCGTAGACGAGGTCGAGCAGATGCGGGCGGCGGGCCTCGGGCTGGGCGGCTCGGAGGAGAACACACTCGTCTTCGGGCCGTCGGGGTATCTTACGGCGTGCCGCTTCGATGACGAGCCTGCCCGCCACAAGGTGCTCGACTGTATGGGCGACCTGATGCTATGCGGCATTCCGTTGATGTTTCTGAACGCATCGGCGGAGCGAAGCGGGCACCGCTTGCACGTAGAGGCGGCGAGGGCGCTTGCCGCCGTGACGCACCGACTGGAGTAAGGACAGCATGGACATCCGACAGATACAGAAGTTTCTTCCCCATCGATACCCGATGCTGCTCGTTGACCGAATCATCGAACTCGAGTTGGGAAAGCGAGCTCGTGGATACAAGAACGTAAGCGCTAACGAGGCGTTCTTCGTTGGACACTATCCGGGGATGCCCGTGATGCCGGGGGTGTTGATCCTCGAGTCTATGGCTCAGGTCGGTTCGGTCATCTTGCTGGCCGACGAGAGGTACGAGGGTTACACGCCGCTGGTCGCGGGCTTCGACAACGTGAAGTTCAAGCGTCCGGTGTTCCCAGGCGACCGTCTCGATACTGAGGTCGAAGCCCTCTGGTTTCGCAAGCAGATGGGCGCTCTGAAGGCGGTGGCAACCGTGGAAGGAGAAGTCGCATGCACCGCTGAGATTCTATACAAGGTGCTGAGCGACGGGGAGACGTTGTGAGCAAGATTCATCCGATGGCCGCGGTAAGCCCTCACGCGGAGCTCGGCGATGGGGTGTTTGTCGGTCCGTTCGCCGTCATCGAGCGCGGATGCGTCATCGGCAACGGCTGCCGTATCGAGGCGCACGCCGTCGTGAGGCGCAACGTCAGGATGGGTGAGAACAACGTCGTTGGCCACGGAGCAATCATCGGCGGTGACCCCCAAGACCGAAAGTATAGCGGTGAGGAGACCTACCTGCACATCGGGAACGACAATGTGTTCCGCGAATTCGTAACGCTCCACCGAGCAACCGGCGAGGGCGAGACAACCGTAATCGGACACAACAACTATCTGATGGCATACTGCCACCTGGGCCACAACGTTGAGTTGCACGACAACATCACCATGGCGAACAACGTGGGCGTCAGCGGGCACGTAACTATCGAGGAGGGAGTGAACATCGGAGGGTTGACCGGCATCCATCAGTACGTTCGCGTCGGCAAGTATGCGATGGTGGGTGGGATGTCGCGTGTCGTGCGAGACGTCCCGCCGTTCATGCTGACCGAGGGAACGCCGCTTCGCGTTTACGACATCAACGCGGTGGGCTTGCGGCGCATGGGCGTCTCGACCGAGGTGCGCCTCTCTCTTCACAAGGCTTGCAAGTTGCTCTTTCGCTCGGAGATGGGGATGACGCGCGCCATCGAGGCGGTGCGGCGGGAGGTGACCATGACGCCTGAGGTCGAGTACCTGCTCAACTTCTTGGAGAACATCGGCGGCGGGCGGTATGGACGCCAGAAGCAACGCGCGTGAGAGGCACCGTACTTCTCTCGACGGGGGAAGCAAGCGGAGACGCGACTGCATCGCGCCTGCTCCGCGAGATGCGCGCGCTCGGATTTGATGGCGAGGCGTATGCAGTCGGCGCAGTCCACCTGAGAGGCGCGCAGGCGCACATTCTTGCCGACTCGAGCCGCTGGGGGGCGCTGGGAATCTATCAGTCTCTTCGCGTCGCGCCGAAGGTGTTCGCCGAGTACCGCAATGTTCTGCGATGGATGAAGGAGCGCAAGCCGAACCTCGTCATCGGAGTGGACTTCGGCTACTTCAACGTGCGGCTCCTCAAACAGGCGAAGAAGCTCGGCTGCAAGACGCTCTACTTCATGCCCCCAGGAAGTTGGCGAAAGGATAGGCAAGGGAGAGATCTGCCGGCGATCGCCGACCGCATTGCGACGCCGTTCCTTTGGTCAGCCGAGATCCTCAAGAAGATGGGAGCGGACGTGGAGTGGGTCGGGCATCCAGTGCTCCAGATAGCGGGAGCGCCGAGCCGCTCGCCGCGCGAGGGCGTTGCGGTGCTGCCGGGCAGCCGACGGCACGAGGTTGAGCACAACCTCCCGGCGATCGCGCAGGCGCTTGAGCGGGTCGGCGAAACGGCACATCCGATCCGGCTCGCGCTCGCCCCCACGGTCAACCCATCGGTCGTGCACTCGATCTGGAACAAGGCGGTGCGGTTGCCGGTGGAGTTGCAGACCGGCCCCGCCGTGGAGACCCTGAAGCGATGCCGAGCGGCGATTGTTTGCTCCGGCACCGCGACGCTGGAGTCCGCCGTGGTGAAGACCCCAATGGTCATCGTGTACAGGGGTGACCGCATCATGGAGTTGGAGTACCGAATCCGCAAGCCGCGCTTTGACCACATCGGCCTACCCTCCATCCTTCTTAGGCGCAGGGTCTGCCCGGAGTTAATCCAGCGAGATGCGACGCCGGAGCGTATCGCTGAGCAACTCATGCCGCTGCTTGAGGACAGCGAGGCGCGCGAGGCGCAACTGAAGGCGTTTGAGGAGTTGGGTTCGCTGCTTGGTCCCGCGGACGCCCTCACTCGCACGGCGGAGATTGCGCTCGAGTTGCTTGCGGGTACCCTATCAGGAGCCTCCAAGTAATGCTCGACCCTCGGTTCAAGCAGATGCTGCTTCTGCAGCGCCGCCTCATCGTGATGGGGCTGCTGTGCGCTTTGTTCGCGGCTTTGATCAACGTCGGCACGGCTGAGCTGATCCGGCGAACGCTAGGGGCAGCGACCGAGGGGAACACCAGACTGCTCGGACTGATTTCGCTCTTCGTCATCTTCGTGTTCTTCCTCAAGTATTGGTTCTCCCGAGGCCAGGCGTACTTTCTCACGCGGGCGGCGCACCGTCTGACCGCCGACTTGCGCAAGCGGCTGTTCGGCAAGCTGCAGCAGCTCCCGCTGGCTTACTACAACGAGAAGAAGGTTGGCTCTCTGCAGAGCATCCTGACGAACGACGTCTCGGTCGTGCAGACAGGGCTTCCCCTTGTGCGCGACTTCGTGGATTCGCCGGTGCTCGTTCTCGGTGGGCTGGCCTACATGTTCTTCGTGAGTTGGAAGTTGGCGCTCGTTTCTCTGCTTGCGATTCCGCCGATCGCCTACGTCATTCTAACGACCTCGCGCAAGGTGAGGCGTGACCAGGGCCTGGTGCAGCGCAGCCTGGGAGATATGGGCGCGATCATGCAGGAGTCGTTGAGTGGGGTTCGCATCGTCAAGTCTTTCGCTGCCGAAGAGCGTGAAACCAAGCGCTTTGGAGACCGTGTGGAACAGAACTTCTCGGACAACATGCGGGTCGTGCGCCGAGTTACAAGGCTGCGCCCACTCGTCGAGTTTATCGGAG
The DNA here is from genome assembly GCA_040752255.1 of Armatimonadota bacterium. GTDB lineage: Bacteria > Armatimonadota > Fimbriimonadia > Fimbriimonadales > ATM1 > J051. Next base: position 8,913 of record JBFMFD010000068.1, read on the forward strand.
CGGTTGCCGTCGCGGGAATTCTGTGGTATGGAGGCTTCCTCGTCGCGATGGAGGAGATTCGCGTAGAGGGGCTGATGGCGTTCATCTTCGCCGTGGACCGCGTGGTGCGCGGCGCGACGGGGCTCGGCAACATCGGAAACATCATGGGGCAAGTCCGCGCAGCGATTGACCGCATTTACTCGGAGGTGCTCGACGCTACGCCGGAGGCGATTGACGAGAACGCTACGCTCACGCTCGTCTGCCCGCGTGGGCAAATTCGATTCCGCGGCGTAGGCTTCGTTTACCCCGACGGCACCCGCGCTCTGGAGGAGATCAACCTCGACATTGAGCCCGGCACCTCGGTCGCGCTCGTAGGCAGCAGCGGTGCGGGCAAGAGCACGCTCGCCGACCTTCTGCTCAAGTTCTATAGACCGACTGAGGGCGTCATCGAATTCGACGGCACGGACATCGGCACGCTCAACACGCGTTGGCTTCGCGAGCGGTTCGGCGTGGTGCCCCAGCAGACGCTCCTCTTCGCCGGAACGGTCGCGGAGAACATCGCCTTCGGCAAGCCGGATGCGACGATGGAGGAGATACGCCAAGCCGCCGAGCGAGCGCACGCCCTCGAGTTCATCGAGGCGATGCCGAACGGCTTCGACACGATGTTAGGCGAGCGCGGCGTCCGCCTCTCCGGCGGCGAGATGCAGCGCATCGCAATCGCCCGCGCCCTCCTTGTCAACCCAACCGTGCTGCTGCTTGACGAGGCGACGTCCGCCCTCGACGCCGTAAGCGAAAAGAAGGTACAGGAGGCGCTTGACCAAGTGATGCACGAGCGCACGACCATTCTCATCGCTCATCGCCTTACGACCGCTGCGCGCGCGGACAGAATCGTGGTGCTGCACCGGGGGCGAATCGTCGAGGCCGGCACACACGACGCTCTGATGAGGCAAGACGGTTACTACGCGACGATGTATCACGCGTTCAGCGAAGGCATCTTCGATGGAAACCTGTGACGTTGCCATCGAAGGCATCAGCGCCGCCTACGACGGGCGTGCCGTTCTCCACGACATCTCCGCGCGATTCGAGCCGGGGCAGGTCGTCGCCCTCCTCGGTCCGAACGGCTCCGGCAAGACCACACTCCTCCGCGTGCTTGCAAGGGTGCTCGCGCCGTCGTCCGGCCGCGTGCTCATAGGCGGAGAGGATCTTCGCCACCTCTCAACGAAGGAAGCAGCTCAGAGGGTCGCCGTTGTTCCACAGTTCGAGACGCCCGCGTTCGACTTCACCGTGCGTGAGATCGTCCAGATGGCTCGCTACCCGTGGGACGACGAAGGAATGCACCATGTCGAGCAGGCATTGAAGCGTAGCGAGATGGCGCATGTGGCTGAGCGATGGTTCTCCGAATTGAGCGGCGGGGAGCGGCGTAGGGCGCTTTTCGCCCGCGCCCTTGCGCAAGACGCGCCGGTCATGCTGATGGACGAGCCGACGGCGCACATGGACATCGCACACCAGTTGCAGACGCTCGGCTTGGCTCGAGAACTGGCGGAGGCGGGGCGATTGGTGGTGGCTGCGATGCACGACTTCAGCCTAACCGCCGCGTTCGCCGACCGCGTGGTGCTTCTTCACGAGGGACGCGTGCGCCTTGATGCGCCGGCCGATGACGCGCTGTCAAGCGAGGCGATCGACGAGGTGTTTGAGACGCAGTTCGAGCGCATTCGAAACGGGAGGCTTATCCTCGTTCCTCGCGCTCTCCGGTGAGGAAGCGCTACGGTTCGACCGCCGGGAGGACAGTGCCTTCGCACTCGCCGAATCCGACTCGGTAGCCGTCGCCCTGGCACCAACCTCGCAGGATTACGCTGTCGCCATCGCTCAGGAACGCGCGTTGCTCGCCCGTCTCTTCGAGCGTGATCGGCCGCTCGCCGCGCCATGCAAGCTCGAGCATCGAGCCGTAGGAGTCGGGCGCGTCGCCGCTCACGGTGCCCGAAGCGTACAGGTCTCCGACGCGCACGTTCGTGCCGTTTATGCTTTGATGAGCGAGTTGTTGCGGCATCGTCCAGTACATGCGGCGGAAGTTCGTTTTGGAGATACGTTGCGGGTTGGTCATCTGCTCGCTCTTCAGCAGGATCTCCAACTCCATGTCGATCGCCCACTTCTCATCGCAGCGCAAGTAGGGCAGGACCTGCGGCTCTTGTGGAGGCGCTTCGACGAAGAACGGCTCGAGCGCATCGAGGGTGACCACCCACGGGCTGACGGTAGTAGCGAACGACTTGGCGAGGAACGGCCCGAGCGGCTGATACTCCCACTTTTGGATGTCGCGCGCCGACCAGTCATTGACCAGCACTAAGCCGAAGATAAACTCCCGCGCCTCAGCCGTCGAGATTCGGTTCCCGAGCGGGTTGTCCTTGCCCGTGAAGAAGCCGACCTCAAGTTCAAAATCAAGCGCGCGCGTCGGCCCGAAGACGGGCGCGTCGGCGGAATCGGGCTTCGTCTGTCCCAGCGGGCGGTGGAACTTCGTTCCGGACACGACGACGCTGGAGGCACGCCCGTTGTATCCGACCGGAAGATGTTTCCAGTTCGGCATCAGCGGGTTGTCCGGGCGAAACATGCTACCGACGTTCGTCGCGTGCTGCTCCGAGGAGTAAAAGTCAACATAGTCGCCGATGGCGAACGGGAGCGCGGGCCGCGTCTCACCCATGGGGATCAGGCACTCCTCGCGCAGCTCAGCATCGTCGCGCAGGTCCGGCGTATCCGCTGCCAGGAGCCGCTGCACGTTGGCGCGGACCGCCTTCCACACCGCAGGCCCGAGGCTTACGAAGCGATTGAGCTTGGCTCGATTGAAGATGCTCGCAGGCGCGCCGATATCGAATCGCCTCGCGAGGGCGACCAAGTCCAGAACGTAGTCGCCGACGGCGATCCCGACCCGACGATGCTTGCCGCGAGGCGAGAAGACGCCAAAAGGCAGATTGTGAATCGAAAAGTCGCTGTCCTCGGGGATGTCGAGCCAAGACTTGAGATTCGGATCGTGAGCGCTACCCATCTTGAGAAACCTCCGCTGGGGCGTTCCCCCAAAGCCCGAGTGCCGCAAGCGCCTCGATCGGCTCCGCGACCGAACACGAACCAAAGCTGCGAACGAGAGAGCGAGCATCGCGAATCTGCTCGGCGGTAAGGCGCACGTCCCTCCAGCGAACCGATTCATCGTCGAACGCGAACGCGCTTGCGTCGGATTCGGTCAGCAGCGCTACCAATTCGTCCTGATCGTTGACCGCGCCGGTCAGGGCAAAGGCTCCGCCCAGCAACGCGTTCAGGAAACCGAACAGGTGCGCGCCGACATCTTCGTCAAAGTGGTAGGTCGCTTGGTGCAAACCGGCGGTGAACTTCACAGGCAGCGACCTCCGAGCGCACTCTAGGAGGAACTGCGCAACAGCCTGCGGCGAAGGCACCAGGTCTGGGGTCGTGCCGCCCGTGCGCAACTTCGCCATGAAGCGCCCGTCCTCGCGAATCGCATCGAGCGCAGCCGGCAAAGCATTCTGCCAATCCTCGACGACGGGGACTTCGAGGAACGCGTGCGCCCCCGCGTTTACGCGGCACCGGCGAAGGAACTCCGCCACGCCCTTACCCTCGACGCTCTCCGGCGGGATCTTGCCTTCCCATCCGCGGTATCGAACACCGTCGAGCGACCGCGCCTGCTCGATGCTTGCGAGCGCTTCGCCGGAGTCGGGTGCGTCGGTCGAGAGCAGAATGAGGTCAAGTGGACGGCCGCGCCGGGCAGCCTCGAACTCGGCGAGCCTGGAGGACGGGCAGATGAACGCGGTTACGACCCACGCCTCAGGCCTGGCGAGGTGACGAAGGTACTCCTCCACGGCGTCGCTCATCGACAGAGACGCGGGAGGGAACAGTCCGGCGTAATCAATGACCTGCGAGAAGAGCGAACGCGCGGACGCGAGCATGCGGCTACCGCCCTCCCTCCCTCGCGAGCGCACCCATCGGATCCCACGGCGGCAGCGGTATCGGCTCCTCGCCGAGGAGTTTGCGCAGCGCCTTGGGCAGAAGGGCGACATCCACCGCGACTTCATACACGTACTC
>JBFMFD010000069.1:0-12787 GCA_040752255.1 Armatimonadota bacterium
GGCGGCAAGCAGGAGCGGTCGCATGGGTCTATTCTATCCGGTTTGCTGCCCTGCCCGCACGACCGCCTCTTGTCCCCCTACGCGGACGGTGTCGCCGGGTCTCAGTTTGCGCCCTCTTCTCTGCTCCACTTCGCCGTTGACCAAAACCACGCCTGAGGCGATGAGCGAGCGGGCGTCTCCGCCGGTGTCGGAGAACCCCGCCCACTTGAGGAATTGGCCGAGCGTGATGTACGGCGTTCGGATGGAGACCTCCCTCATGGCCTCCCAGTGGACTGGCGCTCGTAGTTGACGAGCGTTGCGCCGCTGACCCACTGGAAGCCCAGTTGCTGATAGAAGAGCACGGAGCGCAGGTCGCACAGCACGTCGAGTTTATAGTAGTCTTTATAGCGCTCGACAGCGGCGCGCACGAGGGCCTTTCCGATGCCGCGGCGCTGGAACTCGGGGCGAACTTCGAGCAGTGGAATGTAGGCGATGTAGAAGCCGTCGGTGAACACGGTGATGAATCCCGCCAATTTGCCGTCAACGCGCGCGAGGCAGTACTCGGATGCGTTCTTGAACACCTTGTGCGCCACCTCCGGGGGAGGCGGGTTCTCCCAGCCCACGAAGAATCCTTCGAACTCCTCCGGCTTCAGGGTCTCGTCGTTCCAAACCAACTCAAAGTCCGCCATGGGCTCCATTGAACCCTAAATCGCCGGGGCGGAGTTATGCCGGGTTGCCGGCAGAGCCGTCTTGCGGGACAACAGCGTCGCAGCGCACTTCCGGCAGCGCAGCGGCGAGCCGAGGAGCAAGAGCCTCCATTCCCGGATGTTCGGTGTGGAAGTGACCCGCGTCCACCAGGACGAAGCCTGCCTCCGCAGCCGCCACCGCTTCATGGTGGCGCACTTCGCCCGTAACGAGCGCGTCGCAACCCGCCGCCATCGCGCTCGCCCAATAGTCCCCTCCCGTACCGCCGACGACTGCGACGCGCGACACGCTCCGCTCCGGCGGGCCGAACAACCGACTGCGCGAACCGAGGGCAGTGTCAACGAACGGACGCAACTCGCGGGCGGGGAGAGGCTCGGGCAGCAGCCCTGCGCGCGCGATCGAGATCGCTGCTCCGTTCGCCAACTCGTAGAGGTCGAAGGCCGGCTCGTCGTAAGGGTGGTGTTGTGCGAGCACGTGGATTGCTTGCTCCCGCGCGTGTTCGGGGACGATCATCTCGACGCGCACCTCTTCAACCGTCTCGCGGCTTCCGACCTCGCCTATCGCCGGTTGCGCGCCAGGCTGAGGCTCGAACGTGCCCGCCCCAGGTGACAGAAACGCGCAACGCCGGTAGAGACCGATCTGCCCGCACCCTGCGTCGGCGAGCGCGTCCAGAAGGGGGTCGGCGCTGCCTGCGGGGAGAAAGGTCACCAGTTTGTAAGACCTCGCGAGGGCGTCCTGCCCGAACGGGGCTACGTCGTGCAGGCTCAGGCGCGCCGCGAGCGTATCGTTGACGCCTCCTTCGGCGGCGTCCCAGTTCGTGTGCGCGGCGACGATCGCTATGCCTTGCTCCACGGCTGCGCGCAACACAGGCAGTGGGTGTTCTTCACCTGCGAGCGCGCTGAGCGGCCGGTAGATTGGCGGATGGTGGACCACGAGCGCCTGTGCGCCTTCGTGGGCTGCCTGCCTAACCAGCGCGAGCGTGCAGTCGAGCGCGACGAGCGCACGGGTCAACGGCGTGGAGGCGCTGCCGACCTGCAGCCCGCCGGGGTCGCCGGGCAGGGCGAGGCTCCTCGGCGCGATCTGCTCGAGCGCTGCAACAAGGTCGGCGACGGTTGGCACCGTAGGAGTTTACTTGCCTTCGCCGTGCCGGAAGCCGCCCTACTGATTGCGAGGTTGCCGGCCCCCTCGGCAACAAAAGACGCCGCTCTACCCGTCACAACGGGAAGGAGAGGACTTATGTTGGCAGCTTTACTCATCGTATCCGGTTTCGCGCTCGCGCCGGGCGGCGCTCAGAAGCAAGAGGTTTTCCATCCGATTCATTCGGGCCGCGCCGAGGCGGAGATGTACGACACGCGCACGGTTCAACCGCAGATTCAGCGCTCTTGGCCGTGGGACGGGCCGATCACCGAGGCGCCGTTTCACGCAGGGGCGAACGACTTGGGCATCGGCTCACGCGGCACGCGCCTAAGCACGCCACCGCCGACGCCGTTCGGCGGAGCATGGGCGATGAACGGCGCGTGCGGCTTCGCGGGCATCTCGCAGACGCGCTACACGCCCCCCGACCCAACCCTAGCCGTTGGGCCCGAACACATCGTCGAGACGGTGAACGCGAGCATCGCGTTCTATCGGAAGGACGGTACGCTCGAGTTTTCGGTGGACCTTGACAACCGCGGCAACCCTGGGTTCTTCGAGCCTGTCGGCGCGGGGTCGTTCGTCGTTGACCCCAAAGTGCTGTACGATCCGGACGCCCAGCGGTTTGTGGTCGTGGCGATCGAGGTGTACTTCGGCAACAGCGCCTGGATTGACATCGCAGTCTCGGACGACAGCAACCCGCACGGCATTTGGTACAAGTACCGCATGTCCGCCGTCATCCCGATCGGCAGCGCGACCTACTGGGTGGATTATCCGTCGTTCGGCTACGACAGCGAGGCGTACTACACGGGCGGAAACCTCTTTCGGTTGAGCGGCTCGGGCGGAAGCACCGCCGGCATCCTGTTCCGCGCGTTCGATAAGCGACCGATGCTGGTTGGAGACCCAATCGTGTTCAACGACATGGTGTACGCGAACAGCTTCTCGGCTCAAGCAGGTCTTCACTTTGGCGCTAACCCCGCCGGGTACTACGCAAGCGTTGGCTCGACCTCCTCGATTCGGCTCTACGCCATTCGCGACCCCGCCGGCAGCCCGAGCCTTGTAACGACGACCGTAGCCGTTCCCGGGTTCACGCCCTCGAACCGCAACTCGGTGCCGAACCTCGGCGGCGGCAGCGTGGACCCGCTCGATGGGCGCGTGTTCAACGTCGCGTGGCGGGACGGGCGGCTCTACACCGCTCACCCCGTTGTGGTGAACTCTGCGGTGAAGGCACGTTGGTATCAATTCAACGTGGGCAACTGGCCCGACAGCGGCACGCCCTCGCTCGCGCAGGTCGGCACGATTGACCCCGGCAGCGGCATCCACACGTTCTACCCGGCGTTGATGGAGAACGCGCTTGGCGACGTGGGCATGGTGCTTGCTCGGAGCGCGAGCACGGAGTACGTTTCTGTGCAGCTGACCTCTCGCACCGTGCTCGACGCGCCGGGCGCAATGGGACCGCTGATGCAGGTGAAGGTCGGCAACCGCACCGCGAGCGGACGCTGGGGCGACTACTACGCGATCGGCGTTGACCCGTCCGACCATACCACGTTTTGGGCGATTGGGCAGTACTCCGACCAAGGAGTGAACGGCTGGGCTACCTGGATCAACTGCCTCGAAGTGGGAGAGAAGATTCTCGCGACCTCGATGCAGGTGACGCGCGGCGAGCACGTCGCGGGCGCCGTCGGCGACCTCGCTTCAGCCAACGATGCGTACGTCGAGGTGGCTGCGCGACGCCCGAGCGTCGTGGCGGATGCGAGCGCCGAGATTGTCATCAGCGGCACCGCGCTCCAGGATAACCCGCGCGCCTTGCAGTTCGTCCTCGAAGCAGGCACCGAGGGCTCACCCACGCTGGAGCGAATCGAGTTCTGGAACTTCGAGCAGCAGCGGTGGGACGTTGTGGCGGAGCGCGGCGGGACGACCGGCGACACGGTTCAGACGGCGAGCGTGCTGTCGAACGCCGGGCGATACGTTGATGACGGGACGCTGGAGGTCCGCGCTCGCCTCGGCTTCCACGACAGCGGGGTTACGTTCGTGGCGTGGAAGACGCGGTGGGACTTGGCGTATTGGCGGGTGTTGCGGTAGTGCTTCAGATCGTTGCGCGGATACATCAACGCTAGTGCGGCGTGCTGCCATAATCGGGCATGAACACGCGGGATTCCGTGGACGAGGCGTGGGCCCTGGTCGGAGAAGGGCTGTCACACGCTCTCCGTGGTAGAAGCGAAGAGGCGGTTGCTTGCTTCGAGCGCTCCCTCGCAATTGAGGGTACCGACGCCGAGATCAAAACCATGGCGCTCGAGAGCATGGGTATCGCGCTAAGACATCTTGGGCGCCTCGCGGAGGCGATCGAGTGCTTCGATCGAGCCATTGCCATGGAAGGGGTGCCGGACGAAGAGAAGGCGGGCGCGTTCCTCAACAAGGGCGTTACGCTCGCGCAACTCGAGCGGCACGAGGATGCGCTCCGGTGCTTCGATCGACTAGTCGCGACGCAGGGGGCGTCGGGCGATGAGAGGGCGAGCGCGTGGACCAAGATGGGCGCATCCCTCGCAGCGCTTGGGCGGAGCCACGAGGCGATCGAGTACTTCGACCGGGTTGTCGCGATGAAGGAAGCAACGGACGAGGAGAAGGCGGAGGCACTCTTGAGCAAGGCGGAGCATCTTCGACAACTCCAGAGGCGCCGGGATGAGATCGAGTGCTACGACCAGGTCATCGCGATGGAGGTGGAGCTGACCGAGGAAAAAGCGTGCGCCCTAATCAACAAGGGTGCAGCAGTCGCCGGGCTTGGGCGAACTCATGACGCGATTGAGTGCTACGAGAGGGCCCTGGCATTGCCGGGAGTTCCCCCAGAAACCCGCCACGCGGCGGAAGAAGCCAGGGCAGAGCTCCTCGAACAGAACAACTGACGCGCACAACACGCAGTCGTGTGGCCCGCATTGCACTTCCAACCTCCCGCCAAGCCGAGCACCCGCATCGCACGCCACCCCCCGCGACCGCTCAGCCGTCGCTGCGTGGGCGGGGGGTGATGCGCTGTTGTCCGACGCGCTGCAGTTCGCGGTTCAGCGCCGCGAGTGGGGCGTCGAGAGCCGAATCGAGTTTCGCCAGCTCGGCATCCAGCAGCCGCGAAAGCTCTTCGAACACCGCAACCGCCTGATCCGTCGGGCGGAACGGGCTGCCCTGCACGACTCCGATGAGCGCGGCGATGCGGTTGTTCAACTTGATCGGATAGTTGAGCGGATCCTGGCCGCTGCGATTGCGAACCTGATAGATCTCCTCTTCCACCGCCGAGATCGCCTTCATGAAGTTCTCTGCCGCCCGCGCGACCGCCGCGTCTTCGGTCTTCGAGAGCCGATCCTCAACCTGCGCCTTCAGGTCGCGAATCAGTACGACGGCGTCGTTCGCTTGGTTGGTCTTTTCGACGACGCGCATCGTGAAGCGGAAGCGCTGGACGAGGTCCTCTTCAGTTGCGGGCGTGCGCGGGTCCTTGAGCAATCGGAAGCGCGTCTCGAGGCGTTGCTCTCCTAGGGTGAGGCGCACGGTGTACTCGCCGGGAGGCGCTTCAACCGGTCGCGGGCCCGCCGCCCAGAGGATCATCCCTTGGAAGCCGCGGAACGACGGATAACTCAAGCCACTCACAGCGACGCGGTGCATGCCCGCCTCGGTGGGAGCGGAGCGCACCTGCCCCACTACCCTCCCCTCTTGATCGAGGACCTCGACTTGCGCCGAGGAGACGCCCTGAGGCAGGTAGTAGCTCATCACGACTCCGCTCATCGGGTTGGCGCCGTCCGTCGGGCCGCCGTTTCCGCCCCAGCGCTCCAGCGGTTGGTCGGCGGGCTTGAACAGGTGTGGGCGCTGCGCGTCGCGCACGTCGGCAACTTCTCTCAGCGGTGAGAAATCGTCAAGAATCCAGAACGAGCGGCCGTGCGTTGCTGCGACAAGGTCGTTGTCCTTGATGACCAGGTCGTGAACGGGCACTATCGGCAGGTTGAGTTTGAGTGACTGCCAGTTCGCGCCGTCGTCGAAGCTGACGAAGACGCCGTGACTCTCGGTTCCACAGAAGAGGAGACCCTTGCGCTTCGGATCCTCGCGAACGACGCGGACGAAGGAGTCGGACGGCAGGCCGTTCACGATCTTTGTCCAGGTTCGTCCGAAGTCGTGCGTCTTGAAGATGTAGGGCGCGAAGTCGTCGTTTTCGTGGTTGTCAACGGCGAGGTATGCCGTGCCCTCGCCGTGAGCGGAGGCGTCGAGGATGCTGCACAGCCCCCACTCGGGCATGTCGCGTGGCGTTACGTTGGTCCACGTTCGTCCGCCGTCGCGCGTAACGTGCACAAGGCCGTCGTCCGATCCGCACCACAGGACGCTTGGGTTCCGCGGCGATTCGGCGATGGTAAAGATGGTGGCGTAGTACTCGACGCTCGTGTTGTCCTTGGTGATGGGTCCTCCGCTGGGTTGCAGTGTGCGCGGGTCGTTCCGCGTTAGGTCTGGGCTAATCATCGTCCAAGACTGACCGAGGTTGGTGCTTCTTAAGAGATACTGGGAGCTGGTGTAAAGTACGTTGGAATCGTGCGCGCTGAAGTGAATGGGGAACGTCCACTGGAAGCGATGCTTGAGGTCAACCGCGCCGTGCCCCATCGGGTTGTCGGGCCAGGCGTTGACGTTCCGCGAGATGCCGAGGCGATGGAACGTTACCTCGAGGTAGCCGCCGTAGCTTCCCCCGACGACGATTTCCGGGTCGTCGGGCTTGGCTACCACATAGCCGCTTTCGCCTCCTGCGGTGGATGTCCAGTCTTCGCGGCGGATGCCCGGGCCCCTCGTGCGGCTCGGGATGCGAACGGTGCTGTTGTCCTGCTGCGCTCCCAAGACGTTGTAGGGATAGGCGTTGTCTGTGCTGACGTGGTACATCTGCGCCGTCGCGTAGTTCTGGTGCGACCACGTGTTGCCGCCGTCGGTTGTTACGTTTCCTCCGCCGTCATTGGCGTTGATCATACGTTCGGTGTCTTCTGGGTGAATCCAGAGGTCGTGATTGTCGCTGTGAGGCACGCGGAGCGAGCGGAAGGTTTGCCCTCCGTCGGTCGAGCGAAAGAAGCCGACGTTCAGTACGTACAGCTTGTCCTTCTCCTTCGGATCTGCGTAAATGCGCGTATAGTAGAATGCGCGCTGCCGATAGTTGCGATCCTCGTTGACCAACTCCCAGGTTGCGCCGGCGTCGTCGGATCGAAAGATGCCGCCATCCTCCGCCTCGACAATCGCGTACACGCGCTTCGGGTCGGCGGGCGAGACCGCAACTCCGATCTTGCCGAGGATTCCCTTCGGCATGCCGGGGTTGCGCGAGATGTCGGCCCATGACCTGCCGCCGTCCGTGCTTTTGAACAGTTTGCTGCCCGATCCGCCGCTGTTCAACGAGTGAGGCGTGCGCCAAGCCTCCCACGTCGCGGCGTAGAGCACGTCCGGGTTGCTCGGTTCGAAGCTGATGTCCACCGCGCCCGCGCGGTCGTTCACATAGAGGATGCGCTCCCAGGTTCGTCCTCCGTTCGTCGTCTTGAACACTCCCCGCTCAGGGTTTGGCCCATAGACGTGCCCCAGCGCGGCGACGTAAACGACGTCCGGGTTTGTCGGGTGGATGCGAACTCGCGCTATGTGACGGGTCTCCTTCAGGCCGACATTCGTCCAAGTTTTGCCGCCATCGGTGGACTTATACACGCCGTCACCGTGCGAGACGTTGCCTCGCAGTTCGGTCTCCCCCATCCCCACGTACACAACATCCGGATTCGATCGGCTGACGTCTATGGAGCCTACGGAGCCGGTGGCGAAGAAGCCATCGGACACGTTGCTCCAGGTCTGCCCGGCGTCCTCGGTTTTCCAGACGCCGCCTCCGGTTGCGCCCATGAAGAAGTGGTCGGGGCGCTGCACGGTTCCGGCTACGGCACAGGAGCGCCCGCCTCGGAACGGCCCGATCTCCCTCCACTGGAGCCCTTCGAAGAGTGCAGGGTTGACTTGGGCGACAGCTGTCAGCGCTGCCGCGACGACGAGAGCGATTCCGGTCGTGATTGTGCGCATGGTCCTTGTGGGCAAGATACCCAGGTTTGGCCGCGGGGTGTTCCTGTGGGGAGGTGGAAGAGAGAAGGGCGCCAGCAGGCGCCCATCAGTTTCTGGAAGAGTTCCCTGACCAGGGAACGTGGCTTAGTACGCTCACCCCCACGTCAGCCGGGGCGGCGCGGCACTAAGGTCAACGTTCTTAGGTGCGGTACCGGCGGCCTTCGCCATCGCCGCGTTCAGCGCGCTCATAGCGTCGGAGCCATAACCTGGGAACACCTTCTCGATCGTGCCGTCCTTTCCAATCTGGAACGTGCAGATGGAGTAGACGACGGAGTAGTCGTTGATGACCTTCTTGCTTGCGTCCGACAGCAAAGGATAGGCGACCGAGAACTGGTTAACCCAGTTGCCCAATCTCTCCTCGGGAGCCGACACAAGCCCAACCATCTGGGTCTTGCCTTCGTACGCTTTGTAGAGGCTGTTGAACAGAGCTGCGGCGCGTGGGTTGTGCGGGCAGCGCTCCTTCCAAAAGACGACGAAGACGGGACCGTTCTTTGTAAGCTCGTTTAGCGAAAGCGTCTTGCCGGTGTGCGCCTTGCCTGAGAAGGCGGGTGCCTTCGAGCCTTCAGCGAGATGAAATTTCTGCTGAAGCGCATAGGCGGTACCGACAGCGAGCGTCGCCGCGAGCGCAATGAAAGTTAGGTGTCTCATCACCCAGAGTATACGCACTTCACCCCTCGGAAGTGCCCTTCAAGTGCGCGTTAGCGGCCCAGAGGGTTGACTGGCTGCCCGTTCACCCGGACCTCCCAGTGAAGATGCGGGCCGGTCGCGAGTCCTGTGGAGCCGACTTTTGCGATGAGATCGCCGCGCTCGACCATCTGCCCGACAGTGACCAGGATGCTGGAGCAGTGGGCATAGAGTGTCGCGACTCCGCCGCCGTGGTCAATGATGACGCAGTTCCCGTAGCCGCTGGAGTAACTCGCTCGAATGATTCGACCTGTGCCCGCTGCGCGGATAGGCGTCCCAGTGGGTGCGGCGATGTCCACGCCGTTGTGCATCCGGCTCTTCTTCAGGATCGGATGATGGCGCATTCCGAAGCCGCTTGAGATGCGGCCGGAGACGGGCTGGAGGAAGTCGCCTCTCCATATCACCTTCGTGCCGGAGCCGTAATACTTCGCGAGTTGCGCGGCGATCGCCATACTTTCGCGCTCGAGTTCGTCGAGCTCTTTCTCAAGCTGATTCTCTTGTGCGCGATACTCGCGGAGGAACGCTTGCTTGCGCTCCATGTGCCTCGTGAGTTGGGTGCGATACTCGGTCTGTCTTTGCTTCAGTTCGTAGATGCGCGTAACGAGGAGGTCCGCTTCCTTCTTTTTCGCTTCGACGACCTTCTTTTGCTTCTCGAGTTCGACGATGAGCTCTTCATCTTGTTTGGCGAGCAGCTCCATCAGGTACGCGCGCTCCGCCATGTCGGTGATGCTTTCGGACTCGAGCAACGCGGTGAGCGGACCCGTCTCGCCGCGCATGTAGTATGCGTAGATGCGCTCGCCTGCCTCTTCGCTGGTTTCGTCAACGCGTTGCTGTGCGGCTTCGAGCTCCTCTGCGACGAGGTCGCGCTTTCTGACCGCCTCGCTCAGTCGGCGTGTGGTCTCCGCAACTCGCGCCTCGAGAGACTCCAGCTCTCCGTCCACCTTCGCGATGTCCGCAAGGACGTCCGCCTGCTTCCGCTTGACGCTCTTGAGTTGGGTTCGCAGTTGGCGTTCCTTGCCGGCAAGCGCCTTGCGTTGCTTTTCGAGAGTGGCCTTGTCCGCTTTTTGCCCAACGGCGACAGCGGTGAGCAGGATCATGGTCGCAACTATCCACTTCCCCTTCATTTGATTGCCCCCAGATATTTTCGGACGCTGAGTCCGGCACAAAGCATACCCAAGGCCGCCCCCAGCGCCGCAAGGAGTACGACGCCGGTCCAGCCGGGGGTTTCTCCCCCAACTTTTATGAGGGAATATGCTGCGACGAGCCGGGAGAGCCAGGCAGTCAGCCCCCAAAGAGCGAACCCGGCGACCAGGCCACCCAACATTCCCTCGATCCCCCCTTCAAGGAGGAACGGCCACCGAATGGTGCCGTGCGAAGCGCCGACCAATCGCATCGTATGAATCTCTTGACGTCTGGACATCACGGCAAGATGCACGGTGTTGTAGATGAGCGTTCCCGCCGTCATGAACGTGACGAGAATGAGCAAGGTGCCTGCGTAGTGTACGAACGCCGTGAGGCGGCGCAGGAGGAAGCGCTCGCGGTTCGCGTCTTGGATTCCCTTTTCGGGCCAGTAGAGCGGGTGCTTCTCCATCTCGGCGCGCACGCCGTCGACGAGGTCGGCACTCGATATCTCGATGAGCAGCTGCTCGGGAAACGGGTTCTTTGCGCCACGCCCGATGTCCGGATACTTCTGCAGAACTCTCTTCCAGTGCTCCTCTTTCGGGAGGTGGACGACACGCTTGACTCCCTCCAGCGACCGGGCGTGCTCCGCCATTTCGTGGATGCCCGTCATGTCCGTGCCGTCGCGAATTGAGACGATGAGGGTGAACTGAGTTCCGAGGTCGGCCAGCCTGTTCTGAATGCCCAAGTACGCGTAGCCCAATCCGCCGAACACGAGGAGTGCGATCGCGGTGGTGTTCACGGCGGCGACTGCCATGAGGCCGTTTCGCCGGATCGCTTCGATTGCTTCGGTCAGGACGAACTCGAGGCGATCAAGCATTCGCGTCCTCCGGAAGTCCGACGGAGTCTGAGACGACTTCGCCGCGCTCCAGCCGAATCACGCGTCGCGGGAGCAGGCGAACCACGGGCATGTCGTGCGTCGCCATCACCACGGTGGTTCCGCGCGTGTTGATGTCGTCGAGAATCTGGAGGATTTCGCGGCTGGTCTCCGGGTCGAGGTGCCCGGTGGGCTCGTCCGCCAACAGCAGGACGGGGTTGTTGATGAGCGCCCGGGCGATGGCGACGCGCTGCTGCTCGCCTCCGGAGAGCGCCCGTGGGAAGGCGCCTGCTCGGTGTAAAAGGTTCAGCCTTTCAAGGAATTCCGGTACTCTTTTGCGAACCTCATACTTCGTGTGCCCCGCGGCGCGCATCGCGTAGGCGAGGTTCTCCCAGACCTTCTTGTTGGGCAGAAGGCCGATGTCTTGGGGCACGAAGCCGATCTGCCGCCTCAGAAATGGCACGGATTTCTCTGGAACCATAGACAGATCTCGACCCTGGATCATGACGCGGCCGGATGTCGTCTTCAGTTCGCGGAGCAGGAGTTTGAGGAGCGTTGACTTTCCGGAGCCGGTGGGTCCGAGCAGGAAGACGAACTCGCCCTGACGGATCGTCAGGTTGATCTCGTGGAGGGCCACCACGTTGCCGGGGTATTCGAGGCTGACGCCTTGGAACTCGACCACGCGCCCCGCATTATGACTTGGGCGAGCGCGGGGCTGCCCGCCTGGGCCGAGCGTGGGGCTGACCGCGCCCGGCGGTATCCTCTGCGCCTCGATGGCTGAGCGATGCATCGGCGTTGACGAGAGCGGCAAAGGGGATTACTTCGGTCCCCTTGTCGTTGCGGCGTGCTACGTGGGGCCGGAGCACCTTGCGGAGTTGGAGGATGTGCGGGAGTCTAAGAAGGTAACCGACGCGCAGTGTCTCCGCTTGGCGGGGAAGGTCCGCGCGACGTGTCCCAACAAGGTTGTGGTCTTTTCTCCTTTGAAGTACAACGAGTTACACGGCAAGATGCGCAACTTGAATCGGATGCTCGCCTGGGCGCACGCACGAGCGATCGAGGACCTGCTCGAGCGAAACCAGGACGTTTTGAACGGTCCGCAGCCGGTCAGGGCAATCAGCGACCAGTTCGCCAAGCCGGACGCCGTTACGGAGAGGCTGTTCGAGCTGGGCAAGGGGATTCGATTTGAGTCGCGTGTGCGGGCAGAGTCCGAGCTTTGCGTCGCTGCGGCATCCTTGCTCGCTCGTGCCGCCTTTTTGTATAAGTTGAAGGACCTTTCAGAGGAATGGGGTGTGACGCTGCCTAAGGGTGCTGGCCCTGCGGTAATCGCCGCTGGGCGGGCGTTCGTCGCGAAGCATGGGAGACAGCGCCTGAGCGAGGTTGCAAAGGTTCACTTTCGCACGACCGAGTCCGTGCTGCAGGCGGGATGAGGCGCGCGGCTCAACCCGGGCTGCTTCGCCGCCTTGACCGGTGGCTCATCGTTTCGGTTATCGTTCTCCTCTTCATCGGCTTCTTGGCGCTGTGGAGCGCGAGCGCGATTCGTCCGGGGCATCCTGAGTTCAAGCGCCAGTGGGTCGCGCTCTTCGCGTCGCTGCCGTTCTTCTTGGTGTTCCTTCGGACAGACCCCCGGCTGTATGCGTGGTACAGCCGCATCGTCTACTTGGTCGCGCTCGCGCTGCTGGTGTTGGTTTTGGTTGTGGGCAAGGCGGAGGAGGGCGCGGTTCGCCGCATTGACTTGGGGCCGTTCGACTTGCAGGCGGGCGATGTTGCGCTGTTCTTGATGGTGTTTACGCTGGGCGCGTTGATCGCGCGATTGCGCGACGGCTTCGCGACGCCGGTGGGGTTCACCGTCTCCCTCCTTCACGTCCTGCCTTTGGCCGCACTTGTCGTGCTTCAGCCGAACCTCAGCGGCGCGCTGACGTTCTTCGCGGTCTGGGTGGGCATGTCGGTCATCAGCGGGCAGCGTATTCGGTACATCGCGCTGTTTTTGGCGCTGCTGATTCCTCTGACGATCTTCGCTTATCGTGCGGGGGTCATCAAGCCGTATCAAGCGCGTCGCTGGGTGGACTACGTCAGCGGGAACCTGAGTTTCCACACCCAGCGCGCGATCATCAGCGTCGGTAGCGGCGAGGTGGTCGGGCAAGGATTCGGACGGGGCGAACTCAAGGAGGCGCGCTTTGTCCCGGTTGCTACCACCGACTTCAT
>JBFMFD010000070.1:0-12786 GCA_040752255.1 Armatimonadota bacterium
GCAGTCCAGCAGACCCCCAGTAACGCTGCGGTCCCGGCACGGCCCTCAGGAATAGTGCCGCCAACGCTGAGAATGAAAAAGACGGCTTCAAACCCTTGTGTTATAGGCAACCACAACCCGGTTCCACCGAAGACCATTTCGCCGGCTACCGCGAGCAGCAACGCGATTGGGATTGACAGAACTCCGCCAAGCAGAAAGCCAGCCGTACTTGCAGACTTTAAGAAGCGCCGGGCCATTGGATAACAAGCGAAAGCCATCCAACCGATAGACGCGATCCACCCAAGAATTATGGTTCCGAGGCCAAAATCATGACTGGAGAGCCCCCCCTCACGCCAAAGCGCGGCTTGGAGCGCGCACACCGAATAGAGCCACGCCAGGGAACTGGCAATGGACAGCGCGAGCGCCCTCGCAGTCGAAAATGTGTCAGTGATTGTGTTGCCCACCCGCGCCTACCCAAGCCTTGACCTTCTCCTTGGTCCAGGCTTTGCGTTCTATACCCATTCGAAGTCCACGCATCGCGGTATCCGCCAACGCCGAATCCCCGCTGTTAACGACGGATGCCAGCCGCTCCCCTGCCTCCAGCGACCCTATGTCTGCAAGCCGCATCGCAGCCCACTTGCGGACTTCGCGCGACTCTTTATCACGAAGAGCTTCTTCGAGGATGCCGAGCCGATCGACCGGTGACTTATCGACCAACTGAAGCTTCAGCGATGCAATTCGAGCGCTGCCACGGTCATGTGCATCTGGAGCATTGCGAGCCTGCTGATCAATCTGTGCTATGACATCCTTGGCTTTGAGTTTTTCGAGAACGCGCACCGCCAGATTGGCCCACGGCTCATTCTGGAGCACGGCATTCTTGGCGCGATCCTTACCCGCATCATCTCCCATCTCGGCCAACCCCATGGCGGCGGCTAGCTGCACATGAGCCGACTCTTTGGAATCGAAAAGCAGCTTCTTCAACAAAGCCCGGCCCCCGGGAGATGGCTTGCGACCCAACTCCTCCGCGCACAACGCTCTAAAATTTTCATCAGAGCTGCTTCCAATTAGGTCTTGCAGGGTGTTGGAGGCATGATTGCCGGATCTTGCGGCAATAACTTTTCGCAGAACCACCATTCGGACTCGAGGTTCCTTCGATGCATCAAAAGCATAGGCCTCCAAAGTCGGCATGGCCCCGGGTCCGAGCTTTTTGACGGCATCAATCGCGGCTACGAGTTGCGGTGCGGTTTTAGCGGCATCAAGCCTAGCAAGCACCTCTGTTGCAGAGGGCTCGGCGGCATGGCCGACGCCAAAAAAAAGACTTGCCATCGAAATGGCTTGGAATACCTTCGTCACATTTCTCACGGAGTCACTCCCGGTTGATAGTTCGCGAACACTGTATCAGCCCACGCAGTCGTGATAGCCCGAACGTCTATGCCCGCCTGTACGCTGTTCGGAGTACCCGGCGGCAAACGGACCTGATATGACATCTTCGATGAACTGCGCGCAGGAATCGTCACGAAATCCCAACGAATAAAGGGTTTAGGCGCGAGTTGTCCTTCTCGCCAGTGCGTCACATCATAGACCCTATGTTCACCAGAGGCGGACAGGAAGCTCGACTTCTCCGGCGCAACGGCAATGACGGTCACACCCTCGGCGACGGCGTAGCCGTCGTTGCGGACCTCGATATTAACGGTAGCGACACCGCCAATAGGCGTGTTCCCAGCGGTGGCCAAGGAAGCCGTGACTTCAGCTTGAAGTGGGAGTCCGGCGTCCAGGTTACGCAGGGTCAGGAGCAGCGAACGCGGCGAGTCGAGAGTCAACACCCCCTCCATCAAGCCCCTCAAGGACTGCTCGAAAGGCCCTGAGAGTCGCGCACTGTCGCCGGAGACCGCCGCGTAGGCCCAGCCCTGGCCCGAGCCTTGGGGCGAGTCATAGTTCGCGGCAAAGAAGCCTTCCCCGTTGTAGGGATTGCCGACATGATTGACGCGCAGGAAGGAGAAGGCGATGTCGATGGGCGTCGAGTAGTAGCCGCCGACTTCACCTGACTGGGTGGCCTGCAAGAAGTCGAGGGTCGTACCGGGATGTTCCGCGCTCTCCCTCACCACGCCCGAGCCCGAGACATACATCGTGCTGGCACCCATGATGTTGCCGACCTGGATGAGGCGGCAGCTCGCGGCCAGGCGATCGAAGGTCCCGCTACCGGGGGAAGACTCAAGTAGGGCACCATCCAGAGTTCCCTGGATACGGCCCTTGAGAACGCCCTTCAAGAACAAGCGACCCGGATCGTTCGCAAGGATGAACGCCATCCCCTCCCAATCGCCGGAGAGCGACTCCCCGGCCGGGATGGAAAGCGTGTAGCGCCCGCGGAAGAAACCTTTGTTGGCGAAGGGTCCGGTCTTGACCAGGACCACGCGCAGTTCCGCCACGCCGAAAGTCCCGGCCGGGACGCCGGTCGAGATAGCTCCCGCGAAGTCGAGGAGGCGCGTCGAGATGGTCTCCCCCAAAGTCTGCGAAGCAGCCAGGCGCTCCTGCATCTGCGAGAAAGCCAAGGTCGCGCTCGAGCCCGACATCGTGCCGTAGAGCACGCCGTTATCGAGGATGGTACCCGGTGAGCCGTCCTGGCCCCCTCTTCCCCCTCCGACCGTGAGGGTCTGCGTGCCGACCAAGGTGGTGTAGTAGAGGGCGATGCGTCCACCGCCGCCTCCGCCTCCGTTGAAGCTACTCCGCGGAGAGGAGTTCCCACCGTTGGCCCGGATCGTCCCGGAGCCCTCCAGTTGCCGGGCCGTGATGAGGATAGAACCGCCCGAGCCCCCGCCCGCGCGGTCGTTCCAGAAGCCGTTCTCCTCTCCAGTCTGCCCATCGGCCGAGATGAGGCCATCTACGCGAAGAAGCTGAGCGTCGATGCGGAGTTTGCCGCCACCGCGCCCACCTTGAACCACCACGACGTTGTGGCCGCTGGTGATCCCGCCGCCGCCGCTCCCGAGGTCCGAAGGCTGCGCCAGCGAACCGTACGGCTGTCCGCCGGGCTGCGTGGCGGCGCCGCCCTGCCCGCCGTAGCCGCCGCCGCTCCCGCGCCCGCCGCCGAAGTTCTCCGTCACTGTAACGCCGGCGCCTGGGCCGGTTGCTGGCGCGTGACCGACGGCGTCGGCCGAGACCCGGCCGCCGAACTCCACCGTCATGCTCTGCGAGACGGCGAGATCGAAGTCGGCGTCGCCAGGGTCGTGCGTGACGACCCCGCCGGGCGCCACCCTCAGGCGCGCCAACTCCAAGGGCGAGTTCACGCTCAGCCTGCCTCCCGTGGCCGCCTCCGCTTCCTGCGCGCTCAGCACGCCGCCGTCATAGGCGAGCAGACCGCCCGTCGCCGCCTCCAGGCGCGGGGCGCTCAAGGTGCCCGCAATTTGACGCAGGACCGCGGCGCCCGATGACACCACGACGCCCGTCGCCGTCAGACTGCCGCGATTGGTGAAGGTGCTGTTCTCGCGCACGAACAGGTTCGAGACGCCCACAGAGGCGCCGGCCGCGACTTCGACGATGGCGTGGGAACCGACAGCCACGCGCTCGAAAGCGTAGCTGCCTGAGAGAATGGGGGTGGTGGCGCCCGTAATACCGTTATCAATGCGCAACTCTGAGCCATAAACGACCGTCCCGGCCCCGCCGAACTGCCGCCCCAAGCCTCCGCGCGCGGCGATGGTCCCGCTGTAAGTCGATGCGTCATAGCCTATCGCGATCCGTCCGCCGCTCCCCCCGCCGCCGTTCTTGAACCCGCGCGGCGAGGCGGCCCCGCCATTAGCACTGATGATGCCCGCGCCTTCCAACTGCTGGGCCGTGATCCACACCGAGCCGCCCGAGCCGCCGCCGGCTCTGTCGTTCCAGAAACCGTTCTCCTGCCCGGACTCTCCGTCCGCCGATATGCGGCCATCCACGCGCAACACTCCGACATCGATGCGTAGCTTGCCGCCGCCGCGCCCGCCTTGCACCACCACGTTAGCACCGCTGGTGATTCCACCGCCGCCGCTCCCGAGGTCGGACGGCTGAGCGATCGAACCGTAAGCGTTTCCGCCGAAAACGATATTGCCGTCCGGTCCGATGTTGCCGCCACGGATGCCGACGCCGCCGTTGCCGCCGTAGGCCGCTCCGCTCCCGTTTCCACCGCCGGACTGCTCTGGGACGGTCTCGCCCGCGCCTGGGCCCGTGGCAGGAGCATAGCCGGCGGCGTCCGCGAGAATGCGGCCTCCAGAGAAGATCCGAGCGCTCGGGGCGGAGAGGAATAAGAAACCGGGAGCTCCCTGCGCGAACGCGGCGACCTGGATGGTTCCGTGAACCGCGATGCCACCCGTATAAGAGTGAGTCCCGGCCATGACGTAAGTATGCCCGGCAGGAACGTTGAGGTTTACCTCATCGTCGATGACGGCAGGCGTCATGGTCGAGATCACGCTCGAGAAGGGCGAAGCGCCGAATTGGTTCGTCGCCTGGACGCGCGCGAAATAGGTCGTGCTGGTCTGGAGGCCGGTCACGCTGGCGGATGTGCCCGCCGTGCTCGAAGAGGTAATGGGACCCGAAAAGTCAGCGGCGGTCGAGACTTGCAGGAGGTAGGCGGTCGCGAGCGTGGCGGAACTCCAGGAGGCGGAGAGCGACGCGCCGCTGACCGCCGTGAACGCAATGGAGGTCGGGGTGGCGGGCGGGCTCGGACACGCGCCAGGCACGACGATGCTGCTCGAGCCCGCGGCCCCGGAACCGCCGTTGCCGCTCGCGGCCGGGCCGCCGGTCACGCTCGCGACCGCGAGGTTCGCGTCGCAGCCGGTCAAGGCGATGCGCCCGCCGCCGCCACCTCCGCCGTGGGAGATTCCGGTGCCGCCGTTGGCACGCACGCTCATCGTGCCGGCGAACTTGTCGGCCTTGATGTTGATCGTCCCGCCGGAGCCTCCGCCCGCGCCGGGGCCGGGGCTGACGCCGTCGGCGTTGATGAGGCCGTTGAGCGTCGCGAGGTTGGCCACGGTCATGACGAGCGCGCCGCCGCCCGACCCGCCGGCGGGGCCGCCGCCGCAGCCCGGGTCGCCCGCCGCGCCGCCGCCGCTGCCCAAGTCGATGGGGTTCGCAGGCGAATCGTAAGCAATGCCGCCAGCGCTGTTGTTGCGCGTGCCCGCGTTGCCGCCCACGCCGCCGTGACCCGCCCCACCGCCGGTCGAGTCGCAGAAACCCGTCGCGCCAGAACCAAAGCCGGGACCGCTGCCGTTGCGGCTGGTGCCGCCCGCGTAACCGACGCCCATCAGATCCACCACGCCGCCGCTTTGAAGGTCGAAGTCGTGCCCGACGGTCAACATGAGGCGGTACTGCCGCGACGCCGCGTTGGCCGGATGCGTCAGCTTAGCGCCGTTGCGCACGATCAAGTCGTTCGTTATGCTCATCGAGCTGGCCGAGAGAGTCGCCCCGTTCTGGACCACGACGTCGCGATGGACGGTGAAGGTGCCGATGAGCACGCCCGCGCCGAGGCTCGTGACGACGACGTCGCGCTGCACGTCCACGACGCCGTTTAAGACGCCCGAGAACGCGGTACCGGGGACAACCAGGTCGCGAGCGACCGAGAGCGGGCCAATCACGGCGTTGGCGCGCGTGCCGAGGATGAAGTCGTTGGACAAGGACAGCGTCCCGCCCACGAGGTTGACGGTCGATACGGAGAGATTGGCCACTCCGGAGAGGCCGGAAGGGATGACGGTCTGCGTTGAAGGGATGACGCCGCGTCCGTCCACGATGAGGTCGTAGTCCGTCGCCGGCGCGACCTTGATCGCCGTGACGCCCGGCGCGCCGTTGGTACCGCCCGTGCCCGCGACGGCCGAAACGGTCCCAGTGTAGCTGCTCGCCACGCTCGCCGTCAGCGCGATGCGTCCGCCGCCCGCGCCGCCTCCGCTCGTATTGCCGCTGCTGCCGCCGTTGGCCCGCACGCTCCCGTTTCCCGCCAGCGTCCCGGCCTTTATATTGATGCTGCCGCCCGAGCCGCCACCAGCCCCCGCTCCGCCGTTGTCGCCATCGGCCGTGATCAAGCCGTTCAAGGTCGCGGTGTTTCCGATAGTAAGGAGGACCGCGCCGCCTCCGTTTCCGCCGTCGGGATGAGGACCACAGCCCGGGTCGCCCGCCGCGCCGCCCCCGCTGCCCAGGTCGGTCGGGTCGAGCGTCGAGCCGTAGCCGGGTCCGCCGGGGCTCTGGTTGCGGGTCGTCGCGTTGCCGCCCGCTCCGCCATGGCCCGCGCCGCCGCCGGTGGATTCGCAGAAGCCCGTGGCGCCACGGCCCGCGCCGGGGCCGCTGCCGTTGGTGGCCGTGCCGCCCGCGTAGCCCATCCCTACGACCGAGACCGTCGCCCCGGACTGCAGATCGAAGTCCCCCGTCACGCTCAGATTCACGACGAACGAACGCGCCGATGAGTTGGACGCGTGCGTGAGCAAACCGCCGGGGGCAACGACGAGTCCCCCGACCGTCGAAAGGACGGTGGTCTCCTGGCGGAGCGTGGCGCCGCGCTCGATGGTCATCTGACCGGAGGATGAGATGCTCCCCGCCACGCGCAGCAGCGGCGCCGTCGCACCCGCGGCGCTGCCGAGCTGGAGCGAGTTAAACGTCGCGGGCACGGCGCCCGCGATGAGCACGGTCGCCGTCGCGTCGATCAGCGCGTCGTCGGCGGCGGTGGGAACCTGCGCGGGCGTCCAATTGGACGCGGTGAACCAATCGCTGCTCGTCGCCCCGTTCCAGACGAGGCTCGCGGCCAAAGCGGGTCCAGGAATCGCCGCCATGAAGAGAACGAAGAGCGCCCACCGAACAAAACGAGCCGCGGTCCGATCGAATCGGACCCGCGCGGGACGCGGCTGACTTCGGCTCTCGGCGGAGGGCAGGCTAAGCTCCTTATTATTACCGACGGATTAGCCTTGCGCCGAGTTCCATATCCTGTCAAGGGGGCGCCATATTTATGACGATAAATTAAGGCTAATCGCTGATCAGTGAGACCGCCGTGAGACCACCCCGGAAGGGGGCCTTAGCCGTTCTCGGAAGGAGTCGGGGGCTCGACACGGACGGGCCGGAGAGGGACTCCCGTCGGTATGAGCCGGTAGCCGTCGCCGGGGACGGCCTGCAGCCAGTCCACGAGCGGCGAGCCTATCCGCTTCTTGAGCCGATTGACGGCCGTGACGACCTGGTGGGGACGCACGGAGTTGTGCCAGATCTTCATCAACAGATAGTCCCGGCTGAGAACCTCGCCGGGGCGGCGAGCGAGCTCGCACAGCAGTTGGAACAAGATCGCGGGGAGATCGTCGATCTGCCGTTCATCGGCCGTCACCGTATGGGCCGCGACGTCCACCACGAGCCGGTCGCCGACGCGCAGGAGCTCCCGGTCGTCCGCGGCGTGCGAACGGCGCCGCATCAGCGCGGTCACCCAGCCGTGGAACTCCTCCAGGTCGGGCAGCGGCTTCGGGAGGAAATGGTCGGCCATGTACTCGACGGCGAGCAGCTGAGACTGCCGCGAGACGCGGGCCGTGAGGATGAGGACGGGAATCGGCCGCGTCTTCGAGCTCGTCTTGAGCCGCGAGCAGACCTCCAACCCGTCCATGTCCGGCAGACCGAGGTCGAGGACGATGAGATCCGGCGCCTCGGCTTGCGCCCTGGACAGGCCGAGTGAGGCCGTATCAGCCTGCAGCACGCTGTAACCCTTGTCGCGAAGGAAGAGCGCTATCATGTTCCGAATCTCGGGATCGTCATCGACGAGTAGGACTCGACCGACAGGACGCGGAAGCGCGACCTTCTTGATCGAGCGCCGATTCCGCGGCGGAGAGGCGACGCGGCCGAGGATGAGGGCGTCCAGTCTCCGCTTGAACACGGTCTGGTCCTTGACCGAGTCGGAAATCTCGTTCTTCGAGATGAACTGGCACGCGCCAGCCTGGCGCGCCCGCGCTTCGTCCTCGGGCTCTTCCTTGTTGCCCGAGATGACTACCACCGGGACGTCCTGCGTCGCGGGCTGGCTTCGGAAGAGACGCAGAGTCTCCTCCGCGGTGAAGCCTTCCTTGAGGCACCAGTCCAACAAGATGAGGTCAGGACGGACAGTCTTCGAGAACTCCAGCCCCTGGTCGCCTTTCTTCACGACGAAGGCGCTGAAGCCGAGGACGGAAAGATAGCGCTCGAGGAACGCGCCGTATCCGCCTTCGTCGTCGATGACAAGAATCGTAGCCATGAGGGGTTGAATGGACTGTAACACGCGCGCGAATATTTGTCAAATCCCTGTCATATGGGCACTTGTGCCACGACTTCCCGACGATGAGAAGCGAGGAGGACGGGATTCGGCGCAAGGTCGAGCGCGAGATGGCGGCGCACGCGAGGCGCACGAAAGGCCAGCGGCTATGCCCTTTCCTGAACAACTTCCACTGCCGCCTCCCGGGCGGGCTATACCGCAGGATTTACAGCCGAGTCGAGTTGAACGAAAAGTACCTGGACGTGCGCGCCAGCGCCAAACTGCGCCGCATGACGGCCCTCCAGTTCTTCGCGCAGATCGACGCAGCCATCGCGGAACTCGGCCTCGACGCACGGAAGATGCGCAGGCTACAGAATGCGCGTACTCTCGAGATCCACGACTACGCCTTCCCCCTCTACCTCCGGCTGCGCCAGGACGGCTTCAAGCATTATCCGGACCTGACGTCCTGACGCATGGACCCCGCAGGGGTGGAGCGCCCGCGGACCGACCCGCCGGAGCGGCCGCCCGCCTTTCGACGGACGGCACCGACTTAGACTAAACCGACTCGCCCCGCCGTCTTTCTCAGCTTGACGCGCGCCCGGTGAAGCCGCGAACGCACCGTATTGAGCGGCACCCCGAGCGTCTCGGCCGCCTCCGTGTAGGCCATGCCTCGCGCGTCGCAGAGCGTCAATACCTCCCGCTCCTTCCTGTGAAGGCGAGCCATGGCACGGCGCACCTGAGCCGCCGCCTCCGTTCGCTCCAGGCGTTCGAGCATGTCCTCGTCCGCACCCGGAAGAGTCTCGTGAAAAGGAGTCGAATCGTCCATGCCACAGCAATAGTCCAATGACAGTCCGTCACGCCGCTCTTTGCGCCGCCGAGAGTCCATGAACACATGGCGCAGGATGGTGAACAGCCAGCTCCTGACCGCCTTCGTCGCGTCGTGCTTCTTGCGCGCCTTCAAGGCCCGGTAGCACGCCTCCTGGACCAGTTCGTCCGCCTCCTCGGCGTCACGGCACAGACCGAGCGCGAAGCTACGCGCCTCCGGATTTCTCCCGTCCAGGTAACACTTCAAAGCCTCCGTCACGGCGTCCAACTTCACAGCCCGGCCGTTCCCCTTCCCGTCCCGTACGACGATCTTGCAGGTCTTTTTCATGTCGCACCTCCGCAGCACCCGGAGGGCGAGTGACCCGAGGAAGGCCGAACGACGAGGAATAAATGGCGGGCCCCCACCCTGGAGACGGCCCCCGGCGCAGCCGGGCTGGCCGCCTCGCGGCACGCGAGCCGTCCGAAAACTAGGGGCTAGGCGGGGGTTGGGCCAGGTTTTCGGATCGCCGGCGGGGAGGGCCGTTTATGCCGCAGTAAGGAGGCCTTCGCTCCTGGAGTCACGAGAAGCGAGGGGCGACATGAAAAAGACCGGAAAGGAGGAGGACGGGATGGGAAGGCGCGAAAAAAGCCAAGAAAAAATCTCCGCCGCCGAGCGGTGGAGACGGTGGAGTTCTCGGTCCCCGCCGGCCGCACGGCGGGGAGGAGCGCACGCGGACCGATCCGCGCGCGCCGCAGGCGCGGAGAAATCCAAGCGGCGGTGGGCGGGGTAGGCGACCCGCTCGTCCACGCCGTCCACGGACGCGTCGGTATCCACCGCAAGCATTGGGTCTTACGCAGGTACTGCTTCGCGCTCTATACTCGGCTCGAGCGAATCTTTTCCCCTAAACAGACGTTTTCGCGAGGAATACCTCACGACAATCGGTTCGTGACGATTGTCGAGGCGAAAGGCGTGATCGAAGCCTGACGGACGGACTACAACGACGAACGGACACTCGGCAGCTTGAACGGTTACGCCGATTCGCCGCGCGCCTACGCATCGGCCATTGGCTTCAGGCCATGCTGCTGCGACCCAGTGCTGCGGAGGCCTCGGTTCGCGTCATCAAGACCTTCCCCTTCTTCTCCAAGTTATCGCTGGCCAGGACCCGCGGTGGATGACTCGCCCCGAATCAGGCGGCCGAGTCAAATACGAATTTTAGTGGCTTCATCCACGCGCGCTGCGTGGGGACAATAACCCGCCATGGAGGCTTCCTAGCCAGCGCACCTCCTTCTCCATGCCGCCTCCTAGAATATTCTCCCAAGGAACGCGCCCAGACGGAAGCTCACGAATCCCAGGACGCCACTCCCGAGATAGTACGCCAGGGCGCGGGCGATCTGCCCGTTGCTGATGAGGTGCGCACTCTCGAGGATGAGAGTCGAGAAGGTCGTGTAGGTCGCGCAGAACCCGGTCATGAGAAATAGGCGCCCCGCCGGCCCGATCAGTCCGCGGTCCCCTGCCCAGCTGTCAAAGACTCCTACTAGGAGGCAGCCGGAGATATTGACGGCCAAGGTTCCAAACGGGAAGCCGGTCCCAGTCATCATGTAGATCCTCGTCGCGACCAGATAACGCGCGAATACACCCAAGATCGCGCCGAAAACAAGCGGTATTGACTTATCCATATTGCTCACTCCTCTAAAATGAAAATGACTCCTACCAGAACGTCTTCCGGTAGGAGTCATCAGCCTCCTGGGCGGAGGCGGTTCAGGCGAACTCCATCGCCTATTCTGCAATTAAAGAATTTTTCTAGGTCGCGCGGAAGGCAGCGTGCGACTCGCAGGACTAGACGAGACCCAAACACCAATGAGCCACGAGGGCCAGATGTGCGGCGTCAGTCTAGATTCTCAAACGCCACGAGCAAGGACCGCTTACCGTCTTTGAGCGAGACCTCGAGGTTGAAGGGGCGGCTCGGGGCCTTGGGAGCAACGCCGGAGTAGACGCCGCCTTCCCTGCTCAGCGAGAAGCTGCGCTTCTTGTTCTTCTTTTTCCCTGATAGAATGATCGCGTTCGCCTTCTTCTCGAAGGCGGCCCCATCTAGCGGCGCCATCTTGGCGTCATAAAGGAAAAGACGCATCGTCCCGTCATCCGAGCGGATCAACTCGGCTTTATAGACGAGCGGAGCCTCCGGCCCGAGTTTTGCGTCCTTCGCGTCTACGACCGAAGCGATGAGCCCGCCTTGCTTGGGAGGCTCCTCCATGAGCCTGGGACCGTGGCCTTCGTCGTGGGCGAGAGAGGTCGAAGCGGCCAGAAGCGCGGCGAATAGCACGGCTAGTCTTGTCATCATCCATGTTCTCCTTTGGCACGGCTGTAGACTTCGACGGTCCAGTAGCTTCCCGTCTGGAGATTGGTGATCCTCAGGCTTTGAACCGGAGGCGAGATCGCGTTCAGTCGCGCCCGGATCAGGCGCCCTTTCCATGAACGGTTCATGGAGACGACGACGAAACCATCGTCTCCGGCGTGCGAGAGCGCCTTCTGGAAGACCTCGACGGCTCGCGAGACGGGAAAGTAGTACAGGACCTCGTTGAGCACGACGACGTCGAAGGGCTCCTGCGCCGGAAAATCCTCGAAGGCTCCGCTGGCGAAAGTGCAGTTCGGATCGTCCGCGAAGGCGGAACGACAGCGCTTGATCACCTCCTCGGAAAGGTCGAGGCCCGAGTACGAACAGACGCGCCCCTTCAGCAGCGGGTACAGCGTGCCGAGCCCGCAGCCCACGTCGAGGACCCGGGCTCCTCCGTCCGGATGACGATCGGCGACGATTCCCGCGATCGCGTAGTGGCGCCCGCGCTGCGACGGCGAATTCAGGAAATCCCACGAGCCCGAGGCGTAGTTGCGCTCCCACTTCTGTCGGGTATTGGAGACGAAGAGATTCCAAAGGTTGTCCAGTTCGTGCTCGATCCCCGTCCAGGGACTGGGGCGATCGAGAAAGAACAGAGGCTTCGAGAAGGCGAGATGGAAGGCGATTGTTCCCAATGCGAGGCCGGAAACGATGTCGATGGGGCCATGGAGCTCGATCATGAACGTTGCCAACGCCGCGGTCGTGGTCGCGCCGGCCGCCAAAGCCGTCATCGCGAAGAACCCGCTCCTGGCGAAGAACAGCGTGACGATGGCGCAGCCCGCGATCAGCAGACAAGGGACGGCCTCAAGGGTTCCCGGCCGAAGAGATATCGCCAGCAGTCCCCCGGCGCCCAGGGCCAATAGATAGGCGACGAGGAGTCTCCGCAAGGCCCCCTGAATAGCCCTTGCGGCGGGCAGGAGGAAGGGGATTACCAGGAGCGAGTAGCCGATGCGGTATAGAAAATCCCAGAATCGGAATCCTGTCCTTTCCCGGACCTCCGTGAGGAAGTCAGGCATCCCCGCCTGGGCTGCGGCGCCGCCGAGGTGAAAGACCATCTCCAATCCTGCGAACCCTACCACGGCCAAACCCGCCGGCAGCCAGATTCCGCGGTCGTAGTTCAGCGGGAAAAGAGAGTCGAGGCTGGACCGGCGGTTCATCTCGGTTTCAGTGCGCGTCATGATGAAGGTCCCCTTCCTCTCCCCGACGGATCGACGTGGATCGCGGCATCGCCGTGCTTGTGTCCCTGCGACGTCGTCTGATCGTGGTCGTGTGCGCTTTTCATTGAAAAGGTCCTTACTTCATGTGCTTGATGCCGGTGTGTTCGCCGTGAACCTTAAGAGTCACGGTGAGCGTATTGGGCGTTCGGTTTCTCCAGAACCAGCCGTGGCTCCCGTCGAACGCGGCCATTAG
>JBFMFD010000071.1:0-12632 GCA_040752255.1 Armatimonadota bacterium
TTGGCCACGCGCCCCTTCGCCATATCAGGGATCATGACGCCGAAGTCGCTTAGCCGCACGGTGAAACTGGTTTTGATGTTGAGGACGTCGCCTTTGAAGCCCGCCTTCTTGGTGGCGTCGCTCTCCGGCAGATAACGGATTTGGCAATCCACGCTGATGGTCCTCGTCACGCCGTGCATCGTGAACTTGCCTTCAACAGTGTAGTTGTCGCCGGACTTGTGGGTTATCTTTGTGGACTCGAACGAGATGCTTGGGAACTTCTCGGCGTTGAGCCACATTGGGCCGACCATGTGCTCGTTTCGCATTGCGATGCCCGTGTCGATGTCCTTCACGTTGACGGTCAGTTTGCCGCTGCCCGTCCGAGACTTGGGGTCCCACCTCACGGTGCCCATCAGGCTGTGGGTAAGGCCAGTGAAGTCCTCGAAGTCGGCATTGCTGGTTACCGTAGCGATGCGCTGCTGCGGGGGCGTTTCCTTGCCCACTGAGAACGTCTTGGTCTGTGCAGACGCTCCTACCGCCAGCGCGGCGGCGATGCCCAGCACCGCCAGTCGCGTCGTTTTTCGGTTGCTTCGATTCATTTTCGCTTGGTTCTCCTTCAGGTTACGCGCTTGCGCGCTTTCACTCCATTCAACGCGACCGGCGTACCTGACGGGTGTATCGAAGCGTACAAAGGCGAAGAAAAAGACTCCTGGAGGCGATCGGGCTACTCGCTGAGGTCGGCTTCACGCCGCAGAGCATCCTCATCCACGAGCACCCAGAATCGTTTTACGGGCTTGGCGTAGTCGAGGCGGTCCAGCCGTCGGAGCGCTACGGTCACCGCCTCACGGTTGCTACCGACCAGGTCCGCCATCTCCTGGTGCGTAAGCTTGAGGTTCACGTAGCGTCTGCCGCTGACCGTGGTGCCGGGAAATTCGTCGGCAAGGCGAAGCAGCAACCGCGCCACCCGTTGCGGAACGGTGAGGAACAGAACGTCTTGGATGCGATTGGCGATCTGGCGACGGCGCAGACCCACGAGTTTGGTGATGTGGAGGGATAGATCCGGTCGTCGGTTCACGATTCGGCGGAAGTACTCCGTCGGCACCTGGCACAACACGCAACCGGTAAGCGCTTCGGCGACTTCTGCGTACCCTTCCAATCCGGCGACTGCCATCTCGCCGATGATTTCACCGGGCCCGAGCAGGGCGACGGTGATCTTCTTGCCACCTGCTCCGAGGATGCTCAACCGCACCTGGCCCTCTTTGATGAGCCAAAAAGCGTCGTCGCTGCCGCCCGAGATGTGGATCGGGTGGCCCCGGAGGCACCGCAACATCCGCGAGTGGGCGGCAAGCTCCGCCTTCTCGTCCTCCGTCAACTCCGGGAAGAAGTCGAGGCGCCTAATGTAGTGCAGCGCAGACGTTTCCACCTCTGCACCTATTGTGCACGATTTGGCGCACGGTGGCTCCCCTACGAGTAGGAATAGTCGCCCTTGTGCGCATCCTCGATGTATCGGGCGAGGAGCTTCACCGCCGCCTCCACATCCTTCTGGTGCACCGTCTCGTTCACTGTGTGAATGTAGCGGCAGGGCACCGAGAGGGTGAAGGACGGGATGCCGCCGTGCAGCCGTTGCACTCCGCCCGCGTCGGTTCCACCCGCAGGCAAGACCTCCATTTGATACGGAATCTTGTGCTTCTCCGCAAGGGAGCGGAAATGCTCGACCATAGCGGGGTGGCAGATAAGCGAACTGTCCATCACCTTGATGGCTGCGCCCTCGCCCAGTTGCGTAACGTGGTCGGGTTCCGAGATGCCCGGGATGTCGTTCGCCAGAGTAACGTCAATGGCGACGCAGATGTCGGGTTGAATGCTCCAGCCGCTGGTGGTCGCCCCGCGGAGCCCGACCTCCTCCTGCACGGTCGCGACCGCGTAAACGTCGGCGTGGTGGCTCTTGACGGCTTTGAGCGCCTCGATCATCACGTAGACGGCGATGCGGTCGTCCATCGCCTTGCAGGTGAAGAGGTTGCCCATCTTCTGCATCGTGCGGTTCATGGTCACCCAGTCGCCGATGCGCACCGCCTTCTCAGCTTGCTTCTTCGTCATCCCGACGTCAACGAAGAAGTCCTCAACGACGGGCGCCTTGGTCATGTCCTCCGGCTTCAAGAGGTGCTTCGGCTTGGTGCTCTGCATGAGCACGCCGGGGATATCGCCCTTCTCGGTGTGCACAAACACCCGTTGGCTCGCCATCTGGCGGGCGTCCCAGCCGCCGACGGGGTTCAAGCGGAGGAAGCCGCTCGAGTCGATGTGCTTGACGATGAAGCCGATCTCGTCCATGTGCGCGGCGATCATGAGTTTCGGCGATTCGCCCTTGGTCTTCGCCTTGGGCGGCTTGCGGCAAATCATGTTTCCCATTGTGTCCACGCGAATATCGCAGAGGGGGCCGAGTTCCCGGCGTACGATGTTGCGAATCCGCTCTTCGCGGCTTGCGATGCCGTGCGCCTCTACCAGTTCTTGAAGCAAGGTGTCGTTCACGCCGCGCAGTATGGCCCGAATCGCTTATACTTGCCGCATGGGAGAGCGACTTTGGGCGCCCTGGCGGCTCGAATACATCAAGAAGGCTCGCAAAGGCAAGGGAGAGTGCATCTTTGTCGAACTCCCCAGGCAGAGCGACGACCGCAAGAACCTCATCCTTCACCGAGGCGAGCACGCGTTCGTGATGTTGAACGCCTTCCCCTACACGAACGGGCATCTGATGGTTGCCCCCTACCTGCACACCGCCGATCTCGCGGACCTGAGCGACGAGGAGCACCTCGAGGTGGGGCACCTCATCCGCAACTCGGTCCGCTGGCTGACCGCCGCCTATGAGCCTGACGGCTTCAACCTCGGCATGAACCTGGGCGTGGCGGCGGGCGCGGGCATCGCTGACCATCTGCATTGGCACGTCGTTCCGAGGTGGCAGGGAGACACGAACTTCATGCCGGTCGTGGGCGACGTCCGCGTGCTGCCGGAGAGCCTCGAAGAGACGTATGACCGCCTCCATGCCATCATCGAGCAAGAGTCCGATGCCTGAAGTTCTCGAAGGATTCGAGGCGCTTCGTCAGGAGGCTGAGGCGTGTACGCGCTGCCGCCTGGCAGAAGGGCGCAACACTGTTGTGTTTGGTGTGGGGAACCCACAGTCGCCTCTCGTACTGGTTGGCGAAGGTCCCGGAGAGGAGGAGGACAGGCAGGGCGTCCCCTTCGTCGGGCGTGCGGGGAAACTGCTCGACCGGGCGCTGATGGACAACGGGCTGAATCGCGAGGACGTCTACATTTGCAACATTGTTAAGTGTAGAGCCTGTACCCGCGAAGGCGGGCGGGCGGCGAACCGGGCACCTCTCCAAGATGAGATCGAGGCATGCCTGCCCTGGCTGAAGGCGCAGCTCGAGATGATTCGACCGAAGGTGGTGCTCAGCGTCGGCGCGCCGAGCGCGAAGACGCTCATCCGCCCCGACTTTTCGATCACGAGGCAGCGAGGCATCTTCTTCGACTCGCAGTTCGCCGAAGCCGCGATTGCGACTCTGCACCCGGCGTACATCTTGCGCCAGATGGGGGCGAAGAGCGACGGCGGCTACTCGCTCCTGGTTCGCGACATCGGCGCGGCCTGGGAGCGGGCGGTTGTGGCACGCAAGGGCTAGAGTGGAGCGAGAGTGGGGAACGGATCAAGCGGTGGCAGGCTCTCGGGTTAAAAGGAATATCGCGCTCGGAACGGGTTGCATGGTCGCAGCTTTGGTTCTCTTGGTGGGCGTTTGTGGGCGGCGCGAGCAGCAGGCCAGTGAACAGCGCGAGCAGTTGCAGGCGACCATCCGTAGCGCCGCGCCGCTCATCCAAGCCATCCGCAAGTACGAAGAGTTGCGCGGTGCCCCGCCGCCTTCACTGGACGCGCTCGTTCCCGAGTTCCTCGACGCGCTGCCCCAGCCGGCTGGCCCTGCCGAGGGCGGTTGGGAGTACTGGGCAGATGTCCCGGGCGGGCGAAAGGAGGGTGGCAAGTGGCACCGCGTCCAGCTCGAGCCGAGCGCTGGTGGGTGGGCGCTCGGCATCGCGGTCCGCAAGGAGTTTCGGCCGCGCTTCCTTTACAATCTGGGGGACTACTTCCTCTATCATCCCAGCGGGCACTACCCCCGAACAGCCTACGGCGGCGTTCTTGAAAGGGTCGGCGAGTGGGGATACTACTTCGAGTAAGGCGCGGTGACAGCCCGGCGTTCGACATCTCCCCTTCTCAGTACCCCCTAAAAACGCGTGGGGTTGGAATCCTTTTCCGCCTCGCGCGCGTATGATTGGGAGCGAGGCACATGCGAACCCCATTCCTTTTGACCCTAACTTTGGCAGCAGCATCCCTCGCGGCGCAAGGAGACGACCTACTGACCCTTGACGAGGCTCTTGACCTCGCCAGGGAGTCGAACGGCTCCGTTGCCGCCGCGTGGAGGCAGTACGAGTCCGCCCGTTCCGGCGTAGCGCAGGCGAATGCAAGCTTCTGGCCCACCGTCCTGCCCACCTACCGCTACGTTGACCAGGAGCAACGATTCGCCGGCGGCTTTGAGAGCACCGGCAAACTCAGTTTCAACCAGGTCTCCGTCTCGGCGCAGTGGCTCGTGTTGGACGGAGGCCAGCGCCTCTACGCTCTCGAGCGAGCGAAGAAGACGGCGGAGGCAACGCTCGCCTCCACGCGGCAGACGGTTCGGCAGGTGCTGTTCTCAACCATAACACAGTTTTATGAACTGCTGCGGGCGCAGGAGTTGCTGCGTGTGGCGGATGCCCAGGTAACCCGAGCGGAGCAAACGCTTGACGCCACGCGGCGGCGGGTCGAACAGGGCACCGCGCCTAGGAAGGATATCCTCCAGGCTCAGGCGGACCTGGCGAACGCCCGCGTGAACCAAATCTCAGCGAAAAACGCGGTGACGACCGCGTCGGCGCAGTTGCGTGCGACCATCGGCTGGCCCGCGGAGCGCCCGCTTCCGATGCTCGAAGACCCCGGCCCGCCCGCAAACCCGCTTCCGCCCACAGTAACGCTGGATGAGGCGATGGAGCGCGGCTTGCAGATGCGCCCCGACATCGTGCAAGCGCGCAGGCAACGTGAGTCGCAGCGATACTCTCTCCTGAGCGCTCAACGCGAAGCTTCTTTCGACTGGACGCTAAGCGTGGACTTCACGAAGAACTTCGAGCCTTCGGAAACCCAGAACCGGTCGATCACCTTCCTGTTGAGTTACCCTCTCTTCGACGCCGGTCGAACGCGCGAAGTGGTGCGCCAGTCGCGGCTTCAGTACGAGGCTTCCGGCCTGCAGCTCGAGCAACTTGAGCGCGACGTGAGGAGCGAGATCGAGGCGGCGTACACGACTTGGGAATTGTCGTTCGAGCGATTCCAAGCCGCGCAGGTTGCGCTCGAGGCTGCGCGCGAGAACTTCCGCGCGGCGTCGGAGAGCCAGGCAGAAGGAGCGGCGGACGTGCTCGAGGTAAGCACCGCGCAGGTTGCGCTCGTCACCGCGGAGACGAACTTCGTGCAGGCCGTCTACGACTACTACATCGCTGTGGTGCGGATGCAGTTGGTTACCGGCGAGGTGATGCCTGGAGAGGAGGAGTAACGTGCCGGAGCCTCTTGTTGAGACACGCGATCTTTCGAAGGACTACCGCATGGGCAAGGTGGTCGTCCACGCTTTGCGCGGCGTGACCGTCAAGGTGATGCCCGGCGAGTTTGTCGCCATCATGGGGCCGAGCGGCTCGGGCAAGTCAACGTTCATGAACCTCGTCGGCTGCCTGGATCGGCCGACGGGCGGCGAAGTCATCTTGGAAGGCAAGCCCGTCTCGGGCTTAAGCGACAACGACCTCGCGCGTGTGCGAAACAGGATGATTGGGTTCGTCTTCCAGACGTTCAACCTGTTGCCACGGACGACGGCGCTGAAGAACGTCGAGTTGCCGCTGCTGTATGCGGGTGTCGCGGATCGGTCGCGGCAAGCTGAAGAGGCGTTGGTCAAGGTGGGGCTTGGAGACCGGATCGAGCATCGGCCGAACGAGCTTTCCGGGGGTCAACAGCAGAGGGTCGCCATCGCGCGCGCCATCGTTACCGACCCTGCGCTCGTGCTCGCGGACGAGCCGACGGGGAACCTCGACTCGCGCTCGAGCGAGGAGATTCTTGCGCTCTTCCAGGAGCTGAATCGCGAGGGAAGAACCATCCTGCTCGTCACACACGAGGAGGATGTCGCACGGCACTGCCAACGCATCATTCGATTCCGGGACGGCAAGATCGTCGTTGATGAGCCTATCGCCGACCCGCTGGACGCGCGCGAGGTGCTCAAGACGTTGCCGGAGCCGGAACCCGACGAGGAACTGGAAGCCGCCGAAAGGTCTTAGGCGCGGCTCTCGGCGCGCTCGGCGATCGCCTTCATCACCGACTCAACGTTTTGCTGCGCAAGGTGGTGAATCACCTTCGTAACCAGCGCGCCAAGAAGCGGCACGCGGTATTCGTAGTCGAGGGTAGACACAAACTCAGTGCCTTGTGGGTGAGGGCGGAACTCCCACGTTCCTTCCATCCTGTCGTAGTCCCCCTCGATCTGGTGGAAGACGACGCGGTTCTCAGCAAGGTCCCACCGCTCCTCTTGGATCCACTTGATGGTCAGTCTAAACTGCTTGATCACTCCAACCCATTGCGTCTTCAGGGCAGCGCCGTCGTCGCTCTTCTCCAGAATCTTCACCGATTCAACGTCCGGCATGAAGGACGGGTACGCCTCGACGTCCCGTGCGATCGCAACCACCTCGCCTGGGGGCGCGTGAACGACTTGAGTCCGCTCGATCCTTGGCATCTTATTCAGTAATCCCCGCTTATCTTGAACGAGACGGTCAACCGTTTGCGCGCCTCCACACCCAGCCTGCGGCGTCAACGAAGGTGTGCCCGTCCTCCGAGAGGGTTCCGCCGCGCGGCTCGGTCTCGCTCTGCAGGATGGGCGCGTCTCCGCTCACTTCTCTTGCGCGAAGCGTAACCTCTCGCTCGGAAACGAACCACTCACCGCTCACCTCGAACTCGCTTTCGCCGACGCGGCCGACGAGGTCGAACGTTCCGTCCTCATACGCCTCCAATTCCATCGAAGGCACGTCCCGCCCGAGCCTTCGCGCCGCCTCGACGAGGTCCTCACCAGGCTCCAGGCGCCACACCCCGACGAAGTTTGCGCTTTCCTCCCGACTCCCCTCCTGCGCGGGAGGGCTTTGTTGGGATGGCGGCGTGGGCGTGGTCACCTTCTCGGTCTCTGCGGAGCCGCAACCGAACGCAGGCAGCGAACACGCCGCAACGGTAAGCCAGAACAGGGCGCGCGGTGTGGGCATTGCCATCACGCAATCGTAACGCCGTCGCAGAGGTACACGTCTTGGATTGCGTTCAGCAACTCGACACCCTCCTTCATGGGGCGCTGGAACGCCTTCCGGCCGCTGATCAAGCCGGAGCCGCCGGCGCGCTTGTTGATGACGGCCGTGCGAGCCGCCTCCGCAAAGTCGTTCGAGCCCGATGGACCGCCGCTGTTGATCATCGGCACGCGCCCCATGTAGCAGTTCGCAATCTGATAGCGGCAGAGGTCAATCGGGTGCTCCGAAGTCAACTCGCTGTAGATTCTCTTGTCCGTCTTTCCATACGAGGACTCGCCCATGTTCAGAGCAGTGTAGCCTTCGTTGTTCTCGGGCAGTTTCTGTTTGACAATGTCCGCCTCGATCGTAACGCCGAGGTGGTTCGCCTGACCGGTAAGGTCTGCGGCGACGTGGTAGTCCTTGTCCTTCTTGAAGGCGTTGTTCCGAAGGTAGCACCACAGCACGGTCGCCAATCCTAAGTCGTGAGCGGCGTGAAACGCCTCGCTTACCTCGACGATCTGGCGACCGCTCTCGTCGCTTCCGAAGTAGATGGTCGCTCCGACGGCAGCCGCCCCCATGTCCCACGCCTGTTCGACGCTTGCGAACATCACTTGGTCGAACTTGTTCGGATAGGTCAGCAACTCGTTGTGGTTGAGCTTCACGATGAACGGAATATGGTGCGCGTACTTCCGGCTGCAGGCTCCAAGTACGCCGAGCGTCGAGGCGACCGCGTTGCAGCCGCCCTCGATCGCCAAGCGAACGATGTTCTCGGGGTCGAAGTACTCTGGGTTCTTGGCGAATGACGCGCCGCCGCTGTGCTCGATCCCCTGGTCCACCGGAAGGATGCTGAAGTATCCGGTGTTCGCCAGTCGCCCGTGGCCGTACAGGCGCTGGAGGTTGGCGAGCACCTTGTTGTTCCGGTCGCTGGACGCGAAAACTCGGTCCACGAAGTCCCCGCCCGGCAGATGCAAGGACGACTTTGGAATCGTCGAGCACTCGTGCCGCAGCAGCGAATCCGCCTCCTCGCCGAGCAACTCAACGATCTTGTCAAGAACGGAACCGGACGCGATTGCCATGCCCGTCATTTTACAACAGCCCGACGGCGCGGGGCGGTTTCGGGTATTTTTGCGGTAGGCGGCGGCAACCTGTCTTCGATACGGAAGTAGTTTGCGCCCGGCAGCGGAACCTCCCGTTTACCGTCGCCCCGCGGCGGTTAGGTGTAGCATGGTCAGCGCAGTCGCAGTTTTGGCGTTACTCGTTCCAGGGGCAGCCGGCTCGGTGCCGGAGGCTGTTGACTCGCAAATCCGCGACTATTACGAGGACGCCATCGCCTCCGCCCGCTCTGAGCCGCACAAGGCGCTTGCCATGCTGGAGCTGCTCCTCCTCCCCTCGAAGACCTCCATCCATGTGGACTGGACGGGGGTGCCGCTCGGGGTGAGGGGACAGTTCGAAGCGGGAATCCGAAGAGGGGTTACCGCGTGGGAGCAGGCGC
This sequence comes from Armatimonadota bacterium, assembly GCA_040752255.1. Lineage (GTDB taxonomy): Bacteria > Armatimonadota > Fimbriimonadia > Fimbriimonadales > ATM1 > J051. The sequence goes on from JBFMFD010000071.1 coordinate 8,825, forward strand.
TGGGCGAGGAGTGTCCGTTCGCTTTGGATGGCCCTGAGGGCGGCGCCGCTTCGATTCGCATCCGGTTTGTTGACACCCTGACCACAGCCGACCCGCACACAAAGGGCGACCTTCGAATCACGCGGCGCATCACCTGGGGCAACTCGGTTCACTTCAGCGAACTTGAAGGGCAGATTCGCGTCATGAAGTGGGCACGCGACGGGCAGTACTTCACCGAAGACGAGATCACCCACGTCATCGCTCATGAATTAGGCCACGCGCTCGGCCTGGGAGACACAGACCGTTGGGACCGCGTGATGGGACCGATCGTCATCGGCCGGCCGTATGCGCGCGTCTCACCGGAGGAGTTGACCGCGGTGCAGCAGTTCCGCGCAGCGCTCAAGGAGGAGTACGCGCGAATCTCCACCGCCGCGGAGCGGTCGGGCAAGGGTCGCCCGGCAGTCGGACCTGTCGGCGGCACCAGCGCGGTGCATCGAATGGCCTGCTCCGGTTGCTCCGGCAACTGAGCGCGTTACGGCTCGCGGTTACGCTCGCCCTCCCCGCCGAAGAGCGCCTCCGCACACTTTGGGTGGTCGAACATCTTCTCGTGGTCGTGCGCCACACCTTCCGCTTCGACGAGCCGCCAGTTGAACGGCCAGCCGCGCTTTTCAGCGAGCTCCTTCGCGAGCGCGAAGCACGCCTTGCCGCGTTGGTACCTGCCCTCCCCCTGCTTCATCGCGTTCTCGCTTGAGTCAAAGTACTGATCCGGGCCGTTGTCCGCCGTTCCGAGGTAGATGGTCAGCGGAGCAGCGAGATAGCGCTTCAATATGTCGTCGCTGGACAGTTCGTCGGGGAGGTTGCCGAAGCCGTAGCCGAACGGAAGGTCTCGCGTTGGAAAGAGGTGAAACCCTGGGTTGGCGGCGACATGCCGCTCGGCGCCGGTGGCCTGGAAGGCCGACATCCGAGCGACGAACTGCCCGCCGGCGCTGTGCCCGATGATCCAGTACTTCAGTTGCGGCTTATCCTCGAGTTTGCGGATCTCCTCGGCGAGCGCCGGGATGAGGGCGTAGGTCCATTCCTCGGGCTGCGCAGCCTTTCGGTCGGCGTTCAGGATGCCGCCGTACTGGTAGCGCCGCGACGGAAAGCGCTCGGCGTCAAACTTTGGGGCGATGATGAGCGCTCCAAAGCGATCGCCCATTCCCTTCGAGTGGTCACGATACTCGTCGGCGTTGCGCAGAACGCCGTGGAACACCATGATCATCCGCTCGCCCTTGTAGGACTCTGGCTTGTAGGTGTAGACGTCGAGTTTGACGCCCTTCACCTCGACCTCGATGGTTGAAGCGCCGAACGGAATGCCGGCGGGGGCGAGAAGGGCTACGAAGGCAAGCAGGCCGTTCATACCGCCATTGTGCCGCAGGCGCGGGGCAGTGAAGAATGCAACTCCCCTCGCCTAAATGAGCCTTTATTTTCGCTCGGCGACTTTGATTCTCGCCATCGCGCGCTCAACGGCCGCCTGGGCTCGTTCGTGGTCCATCCCTTCGGCGTGTGCCTCGCGGCGCTTGCGCGCTCGCTCGAGCGCCTCGCGGGCGCGCTGGATGTCAATGTCGCGTTGCGCTTCGGCTGCGTCCGCGAGGATGATAACGTGGTCGCCCGCTGCTTCGAGGAAACCGCCCGCGACAGCTACAAACTGCTGGTGGCCGCCTGCATCGTTGTAGGCGATGACGCCCGGTTTCAGTTGCGTTACGAACGGCTCATGCCCGGCAAGCACGCCGAAATAGCCCATCACGCCCGGTGCGGAGACGCTGTCCGTTACCTCGTCTACAACGGTGCGGTCGGGAGCAATGATGGTGAGCTGAAACGTTCTCATACGGCTGCGGCGAGCTTCTTCGCCTTCTCGCGAACGTCTTCGAGGCCGCCGCACATGTAGAACGCTTGCTCCGGGATGTCGTCCAGGTTTCCGGAAAGCAACTCTCGGAAGGAGGCGACCGTCTCGTCCACGGCAACGAAGCGTCCGGGGTTGCCGGTGAACTGCTCCGCCACGAAGTTAGGCTGAGAGAGGAAGCGCTCGATTTTGCGCGCACGCGCGACGATGAGTTTGTCGTCGTCTGAGAGCTCGTCAATGCCGAGGATGGCGATGATGTCCTGCAGTTCGCGGTAGCGCTGGAGAACCTGCTGCACCTCCCGCGCGACCTCGTAGTGCTCTTGCCCGACGACCCTAGGGTCGAGGTTCTTCGACGTTGAGGCGAGGGGGTCAACGGCAGGATAAATGCCCTTCTCCGCGATTCGCCGCTCGAGATAAACGTAGGCGTCGAGGTGTGAGAAGGTCGTTGCGGGCGCGGGGTCGGTTGGGTCGTCGGCGGGGACGTAAATCGCCTGCACCGACGTAACGGACCCTTTGGTCGTCGAGGTAATCCTCTCTTGCAGGGCGCCCATCTCCGTTGCAAGCGTGGGCTGGTATCCCACGGCGCTCGGCATACGCCCGAGCAGGGCGGACACCTCGGAGCCGGCTTGCACGAAGCGGAAGATGTTGTCAATGAAGATGAGCACGTCCTGTCCTGACTCATCGCGGAAGTACTCCGCCATCGAGAGAGCGGACAGCGCGACGCGAAGGCGCGCTCCGGGCGGCTCGTTCATCTGACCGAAAACCATCGCCATCTTGTCAATGACGCGCTGCTCGTTGCCCGACTTGTCTTTGAACGTCGTGTGCTGCATTTCGAGCCACAGGTCGTTCCCTTCGCGAGTCCGCTCGCCCACACCGGCGAACATGGAGACGCCCTCCGCCTCGACTGCGATGTTCCGAATGAGTTCTTGGATGAGAACGGTCTTGCCCAATCCTGCGCCGCCGAACAGGCCGATCTTTCCGCCCTTGTTGAAGGGCACGAGAAGGTCAACGACCTTCAGGCCGGTTTGGAGGATCTCCGTCTTGACGCTTTGGTCGGTGAACTTGGGCGCGGGGCGGTGAATCGGCAACCGCGGAGCGTCGGTTACCGGCCCCAGCTCGTCAATCGGCTCGCCGAGCAGGTTGAACACCCTACCGAGCGTCTTCTCGCCGACCGGCACGGTGATCGGGCTGCCCGTGTCCTGGGCGGACATTCCCCGCACGAGGCCGTCGGTCGTTGAGAGGGCGACGCAACGGACGATGTCGTCTCCGAGGTGCTGGGCCGCCTCGCAGGTCAGGTCAATCTTGCGGCTTTCATCCTTGATGCGGATGGCGTTCAGGAGTTCGGGCAGCTCCCCCGCGGGGAAGCGCACGTCCACGACGGGGCCGAGGACCTGAACGACTTGACCGGTTGCAGGCATGGTTCTCTTGTAATCCTCCAAAAAGTGAGTGTGTGGCTTTGAGATCACCGCCCGACGCCGGGCGGCGAACCGGCGGAGTGTACCCCGGCGGAGTTCGCGCGTGCCTCGGCCTCGCTTTCCCCTTGTGGCGGATATAGTCCCGCCACGGTGCGGCTGGGAGTCCACGGAGCGACGAAGCGGCTCGCGGGACGCTCGCCCTCCCCATCTCTGTCCCTCCACAGCTTGCTGTGGAGGGTTCCAGCTCCCTCCGGGGGCTCGTCTGCCCGAGCCGGAGTTTAGCGCCACGGTAGCGGCGAGCGACACGGAGATGCCGGTCGGGGCCTGCCTCTACGGCGAGCGTACGGCGCGCCCCCGCGCGGCGTATAATAGACCCATGGAACGAGTTGTTCGGCTCTTGGCGCTTGTCGCTCTTCTCTCCCTTCTCGTGGTGGGTTGCGGGAAGGACACGGTATCAAATCCCGGCGGCGGAACCGGGGTTGCGGGGCAAGGCTCCACGGACGGCGGCGACGCCGGCACGGCGGCAGACACC
>JBFMFD010000072.1:0-12527 GCA_040752255.1 Armatimonadota bacterium
AACCCGGCTTACAGACCGACTCCCACAGTGCTCACGCTGCGCAGCCATGCGTGCGCCCTGCCAAAGCGCCGGTGCCACATGCATCCTTGTATCCCTCCGCAGCTTGCTGAGGAGGGTGTAAGCAGGAGGAGGCAGCGAGCGATGGGGGCACACGTGTCCACTTGGCTTGTACGCTGTTGGGCGCACACGAGGATAGGCTCTCCAAGCAAGCGACCTGCGAGAGCCGGAGGCCGCCTATTCCCTTGCACCCGTCTTGGATCAGGGTGGCTGCATTTCACGGACAGATTCGTCCCCTCTTCCTAGCTTCGGGTGCCACGGACAGATTCGGCACCCATCCCTCGGCTGCACCAACGCCCGAGACGAATCTGTCCGTGCCACACGACCCTACGAATCCAAGAGCGGATGGAAGCGAGCTGTATCCCTCCACAGCTTGCTGTGGAGGGTGTGAGCAGGAAAAGGCAGCGATGGGTCCGTGGCACAGGCGAGCTGCTCTTGCACTCAGCGAGCAGAGAGAGGCGGCCTACGCCTCCGGCTCGACGAGGTTCCGCTCCCACTGCCCGACGCTCGAGCAGAAGCAGGTGCGCCCCGCCTGACAGGACAGCACCTCGGCCTCGTCGCCGTCCGGCCCGATGTCCTTGAACGTCTTGCCGCACCACCACGCGCGAGGCATTGCGGACTCCCACGCCGCGTCCTCGGCAAATGGGTCGTCGTAAGTGTCCTGCTTGCAGCGCAGGAACGCGCACGCCGAAACGCGAGGGTTCACTTGAGCGCCTCCAGCAAAGCGATCTTCACCACGTTGCGCGTCAGCGCTACCTTATAACGGTTCTCGCTCATCGGCTCCGCCATAGCCACAGCCGCGCGACCTGCCGCCTCGGCGACGGACTCGTCCAGCGTCTTGCCGCGCAACGCCGCCTCCGCCTCCTTGCTGCGCCAGGGTATCGGCGCGACGCCGCCGAGCACGACCCGCGCCTCCTGCACGGTTGAGCCGCTTGTTCGAAGGGCGACGGCGCAACTTGAGAGCGCCCAGTCGAACGACTCGCGCTCGCGCGCCTTGTAGTAGTACGACTTCCATCCCGCCATCTCGGCGGGAACCTTGACGCCGGTAACGATCTCGCCTTCTTCAAGTGCGGTCTCATGATCCATCCGCTGAGCGGGAAGTCGGAAGAACTCCTCAAGAGCCATCGTCCGAGCGCTGGTCGAGACGGTAGCGTTCAGCGCGATGAGCGCGGGGGCGAGGTCACTCGGGTGAACGATGTAGCAAGGGCCGCCGCCCAAGATGGCGTGGTACTCGTTGTCTCCACCCACCGCGAAACACTTCGCGCCGCCCTTTTTCAAGCAATGGACCTCCGGGTCCCGGAAGTACCAACAGCGCGGGCGCTGACAGAGGTTGCCGCCCAGCGTTCCAACGTTGCGGATTTGAGGCGAGCCGACCGATTCTGCTGCTTGCGCCAATGCGCGGTAAGAACTGCGAATCCGCTCGTGCTGGGCGATCTGAGTGAGCGTCGCAAGCGCTCCGATCTCGATGCCGTCGTTCGCTCGAATCCCGTTCAGGCCCGAGACGCTCTTCAGGTTCACGACGGTTGCGGGCGTAACGAGCGAGTCTTTCAGCAGACACAGCAGTTCGATGCCGCCTCCAAGCGCCGCTCCACCCTCTTTGAGTGCTTGCGAAGCCTCGGCGAGGCCCTTCGGTTCCAACCATGCGAAGTTGTTCATACCATTCTCCCTTCTTGCGCGTCGAAGAAGCGCTTCGGTGTCATCGGAAGCCGGCGCATACGCACGCCGGATGCGTCGAACACGGCGTTCCCGATCGCAGCCGCGGTGGGAATGACGGGAGGCTCGCCGATGCCGGTTACCTGGTCGTGCGTGTCGAACAGCACCACGTCAATGTCCGGAATCTCGAGCGACCCGGGCACCTTGTACGTTTCCATGTTGGGGTTCAACTGGCGCCCTGTGCCGTTGTCCATCTTGCGGTCTTCGAGCAGCGCCATTCCGACGCCTTGAATCACGCCTCCGATGACCTGGCTCTCCGTCGCCAGCTTGTTGAGATAGTAGCCGCAGTCTTGCACGGCAACTACCTTGATCACGCGGATGCCTCCAGTCCACATGTCTACCTCGACTTCGGCGAACTGCACGCCGCCGACGCCGCTTCTTTGAAGCGCTTGGTTCCACTGGCCGGTTACCTCGATGCCGCCGGACGGGAGCTTGGCGCAGACTTCCGCGAAGGAGACGCTCCTTCCCTGCGCGGACGCGTTGCCGTCCGCGAACCGCACCTCTCCAGCCGGAACACCGAGCATCGCAGCAGCCGTTTGCGCTAGGCGCTCCCGCGCAGAGAGCGCAGCCATCATCACGGCGGGCGACACGGACGCCGCGGTCACTGAACCACCGGAGCCGCCCGAGTTTCCAAGCGTTGACTTGCCGATGTCGGCGGTCACGCGCTCGATCGAAACGCCGAGCACCTCGGCGACGATTGCGGCTACGTAGGTTCTGGTACCCGTGCCTAGGTCTTGTGTGCCGATGCCCGCCCAGACCGAGCCGTCGTTGCCGATGCGCACTTCGCACACGGAGCCGCCCCTTCCGCCGCCGCCCCAGGTTGTGCAGGCGGCGCCCATGCCTCGGCGAAAGCGGCCGCTCTTCGGAAGCGATGCGCGTCGGCTCCAGCCGATTCGTTCGGCGCCGAGCCGCAACTGCTGATCCCAGACACCTCCGCGCACGTTGCGGAGACGGAACTCGAGCGGGTCCATCCTCAGCGCGACCGCAAGCTCATCCACTACGGTCTCCGTTAGAAAGCAGCCTTGAGGGTGCCCCGGCGCCCGGAGGGAGCGCTGGCTGCCCGCGTTGGTTTGGACGCCGTGCATTGCCGCCCTCACGTTGGGCACGGTGTAGGTGCTGTACGGGAACGGCACCGCCCAGCGCCTCGAGTACCCGCCCGTGCCGAACAGGTCCGCCTTGATGGCGAGGATGCGCCCGTCCGATGTCGCCGCAGCCTTGCACTGCATATACGCGTCCGGCCCGTTGCCGCTTGCGACCTGCTCCTCGTAGCGGTCGAGCATCAACTTCACGGGTCGCCCGGCGGCTTTGGCAAGGCGCGCAGCCGTCAATCCCTCGACGCCTGGGCTGAACTTGCTTCCGAATCCACCGCCCATGACCTCGCAGATGACTTTCACGTTCTGCCGTGGAACACCGAGTCCCGCCGCCAGTTCGCCGGCGACGCCGTGGACCGCTTGCGTACTGCACCAACAGGTGAGCGCATCGTCGGCATCCCATCGCACCACGACGCCGTGCGTTTCGAGCGAAAGGTGCTCACGAACGGGCACGTAGTATTCGCCTTCGACGACCGCCGCGGCCTGTGCCCAGAGCGTGTCGGGGTCCTCGCCGCGGCTGTTTACCTGTGGCTCGCCGACGCGATCCGGGATGTCCTTTCCGCGCAGCGTGTTCGACACAAACGGCTGCACTTCGTAGTCAACTCGTATCGCCTTCAGGGCATCTCGCGCGATCTCCTCGGTCTCGGCGGCAACGGCTGCGATCTCTTCGCCCGCAAAGCGCGCTGCCCTCCCGATGTCGGTGAGTACGGCAACCACGCCGGGCATCGCCCTCGCCGCCGAGGCGTCAACGGATCGCACCTGCGCCGCCGCGTGCGGGGATCGAAGAATCGCCCCATAGAGCATCCCCGGAAGCACGACGTCGTAGGTGTACTTCGCCGCGCCGGTTACCTTAGTGGGGCCGTCAACGCGTGGGATGTCCTTGCCGAGGTATCGGCTTGCTTGTCGGTCGGGCCATTGCGCACTCTGTGCCATTTATGCTCTCCTCATTTCGCGAGCGGCTTCTACGGCCGCTTCGAAGACTCGGTTGAACGTTCCGCAGCGGCAGATGTTGCCGCGCAAGCCTTGGCGAATCTCGTCCAGCGATGCGTTGGGATTCTTCGCAAGAACCGCGTGCACCGCCGTGACGAAGCCTGGAGTGCAGAAGCCGCACATCAGGCCGTCCTTCTCGATGAACTTGCGCTGCACCGCGGTCATTCGGTCCGGCGTTCCCAGGCCTTCCACGGTGGTTATCTCGTGCCTCTGGGCATCAATGGCGAGCATCAGGCAGGCGTACGCCGGCTCGCCATCCAGCAGCACGGTGCAGCAGCCGCACGTTCCTCGGTCGCACACGCGCTTCGGGCCTGTTACCTCCAGGCGCTCGCGCAGCGCGTCGAGCAGCGTTACCCTCGGCTGTAGGCTCAAGTTGTGCGCTTTGCCGTTGACCTTGAGCGTGATGGGCACGGCGCCTTCCAGCGCCTGGCTCGCTTGCTCGGCGTCTTCTTCCTTCTCGGCATTGCGCCCGTTCCCCAGGAAGACCGCCCCCGCGCCAACGGCTGCGACGGTCACGCCTGCGCCCGCAATGAACTGCCGCCGGCTCAACTTCTTCTTTTCGCTCTTTTCTTCCGCCATCGCGTCCTCCAGATGAGATACGGAGCGGAGGGGTCGCTCCGTGCCCCTGATTGAGTCAATCTTGGCACACTCGGCGGGATTTTGCGCCGGGGCTGTATACTGGAGCCAGGAACTCATGCTCACCCAGGCGCTTAACGACCTCGTCAAACTCCAGAAGATAGATACGGAGATTCACGAACTCGAGGCGCGGTTTGCGGCGATTGACCCCGGGCGGAAGCTCGCCGCCGCCGTGCAAATGGCGCGAGAGGCAAAGGAGGCCGCGGAGGCGAGACTCAAGGAGATGCGCCAAGAGGTGGAGGACCTCCAACTCCAGACCAAGGGCATCGAACAGAAGATCGAGAGCGAAGCCAAGCGCCTCTACTCCGGCGGCGTGTACAACGCCAAGGACGCCGAAGCCATAGACCGCGAGATCGCCAACCTCAAGCAGCGCAGGGCGCACGCCGATGAGCGCGTGCTGGAGCTGTGGGAGATGCTGCCCGCCGTCGAGAAGGACTTCAACGAGAAGCAGGCGCTGCTGCAGGAAGCCGAAGCTCGCCTCGCTGAGCACCGAGCCAAGTACGAGGAAGTCAAGCAGAAGTTCGTCGCTAAAGCCCGCACCCTCATCGCGAAGCGTAAGGAGCAAGCCGCCCGTTGCGACCCCGAACTTCTTGAGAAGTACGAAGCCGTCAGAAAGAAGCGCGCCGGCGTCGGCATCGCCGAGGTGGTGGATGAGACCTGCTCCGCGTGCGGCATCTCTGTCCCGAAGGCGCAGATTGACTCGCTGATGGATGGTGACTCCATCGAAACGTGCAACAACTGCCTTCGCATCCTCGCCCTTCCGCAGCAGCCGGAGTGATGGAGGGTCGAGTCGCGTGACCGAGAAGCAACTCTTCACCGCCCTCGGAGAGGAACTTGCAACCGACCCGACGCGGGCGCTTCAGCCGCTCCGACTCCCGCCTTTCGAGCCGACCGTAGGGCCTTACTTGAAGGTGCAGTACGTTATCGAGCTGGTCGGCCGAGATCCGATTCCCGCTGAGGCGGCGAAGGAACTGCTTTCATCAGGCGCCCAATCCTCGCTCGGCGAGCCCGAGGTGTTCGTCATGAGCCCTCTCGACCGGAGGTGGAAGGTGCTCTGGCAAGGTGAGCAAGACGCGGCGTTCGACAGCCTCGCCCTCGCGTGGGACCTCGTCTCGTCGAGGGGAAGGATCAGCGAGGCGTCGGCGAAGGCGTTGTGGGAGCGATGCGAGCAGGTTGCCTCGCGCATGAACCGCAAGGCAGTCCCCTTACCGATGCCCGAGGACGCCGCCCGCCGCGCAGCAGCGCTCGAAGAGTTCCGGGACGCAATGGACGTCGGCGTGGACATCGCGGTGATGAACGCGGGGGGACTCGGCACAAAGGTCGTCGTCAAGACCGCCTACGCGCTTGGCTATCGGCTCGGGGCGAGCCAACTGCTCGAGTATCGCCAGAGCGGCTGGCCGGAGGCGCTCCTCGCCGTGTTTCCACTCGGCAACGCAACGGAGTTCGACCCAACGCTGCACGAGACGCTCGAGGGCGTCGGCGTCGGGTACCAGGTAGCGGCCAACCCCGACCCAGAGGGTGCGCTGCGCGCTGTGCTGCACACGGCGGAGGAACTGGCGACGGCATGCTCGGCGACGGCGTTCCTGGAAGAGGGCGAGCCAGTAACGCCCGCCGGTGAGCAGATGCTCTTTCGGAACCTCTCCTCCGCGCTCGACACGTTCGACCAGGCGGGCATCGAGCCGGGAAGCCCCGAGGCGCTCCGCCTCTTCGCGCCCTAAGCCGTCAACCCCTTTCCTGTTCGCGCAGCAGCCTTTCGACGTGGCGCAGTTCGTCCAGCGAGTCGAAATCCATGGTGGTGGCGGGGTCGCATCCGGTAACGATCGAGCACTCGCCGCCCAACAGATGCCCAATCCGCCGCTCGGCCTCCGCAAGCGAGACAAGACCCAGCAGGTAGCGCGCGAGGCTCAGAAGCCCGACCTGAAGCACCAGACTGGGGACGGATTTCCTGCGCTCCGACCCGACGCCCAACTGCTGCGCGGCTTGGCGGACGGAGGCAGGAGTCGAGGCATAGAGCGCGCCGGCGGCGAATCGTCCCTCGCGAAACTTGACGTAGCGATACGGCACGCCGGGATAACGTTGGCGAACGTCCGGCTCGTCGGCAAGACCCACGGCGAACCACCGCGCCTCGACGCCGGCCACTCGCCGCCGCTCCTCGACGGCTTGGAGAAACAGCCTGATGTGGCCCGCTTCCATCAGCGGCACATCGCAAGGCGTGAGGAAGGTTGGGGCGTGGTCGGGCAGTCCGCTCAACCCGTTGAGGGTGCTTTCGATGTTGGTCTCGCCGGGCTGGACGACGCGCTCGCCCTCCCGGAGGTCCAATCCGCGGATCGTGTTTTCATCCGCGACGATCGCGATGGACTCGAAGCCCGCGCCTCGACAGGCATCGAGCACTCGCGCCAGGCTTGTCGAGCCGGCGAGGGAGACCGCGCCCTTCGTTCTCGCGCCTGTGGCCTGGGCGATCGGCTCCGGTGCAGCCCCGCCCGCCGCAATGACGCAGTGCCACGAGGATGGTGTCACGCCGCCGAGGTTACTTGATGCCCCGCCGCACCAACTCACTCGTTCGCCGTGAGCCGCCATAATCGGCGTGAGGAGAGAGAAGATGATTTCAATGCTGCTTGTCGCAACGACGCTGTCCGCTCCCGCGGTGCACTCGACAGGAGTGGTGCTCACCGCCACCGTCGCGCACTATGAGTTCGCGCTGCCCGGGCTGACGCCCGCGCATGCCGCCCTGCCGGTGGACGTGGAGTACCAAGTGAAACTTGAAGTGAAGTTCGCCACCGTGAACACCGAGACACTCCGCGACTTCGGAATCCGACCGGGCATGGAGGTACGCGACTTCAGCGTTGCGCCGACGTTCGCCGGCTTCCCCGCGAACGTGGAGGAAGACGAGGAGTTCTGGGATGCCGCGCTGCGATATGCAGGCGAGTTCGGCAGTTTCCGCACGACGATGAACTCTGGCTTCCAACAAACGCTCGACGGCATGGCTACCGTGACGTTCAAGTCCGACCCGCAGGAGTTGCGGCAGGGCGGATGGACGAACTATCGCCTCGAGGCAGAGACCCGCGACTACTTCGGCGCGCTCACCCTCGACCGAGTCACGCGCGTCGAGTGGCAACCAGAGGTTCGCGAAACGATCGGTACGACCGAAGTGCCGTTCGGTCGGTTTCACGTACCGCTGCAACTGACGTACGACTACGTGCCGGACCCCGACCCTGGCGCCGTGCAGAGACTCGGGGGGTTGACGTTTACCGATGAGTACGCGGGAAAACTCGGCCGGCCCGACATCTGGTTTCCCCGGCTCGGGCTTCGTTACGACGTTCGGAGCGGCGACCCCGTGAGCGCGACGCAATACGTGCGCGATGTGGGCAGGAGCCTGGGCGAGAACGAGGTGAACCGCCTCGTCGGCGCGTCGGGGCTTGAATTGCCGAGGGTGTACGGCATGCTGCAGTCGGCGGGCGCGCGCGGCGACGACATGAATCGGCTGCGCTTCCCCGGCGACCCCGAGGGCCTCGGCGACATCAACTGCGGCTCCGCGTTCGATGCGCCGATCGGAACGACATGGGTCCCATCGCAGCCGGGCTATCAGACGATGATGAACTTCACGCCGCTCCAGTTCCGCTTCGAGCCGTCGCTCTCTGAGGGCGGCGTCGTTCTGACAGCGGAGATGCAGACGCACTGCCTCAGCATGAGCAAGAAGGAGCCGGACGCAGGCGTGGCGTACTTTCCGTATGCTCCTTCCGACACGATGTTGCCCGCGTTAGGGCGTGTCGCCAACGCGAGCCGGTTCCGAGGGCCGTGGGATCAGGCGCGGACTTGGATCTACACGGACAAGGCCTCGATGGAGGAGATCAACAAGCGATTGTTCCCACCGGTTTCCGTCTCGCAATACGTGAATGGGTTGTGGGACGTTGTGCGCCTCGGCGGCTTCGGCGAGCGCGACCTGAAGAACCGCACCATCTTCACGCCGAGCCTTTTGCTGTGCGTTACGTCGCGCGACGAGGCTGTCTCGTGGCTCGTCGCGCATCTGTCGTCGAACTTCGCACGCGACACCGGCGGGTGGCTGAGCCGCGCACCGGCGGAGATGACGAACCTGGCGACCGGCGACGACACCGACAAGAAGCACCTTCGCCGTCTCGTGCCCGCGCTCCTGTCGCAGAGGGAGAAGGAGACTCGAATCGGCGCTTTAGAGTTCCTTATGAAGCTTCGCTCTCCTGATGTGCTCAAGGACGGCGTCGGCTCGTTGCGCGTCAGCCTGTTCTCGGAGGACCCGAAGGAGGTCGAGCTCGCTCTCGACGTGAGTGCCCGCTTCCAGGAGACGCGCCCGCTGGCGGCGATTCGCGTGCTCGCCGAGAAGGGCGCGACCGATGCGATTCGGCGCAAGGCGGCGGCTCTGTTGGGATAAACCCCCAGTTGGGCGTCGCCCTCCGTCACGGTTCGCGAGGAGGGGGTAAAACGACGCCATGCATGCCGGCGCCCTCTGCTTCATACTCGCAGCCGCAATGTCACCACAAGACGGCGGGCTGAAGTACCCAACCACGCGCAAGATGGACCTCGTCGAGACGCTTCACGGCGTCGAGGTGCCCGACCCGTATCGCTGGCTGGAGGAGATGGACTCGCCCGAGGTCAAGGACTGGGTCGAACGGCAGAACAAGGCTACCTTTGCCTACCTAAGAACGATTCCCGGCCGCGATCGGATCCGGAAGAGGTTGACGGAGCTGTGGAACTACGAGCGATACGGCATCCCGTTCAAGGAGGGCGGGCGCTACTTCTTCACGAAGAACGACGGCCTGCAAAACCAAAGCGTGCTCTATTGGGCGCCTTCCCTCGACGCCAAGCCCCGCGTGCTGCTCGACCCCAATCGCCTCAGCAAGGACGGAACCGTCGCCCTCACCTCGACGGCGGTCAGCCCGGACGGCCGCTATCTCGCCTATGGAACTGCGGCGGGCGGCTCCGACTGGCAAGAGTGGCGGGTGCGCGATGTTGCAACCGGCAAAGACCTCGACGACCATATCCGGTGGGTGAAGTTCTCCTCAGCCTCCTGGACGAAGGACGGCAAAGGGTTCTTCTACAGCCGATACGACGAACCGAAGGGGAAGGCGCTGGCGGAGGCGAACTATTATCACAAACTGTACTACCATCGTCTCGGTGAGCCGCAGAGCAAAGACACGCTGGTGTACCACCGACCCGACCAGAAGGAGTGGGGGTTCGGCGGCGAGGTTACCGACGACGGGCGTTACCTCGTCATCACCGTTTGGAAGGGAACGGAGAGAAACAACGCGGTATTCGTCAGGCGCCTCGACCAGCCTGGCGCCGATGTCGTCGAGTTGCTGCCCGACTTCGACGCGCAGTACGACTTCATCGGAAACGACGGCGAGATGCTCTACTTCCGAACCGACAAGGACGCGCCCATGGGCAAGGTGTTTCGCCTAACGTTCCGCTTTCCCGAGCCACAGAACCACATGCTCGTCATCCCCGAGCGCGACGAGACGCTCGACTCGGTGACGATGGTTGGCGGCAGGCTCATTGCCCACTACTTGAAGGACGCGCGGTCGTTCGTGCGAGTGTTCGCGCTGGATGGTATGTATGAGAGCACGATCGCCATGCCCGGGCTGGGCAGCGCATCCGGCTTTGTGGGGAAGATTGGCGATCCTGAGACGTTCTTCGCCTACACGAGCTTCAACTCGCCGACCACGATCTACCGCTTCGACGTCTCGAAGCGCGAGCGATCCGTGTTCCGCAAGCCCTCGCTCAAGGGCTATGACGGCTCGCAGATCGAGGTCAAGCAGGTGTTCTACACGAGCAAGGATGGCACGCGTGTGCCGATGTTCATCGCTCACAAGAAGGGAGTGCGGCTGGACGGGAGCAACCCGACGCTACTCTACGGTTACGGCGGTTTCAACATCCCGCAGACTCCGTGGTATAGCACGGCGTACACAGTCTGGATGGAGATGGGCGGCGTGCTCGCCGTTGCGAACTTGCGCGGAGGAGGGGAGTACGGCTCGGCTTGGCACGACGCAGGGCGCCTCAACAACAAGCAGAACGTGTTCGACGACTTCATCGCAGCAGCCGAGTACCTGATTGCGCAGAAGTACACAAAGCCCGAACGCCTCGCCATCCAGGGCGGCTCGAACGGCGGCCTGTTGGTCGGCGCCGTGCTGAACCAGCGCCCGGATCTGTTCGGTGCGGCGCTGCCTTCGGTCGGAGTTATGGACATGCTTCGGTTCCACAAGTTCACAATCGGTTGGGCCTGGGTGAGCGACTTCGGCTCGCCGGATGACCCTGAGGACTTTCGCGTGTTGCTCGCCTACTCTCCGTATCACAACTTGAAGCCGCAGCGTTACCCGGCGGTGCTCGTTACGACAGCGGACCATGACGACCGCGTTGTGCCCGCACACAGCTTCAAGTACATCGCCCGCCTGCAGGAGGTGCAGCAAGGGTCTGCTCCTGTGCTAATCCGAATCGAGACGCGCGCCGGCCACGGAGCAGGCAAGCCGATCACCAAAGTGATCGAGGAGACGACGGACGAGTGGGCGTTCCTCGTTCACAACCTAGGGATGGCGACCGACGGGTCAAGGTGAGCCGTGGGGCGCGCTTTCGCGGATGAAGAGTATGAGGTCTGTATCAGGGTAGTCGTCGAAGCCTTCAGCTCCGGCTCGCTCCCTGAGTTGTCCTCGGTGGTAGGTGCCGTGGTTAATCACATGAGCCGCGATATCGCCTAAGTAACTCTCATAGCGCACGCCCGCCATGTTCGCATACCGGATGACCTTCGCCGGCGTTAGGTCGCGCAACGTCTGAATCCAACGCATGTGGCAAGCCGCGAGGCGCATCTCGAGTGTGGAGGCGGAAGGGTCAACCGGTTCCTCCCGATGGATGCGAGATAGCCACGCCTCCGACGCGCGGACGATGTGTTCAACCAGATCGTCGCCGCCTTTCCACCGGCGGCTGCGAGCGAACGCAATCCAGCGCTCGTTCGCCCAGCGGTCGTACGCGAAGAGCGTGTCCCACGGCGGCAGCGGCTCCTCGCCCCAGCCGCTCGTGCGAGGCACGTCGCCGCCCGACTTCGGCGCACCACTCCGCGATTCCATACGCCGAGTCTACCCCTCGTTGACGCCTGTATAATGCCCGCATGGCAGCCGGCGCTGCAACCGTCGGACGATACGTACGCTCGGCTCGCCGATGAGACCGATGGCTTTTCGTATGCGTACCTCAAGGAGCTGTTCCTCTCCGCGATGATGCGATGGATCGGCGACCGGCGGCAGCGGATAGACGATGTCCTTCGTGCCCAGGTGCCCGAACTGCGCGCGCAGATGGCGTTCGAGCCGGAGAAACGCCTCGACGTTGACGGAGCGGAGAAGAGCACGAACGACTCGCTGGACTGGTAGGGCGTGGGGGTGTTGCCCCCACGCCCAGGTGGGCTACTTGCCCGAGCCGGAGCCGCAGCAGCAGCACCCGCACGGGCAGCTCGCGCCGCAGCAATTGCACTTACAGTCCATCGGTGTTACCTCCTTGTAGGTTCAAGAGCACCGGAGCGGCGACCACGCAGCAGCCGTCCACGCGGCAAGCCAGGCGCCTCTGGAGGCGCTCGCGGTCCTGCTCAAGCGTCTGGGTCAGCTCGGGGTCGTCGCCAAAGTGGGAGAAGACCGCCTCCACGAGCCCGGCCGTGCCCACGGACAGGCGGTAGTACGCCCACTTGTGTCGCCGCCGAACGTGCACCAGCCCCGCCCGCCGCAGCACCTGAAGGTGAGTGGAGAGCGTGGACTGGGGCACCGCCAAGACGTCCACCAACTCACAGACGCACAGTTCCCCGGCGCGAAGCGCGCCCAGTATCCGTACTCTTGTGGAGTCGGCAAGCGCTTTGGCGAAGGTGACGACAGTTTCCGGCATTCTCATATCGAGATACGCCGATGTGAGGAGCCTGGTTCCCCAAGAGCGCGAACCCCGACCCGCCCCCATTAAGGTGGCTTCCGCGCAAGGTAGTGGGCGGCGGCGGTGCGCAGGCCCGCCTCCGAGGTATCCCGGAATCGCCCTGCGAGCAGCCGC
>JBFMFD010000073.1:0-12509 GCA_040752255.1 Armatimonadota bacterium
CTTGGCTCGCCGGGCTATCGGAATCGCCAGATAATCGCGGCTCCGGCGCTCATTGCGTTGATGGACTTTGCGGAGTAGCCCTTAGCGTGTCCATCTGCGAACATGACGTTGGTGAAGCCGCTGTCGTCGCCTCGTTTTTGGTGTCGGGCGTATACCGGTTTGAGCCGGCTCGGCGGCAGGTTGTTGAGTTCGAGGACGAGATCTCGGTCGGAGCAAAGCGGCGCACCCATGCGTGGGTCAACTGGGTCGTCCGGGCCGTTGTAGGGGCTGAAGGTATAGCCGCGGTACTTCGAAGAGACCGGCCCACCCGGGGTGTCTGCGAAGAGACCTATCTCGCTGGTGCGGTCCATGAGGCGCACATTCGCGGGCCGAGTGAATCCCTCGCATCCGCGCGGATCCGGCTCGCCCTCCACGCAACCGTTTGGGTCGTATGCCGTTGCGCCGGAGTAGCCAATGGTCATCTCGGCGCGCTCCACCCACGTTTCTCCGTATCTGCCCGGTTGGCTGGGGCAGGAGACAAGCTGTTGGTTCCCGATGTACGGGTGCACCTGTCCCGTCCACAGACGGAGCGGGCTATCCGGCGGCTCGGTGAAGTTGGTCGCCATCGGCAGGTAGCCATCATGGCTGTCGGTGTACATCATGACTGCCATGCCGAGCTGCTTCATGTTGGACAGGCAGGCAATTCGCTTTGCGGCCTCTTTCGCCCTCATGAAAACAGGGAAAAGAATGACCGCCATGATCGCAATGATTGCGATTACCACGAGCAACTCAATGAGGCTAAACCCCCGAGGGATGTTCTTCGATCCACTCACAGTCGTCTTGACGTATGGTAGCCATCGAAAAGTTCCGCTATCCCGGGGCGCCTTGGTTTCGACTGGGCTCGGCTGGTCGTGCTTGCGGTCCTTCCACGTTGTTGACCTTCTCGAGGGGAACGACAAGGTATTCCTTCGGGCCGATCTCTTGAACGCGAACCGGCGCAAGGCGTTCCAACACCAAGACGGCCTCTTCGGGTGGGAGCGTGAGGATTGCGTCGGGATTCTCCGGCGCGAGGCCGAGCGCAGCGTCCTCGACCGCCGGGTCCACGTGCATCGTCATTCCCGCGGATCGAAACGCACTGATGGCTTGGAAGAGTGTCGAGTCACCACGAAGCGTGATCACCGGATCGCGGGGAGTCTGAGGAACCGGTCTTTCGGCGATGCCTCTCGGATCGGGATCGGGGGAAGTCGCCGGTGGCGTACTGGAGGTTCCAGGGTTGTTGGCGAGGTCTGTGGGCGAATGATCGCCGTTCGCTCCGGTGTTGTTCGAACCTGCGCTGCCTTGGTGCGTCACCAAGTCGGTTATGCGATAGGCTCCATACCCGACGAGCGCGAGACCGACGACAACTCCTGCGACGAGCGCGAGGCGCACGGGTGCGAAAGCCGGGCGCGCCGCGGGGCGGTAGAACTGAGCCACCGGTTTTGGCGCGGGTCGCGCCCTGCGCATCGCTTCAACCATGGCTCGCACTCGCGCAAGCTCTTCGGCGTACTGAGGGTAGCGCCGTTCGAACTCGGCAACGGTGGCGGCGTCGCCGCTCTCCGCAGCGACCCACAGCATCTCTTGAACCGATTCAGGAATGTTGTTCTGTTTCATGTTGACTCTCCAACTCGCTCCAGGCGGCTCGAAATCTTTCTCTTGCTCGGTAAAGCCTCGTCTTGGCGGCGTTGGCGGTACAGCCGAGCACCTCTGCAATCTGCTCGAGGGACTGCTCTTCCCAATAGTAGAGGGAGAGAACGGCACGGTCCTCCTCCCGAAGGCGCACCAGAGCCGCTGCCACACGCTCGCCAAGCGGGTCGGCGCTGTGTTCTTCGACCACTTCGCCGACGTGGGACTCCTCAAGGGGCTCCGTGTCCCTTCGCCGGCTTACGCGGCGAGCGTGCTGGATAGCCGTGTTCACCGAGATGCGATACAGCCAAGTGCTAAAGCGGCTTCTGTGCTGGAAGCGGGCGAGGTTCTTCCAGACCTGCACAAAAGTGGCTTGCACGGCGTCCAGGGCGTCCTCGTTGTCGCCCAGAATGCCTCGAGTCAGGGCGTAGACCTTGGGGTAATACCTCTCGTAGAGCGAATCAAAAGCCGAGTCGTCGCCGGCAAGGAACCGCCGCACCAGGACGGCGTCGTCGTCCAGTGCGGGCGCGCCGATTTGGGCCGCCTCGAAGGTCATATCCTGTTCGTTCTGACGCTTCAAGCAGGGCGCAAGGTTACCCCCGGGGTATTCTTCGGTGGTATTCGGGGGCCCGTAGCTCAGGGGTCAGAGCGGGCGGCTCATAACCGCTTGGTCGCAGGTTCAAATCCTGCCGGGCCCACCAACCGTGGTATACTTCGGCTGCAAGAGCCGTTCGCAGGGGGAGCCTCGCTTGAGGCTGAGAGTCCCGATCCTGGGAGACCCCTTGAACCTGATCCGGTTCGTACCGGCGTAGGGAATGCGGAGCGGGTGACCTTCAAAGGTCTTCGAAGCCGTTTCGCCTTCCGCGAAGCGGCTTTTGCGTTCAAGGAGAAGACCAATGAGAAGCAGACACACAAAACGAGAAGCGTTCACGCTCATCGAGTTGCTGGTCGTCATCGCGATCATCGCCATCTTGGCTGCGATCCTCTTCCCGGTTTTTTCGCGGGCAAAAGAGGCGGCGAAGAAGACGCACTGCTTGAGCAACCTCCGCCAGGTCGGCATGGCCGTCAAGATGTACCTGATGGACTACGACGACACGTATCCCATCTTCTACGCGTACATGAGCGACCCGCCCGCGGGCCAACCAGGCCACCTAGGCATTGAGACTCAACTCCATCCCTACATCCAGGGCGGGGGCGTCACGTCAGACGGGCAGGGAGTGCACGCCTACGCGCTCGAGCCGATCTTCAATTGTCCGCTCGACCAGGGCGGCCCGTTCACCGACCGGGACGTCCCAACAGCGCGAAGCTACTGGCAAGCCTACGGCTCCAGTTATCGCTTCACCAAGTGCATGTTTTCGGTCGTTGCGGGCGTTTCCAGCACCAACAACATTCCGTACGACTACACGGACATCACCAAGGAGTCGGAGGTCCAGTTCCCCGCTGAAACGCGAATCGCTCGCGACGAGATGCACTACGCGTTCGACCGGGAGTACACACCGAACGCGTGCGAGCGATACGGCTACGATTGCGACCCGCCGTGGAACTTCTACCGGCGGTGGCACAGTAACGGCGGCAACCTGCTCTTCGCCGATGGGCATGCCAAGTTCGCTGTCGGCCATGTCGGATTCGACGACGCACGCGTGTCGCCCGAGGGGCACCGGTCAGGTGACCCACACCCGGAGTTCGGTACCTGGTACTGGGCGTGTGACTAAGCCGAGGCGAGGCGCGGGCTAAGACGCCTTGCGCCCGCGCTTCGCTCGGAACACAACCGCGAGTACCTCGGCGACCGCCTGATACAAGGAGGCGGGTATTGCAGAGCCCACCTCGACCTCCTTGTAGAGAGACCGGGCAAGCGGCGGGTTCGGCACGATGGGCACGCGGTGCTTCTTCGCTTCTTCACGGATTCGCTCGGCGATGCGGTGCCTTCCCTTCGCCACAACGACCGGCGCAGCCATCTTCTTGTCGTCGTACTTGAGCGCAACGGCGTACTCGACGGGGTTGGTGATCACGACGTCCGCCTTCTTCACGCTCGCCATCTGGCGGGCGCGTGCCAGCATGCGGCGCCTGCGCGCGAGCTCGGCACGCAGCTCGGGCGAGAACTCAGTCTCCTTCATTTCCCGCTTCAACTCGTCGCGCGTCATCATGATCTCCTTCTCGACCTGGCGTCGTTGGAAGATGTAATCCGCAATGCCCACAACGACCCAGAGCAGCGCGACCTTCAGGATGAGGTTGGCGATGAACCCGCCGACCCAGGTAACGCCCGCCAGCGGGGGCAGCGTTGCGAGCGCGAGCAACTCGTCCCAGCTCGTCGAGATGTCCCGCCACACGAGCCAACCGATGATGCCCACCTTAGCGAGAGTCTTCACGAGTTCGAACAAGCTGCGGCGCGAGAGCAGGCGCTTCAAACCCTGAATCGGATTGATGCGGCTGAGGTTCGGTTGCAGCGGCTCGGCGCTCAAGTGAAACCCCACTTGAGCCAGGCTTGTCAGGACGCCTGCTCCGACGCCGAGAACCAGCAGCGGGATGAGGGCAATGGCAGCAGGGGTGACCGTGCGCCCGATGTGCTCGAGTAGGTTGGTCATGTCGAGCGTTGTGCTTCCAGGCGCGAGGCCCGCCTGCATGCTCTTGACGAGGGCGAGGCCTAGCGCGCCCGCGGTGAGAGGCAGCCCGATGGCAAGCGCCATCAGAACGCCGGCGGTTGTCAGATCGGTGGACTTGGCGACGGTTCCCTGCCGTCGCGCGCGTTGTCTCTTGCGCGGCGTCGCTTGTTCTGTGCGTTCTTGGCTGGTCTCCGGCACGTTACACTCCCAACCATCGCTCGATGAGCGCTTGCACCGTTTCGAGCGAGCGAGACACGCCGATCGCCAACGTGGGCAGCGAAAGCGAGAGGGCGACGATTCCGATGAGCATCTTGCCTGAGATGCCCGCTATGAGCACGTTGATCTGCGGCACGGCGCGGCTGATGATGCCGAAGCAGGCGTCAACGACGACGCTCACTGCGGCAACAGGCAAGGCAATCTGCAGCGCGATGAGGGACATCTGCCACACACCCGTCAGCATCACTTGATAGACCACCTCGCCGCCCAGGGGCGCCTGAACGCGATAGCCTGCCAGCATCGCTTGGATCATCAGGTGGTGACCGTCCAACGACAGGAACAAGACGAGCGCGAGGAAGTACTTGAATCGCGCGATGACGCTTCCGGGTATCGATGCGTTCGGCGCGAGGATCGAAGCCAAGCCTAAACCGATGCTGAGGTCGAGGAACGAGCCCGCCACCTGCGCGGCAAGCATCACCATCTGTACCAAGAAGCCGAGGATCAGCCCGAACGCGACCTCCTTGGCAGCTATGGCGGCGAGGTCGTACAAGTTGCTCGGCACCGGGATCCCCCCGGAGAGCAGCGGCGCGAGAGCAAGGGCGAGCGCGGCGGCGAAGAACACGCGCACCTTTGTCGGGGTGCCCGTGCCTGTGAACAGCGGCGAGATGAGCACCATCGCCGATGTCCGCAAGAACACGGCAAACAGCGCAACAAGGAAACTGGAGTCGAGCGTCATTGCCCTACGCGCTCGATCGCGTGGAACGATTGCGAGGCGAAACTCACGATTTGCGTGAGCATCCACCCGCCAAACAGGAATAGCGCAACCACGACGGCGAGGATCTTCGGCACGTAGGTGAGTGTCATCTCCTGCACCTGTGTAACCGCCTGGAAGATGGCGACGATCAGCCCGGCGAGCAGGCTAAGACCCAGCACCGGAAGGCTAATCCGAAGGGCGACATCCATCGCCTGTCTGCCGATTTCAAGAACTTCGCCTTGGTTCAACGGAACCCTCCTGCAAGCGCCTGCACGATTACCGACCAGCCGTCAGCCAGCAGGAACACCAAGATCTTCGCCGGGAGTGAGACGATGGCAGGCGGCAGCATCATCATTCCCATGCTCATCAGCGTGCTCGCGACGACGAGGTCAATGACAAGAAACGGCACGAAGATGTAGAACCCGATGACGAACGCCGTTTTGATCTCGCTCAAGATGAAGGCCGGCACCAGCTCCTGCCAGCGAACGTCCTCCAAAGTCTCGTATTGCGCGCCGGACAATCCCGCAAACAGAGCAAGGTCGCGCTTGTACGTTTGGCGGAACATGAACTCCCTCATCGTGGACCACGCGCGCTCCTTCGCGACATCGAGCGATATCTCCTTCTTCATGTAGGGCTGGAGCGCATCGTCGTTCAACTTCGAGAGGGTCGGGCTCATCACGAAGAACGTCAAGAACAGGCTGAGGCCGATGACCACCTGGTTCGGCGGTATCGTCGGAGTTCCAAGCGCGGTACGCAAGAAACTGAACACGATGACGATGCGCGTGAAGGCGGTCGTCATGATAAGCAGCGCAGGAGCGAGGCTCAAGATCGTGAGCAGCCCGAGAATCTGAAGGCTTGTCGCCACCTCTTCGGGGTTCTGTGCCTGATCTACGTCAATGTTCACCCTCGGAATCGGCACTGCGTCCTGCGCCGAAGCAACCCCGGCGACGAGCAGAAGCCCGAAAGTGAACGCCACCGGAAGGATGCGCTTCATCACTGCCGGAGCCTCTCCAGTCGCTTGAGCATCTCTTCGAAAGTTGCCGGAGAGCCGCCCGGAGTCGCGACGGGGTCGGGCACATCCTCCGTGAAGTCCGTCAGCAGGCTAACGCCCGAAGGGCTGGTTCCCACGAGCAGCGTCCTGTCCCGAACCCGAATCAGGTGAATCGCGCCTGCGCCGACCGGAAGGCTTGAGAGCACGCTCAACTCCTCTCCGACACCGGGCGATGAGGCGCTGGGCTTCCACTTCGCGAGCATGCGAGGCACAAGCAGGCGCACAATCAGCAGCACGATCGCCAGCGCCGCAAGCATCTGCACGAGCGACAACACGCTCAGACCGCCTACGCCGCCTGTGATCGGCGTAACCGGATCGTCCCGCATCTCGGAGAGAAGGTCCGCAAGCATTCCCTTCTTCCTTAGGCGGCTTCGCCGAGCGTCAACACCCGGTCTTTCGGGCTTAGGATTTCCGTGACGCGAACGCCGAAGTTGTCTTCGACGACGACGACCTCTCCGCGCGCCACCAGGCGTCCGTTCACGAGGATATCAATCGGCTCGCCCGCCGCCTTGTCAATCTCGATGATGCTGCCCGCGCCGAGGTCAATCACTTCCTGAACCTTCATGCTGACCCGCCCCAACTCCACGCTGATCGTGAGCGGAACATCCAGCAGTACTTCGAGATCCGCTTTCGCCTGCTTCGTCTCCGGGTGCTCGATGGTTACCGTCGCTGCGTTTGGGAAGAGGCTCGCGACCGTTGTTGGGTGAAGCAACCAAGTGATGGTGCCGTTCAGTTGGCCGCTCAGCCCTGCCTGGATGCGCAACAGGTCAACAGCGTCGCTGTAGCCGTCGGGGAACTCGAGTCCGCCGAGAGTAGCGTCGAAGCCCGACGGAACGATCGGCATGCCGAGCGCGGACGCAAAGCCGTCAGCCAGTGCGGACACGACGGCTTGCAGTTTCGGCTTCACCGGCTCGAGGTCCTCCGGGTCAAGCACGACGGTTGTATCGCTTCCGAGGCTAACTAGCGCAGTGGCGAGGTCGGTCGTCAGTACGACGAACTGTGGCGTGGCGTCGTCGAATTGAAATCGCAAGATGACCGCGTTGCCGCTGAACTCGCTGATCGCATCGAGCGCGCGCGAAGTAACGATGAGCGGGTTCTGAAACTGTATCTCTGCGTCGAGCGCCTGTGAAAGGGACTCGCTCGCCCGAGCGACCAGCGCTCCCTCGATTTCCGTAACGGATTGTAGTTGTTCAGGGGATATGGTATTCACTCTGTTCTGTGCCTCCTCAGCGTTGGATAGGACCTAGCACCTGGAACTGCAGACGCGTGCCGTGCATCAACGGCTTGCAGAGGTGCTTGGGCTTGCCCTCGACGAGCATCCGCAACCCTTCGTGCGTTCTCTGGTCGAGGCGCACGATGTCGCCCGGTTGCAGAGCGACGAGGTCGCGAATCTTCATTTGCGCCGTTCCCAGTTCGAAGTGGCACTGGATTCCGGCGCCGCGCAGGTGCGTGGCAAGTGTTCGGCGGGCCGCTTCGCTCTTCCTGCGTCCGGCGGTGGCCGCCCATTTCTGCATCGTCAGTTTCGCTGAGATAGGCTTCAGAACAAGATAAGGAATGCAGAGGCTCATCGCTCCGCGCGACTGCCCCATCTTCACCTCAAAGAGCACCGTGACGGCGACATCGTTCGGCGTCGCGATCTGCACGAACTGCGGGTTGGTCTCCAGCGCCTCCACAACAGGATTGAGCAAGAGCACGCTCTCCCACGATTGCTTCACGCAGGCGAGGATGCGCTCGACGATCTGCGATACCAGCGGTCGCTCGAGGTCGCTCAAGTTCTTGCGCTCAGTCGTCCGGCCGGGACCGCCAAGCATGCGATCCAGCATTCCGAACACGAGGCTGGTTTCCGTCTCCAGCAAACTCTGGCCGTTCAGAGGCGAGAGACTCAGAATGGCAAACACGCTCTGCGTGATGCTCCGCAGATACTCCTCGTACGGCACTTGCTCCACGGAGACGAGTTCGATGTTGACGGGCGTGCGGAGGTAACCGGCGAGCGACCCGCTCATCAAGCGGGCTGCGTTGTCGTGCAGCATCGTGAGGGTGCGAAGTTGATCCTTGTTGAGCTTGTCGGAGCGCCGGAAGTCGTATCGCTCGACCTTCCTGCCCCCTACGACGGAAGCCTTCGGCGCCGAAAGGGCCTGCGCCCTGTCTTGCGCCGAGGACGCGGCGGGCATCGGTTCCGGCTCCGCTTCGTCTGCAGCAGCCAGCGATCCCAACAGCGCTTCGATCTCTTCGGGTGAAAGGTTGTCCGCCAAGTTCAGGTGCCTCTTTGGTGGGCTATCAGTCCTGTTATCGGCGGAATCTTCCGCTTTCCTCACGGTTCGGCGGCGCGGTGGTGCCCAGGAGAGGACTCGAACCTCCACGACCTTACGGCCACTAGTACCTGAAACTAGCGCGTCTGCCAATTCCGCCACCTGGGCGCGGAGGGGTGATTCTACCTCGGCAGCGCCCCCGCGGGATAGACTCGCACCGTGAAGACAGGAAGGCTGGTGGTCGGCGTAACCGGCGCGAGCGGCGCAATCTACGCGGAGCGCTTCCTTAGGGAGGCGGCGAAGCACTTCGGCGAAGTGCTTGCCATCGTCAGCCGCCACGCCCTAAGCGTTTTCGAAACCGAGCGAGGGCGTAAAGCGCAACCGCCGCTAACGACCGATGCCCTTCTCGGCGAGAGCCTGCCCCAAGTGCGCTTCCTGGAGGAGGGGGACTACTTCACCCCGCCTGCGAGCGGCTCTTACCGCCACGACGGAATGGTCATCGTCCCCTGCAGCATGGGCACGGCTGGTCGCATCGCAAACGGCGTGAGCGACAACCTGATGACCCGCGCCGCCGACGTGTGCCTGAAGGAGGGTCGGCCGCTGGTGCTCGTCGTGCGCGAGACGCCGCTCAGCCTGGTGCACCTCCGCAACCTGACGCGGCTGGCGGAGGCCGGGGCAACCGTCCTACCCGCCGCGCCCGCCTGGTACAACCGCCCGTCTTCCCTCGAGGAGTTGGCGGATACTGTCGTCGCCCGCATCCTGCAGCGGCTGGGCGTCGAGCACGGAATTCTGCCCGAGTGGGCAGAGGAGTAGCAGGAGAGGCACCGGCGCGCCCATCCGACCGCCCGAAGCCCGACCCGGCGATCTTGACACCCGGCAGAGGGTTTGTTATAATCTTCAGAGGAGAGCCGATTCGGCGCTCCAGGACTAATACATCTCGAACCTTAATAAGGAGGATAACTGCAATGATTCATGCACGATACACTTGCCTGATCCGCCCCGTGGGCTGCATGTCGGCCGCGCTGCTCCTTCTGCTGTCGGCTCACGGCGCATCGCTGACGTGGCTACCAGACAGCGGCAGGTTCTTCCCGACCGACGTGTCCAACGACGGCGCCGTGATTGGGGAGTTCCGAAGATCCCAGTCTGCGGCTGCAATATGGTCGCCTTCGCGTGGATGGCGTCTCCTCTCGCCCAACAACAGTTGGATTCAGGCGCACGGCGGTGGCAGCACCGCTATCCGCTTCTCGCCGGACGGGAGATGGATCTGCGGGACCGACTCCACTCCGTTGTTCGAAAGCGCCGTTGTTTGGGACCGGGCGGGCGGGGCACACCCCGTCTACCCCGCTGCAGCGAGGCAAGGGAGCAAGGCCGTGGCCGTTTCGGACAATGGTGTCGTCGCCTGCAATCCGGGTTCGAGCCGCCATTCGGATGACCTGCCGTTCCTCGCGTACCTGCAAGGCGGCCAGCAGCCTTTGCATGACTTTTACAGTCTCACGGACATATCCGCGGACGGCTCCGTGGTCGTCGCCCTCCGAGGCCTTTCTGGGATGCGGTGGGACCTTCGGTACATCGTGAGCGGCCCCGGTTACGAGCGCGAAATCCCCCGCCTGCAAGGGGGTCTCAGCCTGCCGAAGGACCTGTCGGCTGACGGCACCACGGTCGTGGGATACGCTCTTATCCCATGGATCGGGGCTTCGGGCGGACCCGTCGTGCGGGCGTTCCGTTTTCGGGACGGCGTGATCGAAGACCTCGGGTCGCTCGGCGAAGGACACAGCGCTGCCCATGGGGTGTCGGCCGACGGCAGGATCGTTGTCGGGAGGTCCAGGCCCCGCTACCTTTGGTACACGCACGCGTTCCGCTGGACGCCGGAGACCGGGATGAACGACCTGAACGACATCTACCGTGACCTTCTCTCCGACGAAACCGAACCTGAGTTCCTCGTCCACGCAGCGGCAATCTCGCCGAACGCGCGGTACATCTGCGGCGTGGGCCGAGTTGGTGCGTCGGGACGCGCATTTCTGCTCGACACCTGGTAGCACACAGGCCACACACGGCGGCACGACGGGGCTGGGGCAACTCGACGGGCTGCGCCCACCGACCGCCTCGGCCCCGGCATCCCGCCACCGCAGCCGGGAGGGCTTGACAGGGCGGGCGGATTGAGGTAGAATGCCGCCAACCTGATTTCCGGGTGGCCATGGCGAGGGGGAAACGCCCGTTCCCATCCCGAACACGGAAGCTAAGCCCCTCAGCGGCGAAAGTAGTTGGCTGGCGACGGCCTGCGAGGATAGCACGCTGCCCGGAAATCTTTTTTTGTCGCCCCGCACTTCTGCGGAACCTCCGGCCGGCACGCTCGTCTACAATAATGCGGCCACAAAGCCTGCAACGCACTTCTATTCTAATCGGAGGTAAGTGGCAATGATAAAAGGTCATTTCTACAGGCGGCTTGCCGCCAACACTGTTCTGTGCTGCCTTTGGGCAGGCTCCCTTCTCGTTGCCTCGGAGGCGCAGGGGCGCAGCATCCGGTGGCTGCCTTCCTACGGCACCCCGCGGGCAGTCGCAAACGACGGCACGGTCGTGACGTCCAGCGGCCTCGTTCTTCCGGACGGGACGTATGTGCAGCTGCGCGACGCGTTGTGGGGCGGAACATACACACTCTACGACATTTCCGCCGATGGACGGACTGTAGTAGGTTACAGGTATCATGATTATCGGACGTACTGGCCCGTCATCTGGCGATATCCGGGCAGAGTGGAGAGGCTGCTCCCGTGGGCAGAGCAAGGGATCGCAACTGGTGTATCCGCCGATGGCTCCACCGTCGCTGGATACATATTTGAGCAGGCCGGTCCCGGCCATGCATTCCAGTGGCGCAATGGTAAGGGATCTCTCTTTACCGCCAGCTCACCGCAGGCGACGATCCCGTGGGCAGTATCTGCCGACGGCAGCGTGATCGTCGGATATCTCTCAAGCTATATAGGGTATTCGCCGTTCGTTTGGGAGAAAGGCATCACTAGAGAACTCCCCACCTGGGGCGGGCGATTCAACAAGGCGTACTCCGTATCCGGCGACGGGTCCGTTGTCGTCGGATTTGCAACCACCACTTCGGTTGGCACTTGGGAGTACTACGACTACTGGCGCGCGGCTGTGTGGGTCCATGGACGTCTCCTCGACATCGGCTCGCTCGGGCGGCAAGAAAGCGAGGCTCTCGACGTATCCGGCGACGGTCGGATCGTGGTGGGCTCCGCGTGGGATCGCTACTACTACCAAGAGCGGGGCCACGGGTGGAGATACTACAAGACGAACTACATCGCGTTCGTCTGGACTCCGGATTCCGGGATCAGACCGCTACAGGAGGTCTTCGGCGATCTGTTGGCCAGCGGAACTCTGCTTCTCACCGCTGACGCCATCTCGCCGAACGGTCGCTATATCCTCGGTATAGGATATGACGCATCCTCTCAGCGATCAAGCCCCTTTCTGATTGACACCTGGTAGGCTCTCAGCGGGCGGGGGCTTCCCTGCCCCCGCCCACTCAGCTGAGGACGCAGTATGAAGGTCTACTGGAAGATCGGCGACATACCGGAACTGCAAGGGATACCACCCGCGGAGCAACGCGAACTGTGGAGGCGCGCGCAGGGGCCCACGCATCGCCAATGGCAGGTGTGGCTTGCCATGGCAACTCTGGGTGCCCTTGTCGTGATTGGCAGCTTCCTCGGTGGCATGCTAGGTGCAGGTCTATTCGGTGCGATCGGCGGGTTGATTTACGGGCAGGTTGCTTCGCACTGGGCTCGCCCGCACTTACGCGAGATGAGAGCGCAGACTCCCACGCCTCCCCCGGCTGAAGAGACCTAACGGCACATATCCCCGGCTCTTGAACAAGTAGAAGCCTCGGACACCAAGCAGCAGGAGGCCAAACACGAGAGCCACCTCCTGTCCGGCAAAGTACGTGCCGCCCCTGCGCCCCGCATCCCACGAGCATAGCGAGCAGAATCACAAGGCCCCAT
>JBFMFD010000074.1:0-12478 GCA_040752255.1 Armatimonadota bacterium
GGCACGGCGGACTTTCCGGCACTGCGCCGTTCAAGATGACGCAGATGAAGGACGTCGTCGACGTGCTTGGCGACAGGGCGCAGCAGGTCGGCGAGGTGCCGCTCAACGAGACGGTCTTCTCTCCGCTGAACCTTGTCGTTACCGCGCTAGTTCTGGTCGTCGTTCCTCTGTTGTTCATGATGTTGGCTCCGCGGAAGGACGACCCCCACGAAGCGGCGCCTGCCCTTCCCGCATCGGAAGCGGAGGCAGAGAGCCGCGATACGCCCGCCGACCGCATGAATCACTCCCTGTTGCTCACCCTTTTCATCGTGGCCATCGGCGCGGCGTATCTTTTCCTTCTCGTTCCTCGGGTTGGCGTGTTCAGCATAGACATCAACATCGTCATCCTGTTCTTCCTTCTGCTTGGCCTGGCGCTTCACGGATCGCCGGTACGCTATGTGAACGCCGTGGGCGAGGCTGCGGGCGGATGCGGGGGGATCATTCTGCAGTTCCCGTTCTATGCCGGCATCCAGGCCGTGCTCGCTGCGAGCGGCATCATCGCGCTCGTAAGCAACTGGGTCGCCGAAAACGCGACGGCTCAGACGCTGCCGCTGTTCACGTTCCTTTCGGCAGGGTTGGTCAACCTGTTCGTTCCCTCCGGCGGTGGTCAGTGGGGGGTGCAAGGCCCGGTGGTCGTCGAGACGGCGCTTCAGTTGGGCTCGCCGGTCGGCGCGAACATCATGGCGCTTGCCTACGGCGACCAATGGACAAACATGCTCCAGCCATTCTGGGCGTTGCCGCTCCTGTCTCTGACAGGGCTACGCGCGAGGGACATCATCGGCTACACGGCGGCGGTGATGCTGCTCTCTGCGCCGCTGTTCATTCTGCCGCTACTCTTCCTTCGCTAACCTCTTCTTGACGCCTTCGGCGTGCGCGGGGAACCCTTCTGATTCGGCAAGGG
This sequence comes from Armatimonadota bacterium, assembly GCA_040752255.1. GTDB lineage: Bacteria > Armatimonadota > Fimbriimonadia > Fimbriimonadales > ATM1 > J051. The sequence continues at coordinate 941 of JBFMFD010000074.1, forward strand.
CGATCGTTGGGGGGCCGAGAGCGCGCAGCCCGGCCTCGCTCATCCTCGACACGCTCATCACCTTCATGAACTCGAGGACGCTCAGCGGCGAGGCGAAGCGGGCAGCGCGAGCCGTCGGAAGGGTGTGCGAAGGCCCTAGCAGGTAATCACCGGCGGCCTGCGGCGTTCGGTCACCCAGATACACGCATCCGGCGGTGCGGATGCGCGAAAGCCACTCCTCCGGCTCTCGCACCATGAGAGTGAGGTGCTCGGGCGCGATGCGGTTGGCAAGCCCGCAAGCCTCCTCCCGAGTGGGTGCGAGGAAGAACGCCGAATGATCCCGAAGCGCGGCGACGATCGCGTCCCGGCGCGGAGCGGACTCGGCCTGCTCGAGGGTCTCCTTCTTCGCGCGCTCCAGGATGTCCTCGGAGAGCGCGATGACAAACCCGACGCAGTCCTCGCTATGCTCAAGTTGCGTTAGGAGGTCGGCGGCTACCCACTCGGGGTTCGCACCATCATCGGCGACGATGCACGCCTCGCTCGGCCCCGCGTAAGAGTCAAGCCCAACAAGCCCCCACACCATCCTCTTAGCGGCATTGACGTAGGCGTTGCCCGGGCCGACGATCTTGTCCACGCGCTCCATGCCGATTCCGAACGCCATCGCCGCGATTGCCTGCGCGCCGCCCAGTTTGTAAACCTCCCGGATGCCCAACCCGGCACAAGCGAACAGAACCGAAGGCGGAAGGGAGCCGTCTCGATTCGGGGGGCAGCAAACAACCACCTGCTCGACGCCGGCGACGAGCGCGGGGACGCAGTTCATCACCACGGAACTGGGATAGTCCGCCTTCCCGCCCGGAACGTACACACCTACGCGGCGAGTCGGAACGACCCGCTGCCCGGTTCGGTTGCCGTGCGCATCTTCGAACGCCCACTCACCTTCCGAACTCCACCCCTGAGAAACGACCCGCATCTGCTCTTCGTGAAACCGCCTGACGCGAGCGGTGGCGAGGCGAATCTCCTCGGCGACCGAAGGCTGCGCGCCGGACAGTTCCTGCTCCGTCACTCTGATGCTTTGGATGTCGGGAGCGTCGAACTTGCGGGTGTAGTCAAGCAGCGCGCTCTCGCCGAGGAACCGCACCTGTTCAAGAATCTTTCGCGCAGCGCGCTCAGCCTCTTCGTTCAGCAGCGTGCTTTGTCGGTTGATGACGCTCTCGACTGCGCTTGGCGTGTCGGCGTCGAGGTACACGGTTCGAAGTCTCATTTCGTTGTTGAGGCGAGCAGTTGCCTGACGCGTTCGAGGCGCTTCGTGATACGCTCGGGGCCGAGCGCCGCCATCAGCTCGAACAGCCCGGGGCCTTTGGTGCGCCCCGTTAGGGCGACGCGAAGCGGGTGGATCGCCTCCGCGCGCTTTTGCAGGCCGACCTGCTCCGCGCTCTCGTTGACCAGTTGCTCCATCTGCTCGGTCGTCTGGGCGTCCGCGACCCGCGTGAGGACGGCGTCGATAAGAGCGGGTACGTAGTCGCGCGCGAGCCACTTCCGGCGCCCGTCTTCATCAAGGGGTGGCTCATTGAGGAAGAAGAACTCGGCTGCCGAGGCGAACTCGGACAGCAGTCTTACCCGTTCCTGCTCCAGCGCGAGCGCGGCCGTTACGTATTCGCGTGACTCGCTCTCGAAAGCAGCGCCGAGGGTTATCGCCGCTGATGACGCCCGGTATTCCTCGTCCTGCGTGGACGTGTGGAACTGCTTCACCGTGTCGTAGAGCGTCTCGGGCGAGAGGTCGCGGATGTACAGGCCGTTCATCCACTGAAGCTTCGTGATGTCGAACACTCCGGGGTTGGGTTGGATGCGGTCAATCGAGAACGCCTCCGCCATCTCGTCGAGGGACATCTTCTCCCGCTCGTCTCCGGGCGACCAGCCGATAAGCGCGATGAAGTTAGCCACCGCCGAGGCAAGGTATCCCTTGTCGCGGTAGTCGAGGCAGCGCGTGTCGCCATGACGCTTGCTCAACTTCGCGCCGTCAGGGCCTTTGATGATCGGCGCATGGGCGAAAACGGGCATCGCCCAACCGAGGGACTGATAAAGAACCACGTGCTTGGGCGTCGAGGAGATCCACTCGTCGCCGCGAATCACATGGGTAACGCCCTGCTCGTGATCGTCCACGACGTTGGCGAGGTGGTAGGTGGGGAAGCCGTCCGCCTTCAGCAGCACTTGATCGTCCACAAGTTTCGCTTCCACGCTCACTCTCCCGCGAACGGCGTCTTGGAACTCGATCTCGCCTTCGAGGGGCATCGCAAGGCGGACGACTGCGGGGCGCCCCTCCGCGGCCAACGCCTCAAGTTCCTCGGGCTTGCGAAAGCGACAGCGACGGTCGTACCCGGTAGGCAGCTTGTTGATGCGCTGGAACTCCCGCATCTCCTCGAGTTCTCCCGGCGTGCAGTAGCAGCGGTACGCCGCGCCGGAGTCGAGCAGCCTCTGCACTACGGAGTGATACAGATCGAGTCGCTCGCTCTGGAAGTAGGGGCCGAAGTCGCCGCCAACTTCAGGGCCTTCATCCCACTCTAGGCCCAGCCATCGAAGGCTTTCAAGAATCTCCTCCACAGCGCCCGGAACCTCGCGGGTCTTGTCCGTGTCTTCGATTCGGACGATGAACGTTCCGCCGTGCCCGCGCGCCATCAGGTAGTTGAACAAAGCCGTGCGAATGTTGCCGACGTGCGGGCTTCCTGTCGGGGACGGGGCGTAGCGAACGCGTACCATGCGGGGCGCAGAGGATACCCATCGGCGTCGGCGCGTCTATACTCGAACGACCATGGCGGAACTTACCGAGCGCGCGGGCAACGCTCTCCAGGCGGCGCAGCGCAAGGCTCGCGAGGCGGGCGCCAGAGCCATCGCGGTTGAGCACTTACTGGCGGGATTGCTTGAGCAGCCGGACAGCGTGGCGGCCGCGGGCGTACGGGCGCTGGGCATCGAGGTCTCGAAACTGCAGCGAGAGGCTGCGCGGTTGATTCAATCCTCCGAGCCTGAGCCGTTGCCCCTCTCGGAGCGGCTGCAGGCGGTCGTAGATCTCGCTGCGAAGGAAAGCAAGCGGGTCGGAGAACAAGCCGTCGGAACGGAGCACCTGCTCATCGCCATCCTGCGCGAAGGCGACAGCTTTGCGTCGCGCGCGCTGCAGAAGCTGGGCGTTTCGGCTGACGCGTTGCGCTCCGCGCTTTCGAGGCTCGATCCGGGCGTGGCGCATGCCCCTTCGCAAGTTCGCGGTCGCATCTCGATGCAGGACTCCGTGCTCGCCGTGATTGACGTGCAAGATTCGTTCCTTGCGCCGATTGCGCAAAAGGAGAAGGTCGTGGCGCGCTGCGCCTTCTTGGTCGAGGTCGCAGGTCTGCTCGACGTGCCCATCGTGGTGACCGAACAGTACCGCGAGCGCATGGGCGAGACCACCGAGGCGCTCCGCCGCTTGCTTCCGCCCGGGGTCGTTAGACGGGACAAACTCTGCTTCTCCTCCTACCGCGCAAGCGGGTTCGAGGCGGACCTTGCGGCAACGGCGCGCAAGGACATCGTACTGGTCGGCATCGAGTCGCACATCTGTGTGACGCAGACCGCGTTGGATCTTCACAGCGCCGGCTATCGCGTTTACGTGTGTGAGGATGCCACCGCCGCCCGCCCTCCCGATGCACACGGCATCGCCATGAGGAGGCTTCGCCATGCGGGCATCACCGTCGTGCACAGCGAGTCCGTTGCGTACGAGTGGCTCGACACCGCCGGCACAGAGACATTCAAGCAGGCCCTCAACATCGTCAAGCGATACTCCTACTGACGCTTTGCCGCGAGGCACACCGCAAGCAGGTACGCCTCGGGAATCGGGATGCCGGCGAGCACGCGCAGGTCATCGTCGCCCGTACTCTCTGCGAGGAGGTGAATCGCCTCTTGCTCCTCGCCTCCGTGGTGCGCGCGCAGCGCAGCCTCCATTGCAGGCGGCCCGGAGGCGGCTCGGCGCATCAACTCTCGATCCAACGCCACCGGATCGAGAAGAAGGTAGCGGTACAGTTCCTCCTCAACTTGCAGAAGTCGTCCTGCGCCCAGTAGGCACCTGCGGCGACCTAACTGGCTCCGCGCCCGCGATGCAGCCCAAAGAATCGCCTCCAGGTCGCTCCTGTCGCCGCAAACCGCCAGCGCGTATGCAATCTCCGGAAGCGTCTCATCCGTCGCCTCGCTCACCGCAACGCGAAGTCGAGGCGCCGCCTCTGACAGCGCAAGAGACGCGCACGCTTGCGCGGCAGCCAGCCGCACCGACGGCGAGCGGTCATCCAGCGCGCCGAGAACGATCGGCGCGCACTCCCGGTCACCTATCTCGCCGAGAGCGTGCAGCGCTGCGTAGCGGAGTTCGGCGTCCTCGTCTTTCGCGGCGAGCTGCAGGGCCGGCACGGCTTGCGCGCTACGCAACTCGCCCAGCGCTCGAGCGCAGGCGCTTCGGAGGGGGAAGCCTTCGTCGAGCAGCAGGTCGCTGAGTGTCGGAACCGCCCTCTCGTCTCCTATGGCTGCTATCGCCTCCAGCGCCTCCTCCTCGATGAGGTGGGGATGCGACCGGGCGAACTCGAGCAAAGCGTCGAGAGCAGACGGCCCACCGACTTCACGAAGCCCTTGCGTCGCGAGCCTTCGGACGCTTGGCGAAGGGTCGTTGAGGAGGCTGATGAGTTCGCGCTCGGCAAAGCGCATGCGCGCCCGAACCAGTTCGCGCAACGCCTCTTCACGTCTTCGTGGCTCGGGTGTCTGGGCAAGCCGCCGTAATGCCAGCACGCCTCGCGGTCTCACTCCCCACACTTGGAGAAGGAACTCGCGAATGCGCATCGAGGTTGGGTCGTGAACGCCGAACAAGAACAGAATCGCGAAGATGCGAAGGGCGGAGTTCGCGGTGAAGAGAATGTCGTATTGCAACTTGAGCGGCAGGCTTTGCGCCAATTGCATGAACACTCCGCCCGCCAGCGGCGCAAGCCCGCCTACCAGCGTCATCACTGCTTGCGAGAGGCCGATGCCTTGCGCGCGCATCGAGGCTGGGGTTACAGCCAGCACGAGGTTCCCCTGACCCACGACGACCCCAGTCCACGAAAAGCCCGCTGAGACGTGTCCGATGATCAGCACCGCGTAGTTCCACGCCGTCGCGCCGGGCTGAGCAATCACCCAAGAAAGGGGCCCCAGCGCCAGAAGTAGCCCGCTGATGAAAAGCACCGGCTTGTTGCCGTATCTGTCGCTCAGGTAGCCCCACAGCGGCGCGGAGAGCAGCGTAGCAAGCGCGTGCGCGGCGGCGAAGATCTGAAAGTCGAAGAAGGAGAGGCTCAGCACCTCGCGTCCATACTTGAAGAAGAATGGCGCGGCGATCGCTTGGCCAACCAGAAACACGATGAGGAACACCAGCAAACGCCGGAACGGCCTGTGGCTGAGAGGCGACGACAGGTCCTTCCAACTCTCTTTCAGACTTCCCGAAGAGACTTGCTCGCGACGTGCGTCCGGCATTCGAACGAAGAAGAGGAAACTGAGCATGCCAAACAGCACCCCCGCGGCGAAGATGATGCTCAGCCCGAGGTCGTATCGGTTCGCGCGCTGCATCGCGTCCAGCCCTAGGCTCGCCGGAAAACCGATGAGCACGCCGACCACCGTGGCGATGGCGTGCCGCCGCGCGAAGTACCAGCCTCGATGCGACTCGGGTACAAGCCAACTGAGCCACGCGTTGTACGTGGCGTTGACGAGGAACACCGCCGCCGACGACACGACGACGCAGAGGATGAACACCTCAAGCCGTGGGAAGGACTCAGGAAGCAGCGGAAGCGCAATCGCGGGCAGCCAAGCCAGTTTCCACGTCAGCCACCCCGGGCCGACGAAGCGCTTGTAACTCCTCGACCGCTCGCCGAGTTGGCTTCCCGGGATCTGCAGAATGCCGATAAGGGCGGGCAAGGCGAGGATGAGCGAATAGAGGAACGGCCCCGCGCCGAGCGCGAGGGCGAAAGCCGCCTGGAAGTTCCCGCCCACCAACGCAGCGAACGCCGTGGCGAAGGCGAGGTCCCAGTTCGCCGTCGTCAGGGCTCGGAGATTGGTGAGGCGATCCTCAGAGGGCATGCGCCGCGCATATTACACGGCATCGCTCAGGGCACATGTGAGGACCAAGGGACACGCGCGCGGTTAGAACTGATCCGTCATAAACATCTGCGGCACGAACGGGAAGGCACGTCCCATCAGCAGCATCTCCTGCTTCGAACCCTGTGTCGGGATGCCGAGTTGCTCCGTCATGCTCCGAAGCCCCAGCCATTCCCGCGGCTGCGCCGGCGGCAGCGCCTCGAGCGCAGGGAGCAACTCTCGAACCCTCAGCGGCTCGCAAACCACGTATCCCGCGCCGCCCGTCATCACCGTCTTCATCGCCCACGACCAGAATCGCCAGCGTTGCTCGTCGCGCAGCAAGCGCTTCTTGTCCGCTCGAGCCCACTCTGCGTAGCGTGCTTGCGTCTCCTCAGTGGGCAGCGTCTCCCAGTCGCGTCGCCCCTCGGGGGCGTCGAGGGTGACGTTCAGCACAACGTCGAGCGTCTCGAATCCCGCCCGCCTGTACAGCGCTTCATCGCGGGCGAAGAGGAGCGCGGCGCCCTCGTCCCTCCCTTCCGACTCCTTCAGCACCTGTTGCAGCAGGAGCGTTGCGAACCCCTTGCCTCGATCTATCTCACGCGTTGCCACGCCCGCGATGCCGATGGCGCGAAAGTCAGCGAACAGCAGCGGCACGGTTGTAAGGCAAGACACCATCCGCTCGCCCTCGAAGAGCGCCCACTTCCTGTCCAGGTCGAAGAAAGGTTCGTTGCGGAAAACGCTCTCTGCCCGCGCAGGGTCCAAGTTGAACACCTCGCAAAGCAGCGAGAGGAAGTCCGACGTCTCGTCCTCGCGAATCGTGCGTACCACCGCGGTTGCGTCCATGCTCAGCCAACCGTCACGATGCGCAAGGACACCCTCACAACCGTTGGCTCGATCGTCGCTCCTTGGATGGGGACAACCTTCACCTCGACCGTTGAGCTGCGCCGGTGTTCCGCGAGGCGGAGCGGCTCCGTGCGCACGACCTTGATGTTGCGGAGGACATCCGGATCGCCCGAAACGGTGACTACCTCGGGGTCGAGCGTGTAGTCAGAGAGCCGATGGCCGGTCGGTACGGAGCCCCGCCAATCCACTTGGACGGGCAGGACGACCGAGGTTAGGATCCCTCGCGGCAGCAGCGAGAACTGCACTCGCGGCGGTTCAACCGACACGTTGAGCGGAGAGCCGTCCGAATCCAGCACCAGCACGGGTAGCTCATAACTTTGTCCCGGGCGCATCGCGCCTTGGTCAATGCGGACAACGGCGCGTTCCGCCTTCTCCAGCACGCTTTCGACGCCCTTGACCGTGACCATGGCGTTCGAAAGCGTCCAGTCGGAGCCGGCGAGCAGCGGCCCCTCGCCGACTTGCTCCACGTCCACCGGCATGCGGGACTGAAGGTATCGCTCGATTCGCAGTTCCACGCTGCTTGGTCGAGGGGTGAACTGCACCATCGTGTCGAATCTGGTCTTCGGGATTTCGATGGGGTACTCGGCGACTCCTGGGCTTGCCGACGAGAGGTCAACCACGGGCGTTACGTCCTCTACGCTGATCTCGTCGAGGATTGAGGGGTCAATCAAAGCGCGCGCTTCAATGTCAATGGTCGTCTGCCCCTCGGTTACGCGCAACCCCTCCGGCAGGTTCAACTCCTCATACGGCACGTTCGCCAGCACGGCTCTTGGTTGCTTCGCGCCGGTGCGAATCACGAACACCCAAAGGATGAACGCGATAAGAATCGCAAGCAGTTTCTGCGGCCAGTTCTCGAATAGTATGCGTGTCACTTGCGAAGTAACCTCCGTTTCTTTCCTTCACCGTCTTCCTCAGGGAGCAGCATCTGCTTCAGCAGGCTTGTGAGTCTATCCACGCTGATGTTCTCGCGAAGGCGCCCTCCCCAGGCGAGGGAGATGCTTCCCCGCTCCTCTGAGACGATAATCGCGATCGCGTCTGACTCTTCGGTGACGCCTATGCCCGCCCGGTGACGCATATGGAGATGGCTCTTCACGGTTCGGTCAGTACTCGGCAGGCGGCATGAAGCTGCCACAATTCGATCTCCGCGAATCACCAACGCCCCGTCGTGAAGAGGATTCTGCCCATGGAACAACGAGCAGATGAGCGGCGCCGTCACGCGAGCATCAAGCGTAACGCCCGTGCGGGTTATTTCGTCAAGGCGCCGCTCTCGCTCAAGAACGATGAGGGCGCCTATGCTGTCTCTCGACAGTTGCTTCACCGCTGAGAGGATCGCGTCCAGAGTGTCCTGCGCGGTGTCCCTCCCCCGGCCGCCGAGGCGCTCCGGCCAAAGCCCAAAGCCGCCGAATCCTTCGAGGGCGGCCCGCAACTCCGGCAGGAACAGAATGACGACCGCGACCGGGCCAAGCAGCAGCCCCTTGTCGAGGATGAAGTGAAGCGTTCGCAGGCCGACCAGGTCGCTGGCGAGCCACACTGCCAGGTAGGTGACCACGCCGCCGATGATTCGCCACGCCCTGGACCCACGAACCAACAAGAGCAGGCGGTACGCGACGTAGGCAACCAGCGCCAAGTCGGCGACATGCAAGAGCGTCGTCGGGGCGGAGTTCCTTATCTGGTCGAGCAGTTCAAGCAAGGGTGCCGCCGCATAGTCTAACCCAAACGCGCTGCTCGCATTGGAGTGGTGGGCGTCGCGTTGTGCCATAATCAGCACAATCTCTCCCGAACTCGCTTCAGGATGCCGGTACGATGCAGCCCACCGACCCACCAACCCCGCCGCAGAATGGCGCCTCGTTGCCGAGGGTCGTCATCGTCGGCAGACCGAACGTCGGCAAGTCCGCGCTGTTCAACCGGATTATTGGGAAGCGGCACGCGGTCGTCGAGTCCATTCCCGGAGTAACCCGAGACCGCCTCTACCATCCGGCGCAGTGGGGCGGCAAGACGTTCGACCTCATCGACACGGGCGGCATCCTGTTTGGGGACGACGACCCCCTCGTTGAGCAGATTCGCGTCCAGGCGGACATAGCCCTTGCCGAGGCAGATGTCGTGCTGTTCGTTGTTGACGCCGAGGCCGGCCTGATGCCCAGCGACCAGGAACTCGCCGAGAGCCTCCGCCCGTTGAAGAAGCCGCTCATCGTTTGCGTCAACAAAGCAGACCACGAAAAGCGCGAGCCGTGGGCAGCCGAGTTCTTTGCGCTCGGCTTCGAGGAGGTGATGCCCCTTTCTGCGATCCACGGTCGCGGCATCGCGGACCTTCTCGACCGCGTGGTGGAACTCCTCCCCGACTCGGCACACGTTGAGAGCGAGGAAAGCGCGGTTACGCTCACCATCCTCGGCCGACCAAATGTCGGCAAGTCCTCCCTTTTGAATGCTCTGTGCGGCGAGGATCGCGTCATTGTCAGCGACATCCCCGGTACTACGCGCGACCCGATTGACACCGTCATCCGCTACAAAGACGAGACGATAACGGTTGTGGATACCGCGGGCCTGCGGCGACCGGGAAAGATCCAAGGCTCAGTCGAGTACTACATGGACCTTCGTGCCAAGAGAAGCCTCCGTCGAGCCTCGCTCGCCATCGTCGTCGTGGATGGCGAGGAGGGGTTGACCTCCGGGGACAAGCGCGCCGCGGAGTTCGTCGTTCGCGCGGGGCGCGCGCTCGTGTTCGCTGTGAACAAGTGGGATCAAGTCGAGCCACCCGACGGCAGGCCCCACAGCCGGTCGAAGATGAAGAAGCACTTCGCCGCGGGCTTTCGAGAAGACGCAGCCGAGGTCGCCTGGGCGCCCCTCTGCTACACGAGCGCCGTGCACCGCACCGGAATCGACGCCCTGCTTGACACCTGTCTCGAGTGCCTGGACAACCACAGCCTGCGCATCACAACCGGGGCGCTGAACCGCGTGGTCCGCAAGGCAGTCTCCGAGGTGCCGCCTTCATCGAGGGGCAAGTCGCTCAAGGTGTACTATGCGACGCAGGTGGCGACCTCGCCGCCAACCGTCGCGCTGTTCGTCAACGACCCGAGTCGAGTCCACTTCTCGTACGTAAGGTTCCTCGAGAACCGGCTCAGGGAGGCGTTTCCCCTCACGGGTACGCCCGTGCGGCTGCTGCTCCGCTCCAGCCACGAGGAGAGGAGCCACCAGGGGAGGAGTACGCGGGCGCGCCGCGCCCCAAAGGCATGAGTAAAATAGTACACCATGCGGCAGGACCACGAACCAGAACCCCCGCCCATACAGCCCACAGGCACGCCTGCACAACAGCCCTGGATGCAGCAGCCGCAACCGCAACAGGACGGCATGCTTCAGCGCGTCGTCCCCACTCGCAACGGCGCTGCCTTGGCAGCCTACTACTGCGGAGTTTTCTCCCTCGTGTGCTTCATCGGGATCCTTCTTGCCCTCATCGCGATCATCGCAGGCATCAAAGGGATCCAGGCCCACAACCAAGACCCGACGCGGCGAGGGCTTTTCCACGCGATTGCCGGCATCGTGCTCGGGTGCCTCAGCCTCATCGCGCACGCCGTCTTCATTTACTTCATCAGTCGCTCAACCTGACGACGCACCACATCAACAGAGCGCAGCCGAGGTATCACCCCTGCCGTTGTCCAAGGACTACTACAAGACCCTCGGCCTGAAACAGGACGCCGACGCAACCGAAGTGCGCGCCGCGTACCGAAAACTCGCACGCACGCTCCACCCGGATGTCAACAAAAGCCCAGACGCCGATGAGCGCATGGCCGAGGTCAATGAAGCCTACGCCGTCCTCAGCAACCCCGAGCGCCGAGCAACCTACGACGCTAGGCGAACGCGAGGCACGGGAGCACCCATGCCTCAACGCGCAACCCTCAACCTACGTGTTGAGCGCGTCTACACCGTCGTTGACTTCCGGTCGCCCCTCTACGCCGTCGCCGTGTCACCCAACGGACGACGCCTGGCGGTCGGCTCATTCGACAACCGCGTGCGCATCCTTCGGGCGCGCGACGGCGAGACGCTTGGAGAGGTCTCCCTTCCCGGAGGCGCAATCGAAGCGATCCAGTGGGTGGGGAACGATGCGTTCCTTGCCGCAGGCGCGAGCGAAAAGACGTTCTCAACCTGGATCGTCCGCGATGGCGTAGCGACCCGATGGAAGGGCAAGCGAGCCGAGTGGGTTTCCCACGTAGACATCTCGCCCGACGGCAAGCGCCTCGCCCTGGGGAGCGTCCATCGAACGCTCATGGTGGTTGAGGCCCGGACGGGCGCGCAACTGTATATGCGAAGGCGGCACCGTGACGCCATCTCCGCCGTGAGGTACTCACCCGATGGAACGCTGCTCGCAAGCGGAGCAAACGATCACCGGGTCGTGCTCTACGAGGCGAAGCGAGGGCTCGAGATCGCCGACTTCGGCCCCTTCCCCACAGCAATAGGCGCGATCGCCCTCAATTCCGACAACACCCTCCTCGCCGTTGCCCTGATCGACCACGGCATCCGGATCATTCGCCTCAGGGACGGCACGGTAGCCGCAAGCCTCCGCGG
>JBFMFD010000075.1:0-12449 GCA_040752255.1 Armatimonadota bacterium
GATACCACACATGTTGTCCTGATTATGGTACGCCGAAGGGGGCCTGCGCGCTCGCTGGGCTTCGAGTTAGTTCCGTCGAATGGCCCCCTCCCCGTTTACGGGGAGGGCTGGGGTGGGGTCGAGGGCAGCGGTTCGTTCCCTCTCATGATGGCGAGCGACTCGTCGGCGTCCGCGGGCGGCTTCGTCAGCAGGCTGAAGAGGATCGTCGCGACAAGGGATGCGCCGAATCCAGGCACGATTTCGGAAGTAATGCTTGTTAAAGATGGGTTCGTTCCCCAATAGAGAACGGTTACGGTGCCGGTGAGGATGCCCGCGATCGCGCCGGCCGTCGTGAGCCTTCGCCAGAAGGAGCACAGGATCAGCGGTGGCCCGAGCGACCCGCCGACGCCCGACCACGCCAGCACGATAAGGGCGTGGAGAGACTCAGCGCCGCGCCAGGCGACCGCGACCGCACCCACGGTAACGCCAAGAACCACAAGTCGGCTGAGTACCACGAGCAGGCGTTGCGACAGTTCCGTCCCCTTGAAGATAACGCGCTGGATCAAGTCGCGCACGATGCTCGAGGCGACGACCAGCAGTTGCGAGTCGGCGGTTGACATGATCGCGGCGAACAATGCGGCAAGCACGAAGCCCGCCATAAGAGGCGGAAGGAACGTCTGCGTCAGTTGGAGCAGGACGGTTTCGCTTGCCTGCTTTGTTGCGAGCGTGGTCTCGCCTCGAAACACAGCCTGTCCCGAGATGCCGATGAGGATGGCGCACCAGCACATGACGACGTTCCAAAGCGTGCCGATGACGCCGGCGAAGCGTAAGCCGTCTACGTGGCGAATCGAGAGGTATCGGGCGACGATGTGTGGGTTGCCCCCGGAACCGAGCCCGAGGCCAAGCCCGCCTATCATCATCCCGATGGAGATCTTCATCGGGTCCAACGCTCCGGGGTTGAGGCTCTGCATGACGGCGCTCCATCCGCCCTCCGCCGGGATGAGAAGGAGGGGAAGCAACACAAGCGCAGAGATCATGAAGACCGCTTGGATAGCGTCCGTGTAACTGACTGCGAGGAAGCCGCCGAGGAACGTATAGAACAGGATGATGCCCGCGGTAACGATGATGGCGGTGTGCCCTTCGACGCCGTAGTTCTGCGCGAGCGCTTTGCCTCCCGCGTCGAACTGTGCAGCGACATACGCGGTGTAGAAGATGACGATCGGCACGGCGACGGCGACGCGGAGGCGACCGGCGTGATCGCCGAGGCGCGCGGCGAGAATATCGGTTACGGTGACGCAGTCCCGGGCCTCGCCGAAGCGTCTGACACGGTTGGCGAAGAAGAAGAACAGAAGCATCTCGGCGATGGTGAAGCCGACGACGTACCACACGGCGGACGCGCCGTCTCGATACGCCAGTCCCGCCAAGCCTGTGAAGACCCACGCGCTCCGCCCCGAGACGACCGCCGAGAGCGCGACGACGAAGCGGGGCACCGAGCGGCCGCCGATGAAGTACTCGCTGACGCCTCGCGACGAGAAGCGCGTCGCCCACACGCCGATTGCGAGGATGACGAGGAAGTAGGCGCCGAACGCGACGGCTTTGGCGTCCAGCGTCATCCCTTCATCCTCCTCCCTGTCCAGGCATAGAGAAACAACGCCGTCGCGAGAATCGCGAGCGGCAGCACGAGCATCACGAGCACGAACGCGGCGCTTTCGCCCATCGCCTATCTGTGATGACGGATTAGCGGGCAGCTATGGACTAGGAATCGGTCGGAACGATGTCATCTACCCGAACCACGAGGGCTGTGGCGTTGTCGTGCCCACCCGCTTGGAGCGCGTCGTTGACCAGCGTCCACGCGGCTTCCGAGGGAGGAAGGGGGAGAACCTCGGCGATTCGCTCGTTGCTGACGAGGTTCGTTATGCCGTCGCTGCAGAGGAGGAACACGTCCTTCGGCAGCAGGTCGTGGGCGGCGATTTCGGGCTCGACGGAGTCCTCTACACCGACGGCGCGGGTCAGCACATGAGAGCGCGGGTCTCGGCTGGCGGTCTCCCTGTCCATCAGCCCGCCCGCGACGAGTTCTTCCACGAACGTATGCTCGGCGGTGAGTTGAGTTAGATCGCCGTCTCGGAGGCGGTAGACGCGCGAGTCTCCGACCTGCGCCGTGATGGCGCGGTCCTGCACGAGCATGAGCGCGCTGAGGGTGCATCCCATTCCACGGCGCTCAGGGATGGCCCTGGCGGCATCGAGGACGAAGCGATTGGCGTGGCTGACGGCGGTGCGGGCTGCCTCCTCCGGGTCGGCGGATTCGTGATGGAGATAGGCGTAGAGGAACGACTTGCACGCGATCTCGCTTGCGATCTGCCCGGCGGCGTGTCCTCCCATCCCGTCGCAGACGACAAACACATATCCTCTGACGGCGAGCAGCGGTTCCGACTCGGGCAGGAAGAACTCGAACTTGTCTTCGTTGTTCTCGCGAACGCAGCCGATGTCGGTTTTGCATGCGACGGTTACCTTTGGGACGCGCCTCAGAGGCACCGTCGCCGCGCTGAGTTCCTCTCGCGAGAATTCGGCAGTAGTATCCATCACGCTTCCTCGGGTTGGCTCCACTCGAGCGTGAAGTCCATCTGACCGATTTTGAGCACGTCGCCTGGTTGGAGTGTCGTTTTCTGCTGCGGCTCCAGGCGGGCGCCGTTCAGGAAAGAGCCGTTTGTGCTTCCCGTGTCGGTGTAGTGCGCTGTGCCGTCGCCGATCGTGAGCACGCCGTGCGACCCGCTCACGTAAGGGTCGGCGATGGCGACATCGTTTTCGGGCTTCCTTCCGATCCTGTTCTCGCCTTGGCGCAGAGCGTGGCGACCGGCATCTCCGACGAGGTACGCGACCGGTGTCTCAACGGCGGGGGGAGCGTCCAGCGTGGCGGTTTTGTTCGATTGCGGCAGTTGGGTTGCGCCCGCATCTCCAGGAAAGTGCAGCGTCATCTCGACGCCCGCGAAGGAGACCTTGTCGGCCGGTTTGATTTCGGTCTTCGTGTTCGGTTGCAGCGGCTCGTCGTTGACGGTCGTGCCGTTGGTGCTGCCGACGTCTTCGACGAAGACCTTCCCGTCCTCGAGGTACACCTTTGCGTGCTTTCGGCTACAGCGCGAATCGGTTAGAAGGATGTCGCCCTCGCGTCCTACGAGGTTCTCACCCGGTCGCAGGTGCTGCTCTCTGCCCGCGGTGTCTACCAAGCAGGGAGGGCGGACCGGCGGCGCGCTGAAGACGTCGTCCGGCAGGCTGTCGCTGGTCGAAAAGATAAGCCCACACTCGACGCAATACAGCACGCCCGGCGGATTGTGCGACCGGCAGACGGGGCACTGGATCGGCTGAATCGTCTGCGTCGCCGTCAGGGAAGGCGCGGACGTGATGCGCGTCCGATTCGGATCCTCCTCCAGCATCTGGGTCTTGTGCGGGTCGGTCATCGGGCTAGAGTATGGCGCGAAACGCGCTCTTTCGTGGCGGATCGGGCGTGCTTCAGAGCGCGGGAACGGAAGCCGGTCCGCCGCTTCGCGCACTCTGAACCGCGGCGATGGCGACGGCTGAGGCGGCGAGGCCGTCATCCAGCGTAATCGGCGGCTCTCGCCCCTCGACAACCGCGTCGGCGAAGGCGGCAAGCAGTTCTCGATCGAGGCTGCTGCCGTATCCGACCTCGCGGTGCGTGGGCGCTTCGTCGGTGAACAGGTCGAGCGCCTGGCCGAACAGGTCGGTTTCGATCACTCCTTTCTCGCCGGTTGCCGACAGCCGCACGTCGCCCCACGTCTTGTAGCCGCTTGGGCGCGACCAACTCCCATCCAGCGTTCCGAACACACCGCTGGGAAAGGTGAGGTGGAGAAACGCGGTGTCCTCGCACGCAAGGTTGAGCCTCAACGAATTGACCTGTGCGTACACCGATGTGGGAGACTCGCCGATGAGGTCGCGCATCAGGTCGGCGACGTGCACCACATGATCCATCAATGCGCCCCCGCCCGACTCTGCAGGCTCGACGAACCAGTCGAAGGGACAGGTGCCGTGGTTCGTTCCGCAGAGCGCGAGCACCGCGCCGATCGCACCGTCCTGCACACGCGCGCGCATCGCCGAGTACGCTGGGCTGAGGCGGCATGGAAAGGAGGTCATGAAGGTCACGCCTGCCGCCTCCACAGCCGCGCGGATCCGGCTCGCCTCATTCTCGGTCGTCGCGATCGGCTTCTCACAAAGGATGTGCTTGCCTGCTTCCGCCGCACGCTCGATGTGGTCGGCGTGGCGTACGTTTTCGCTTGCGATGACGACGGCGTCGGCGCGATGGAGCAGCGCGTCCAACTGCTCGACATCCGGTATCCCCCACCTCTGGGCAAACTTGGTCGCCCGCTCGGGCGTGTGATCCCAAACGCCGACGAGTTCGATGTCCTCGCGCTCACGTGCGGCGTGGGCATAACCATGCGCGTGCATGTGCGCGCAAGAGAGGATGCCAAGTCGGAGCGGCATGCCGCGACTTTACCCCTCGGTTGAGAAGCGGCGGTAGGGCGAGAGGACATCCGTGTCTGCGTTGTCCCCGACAAGCGACCACACGACCTGTGCCACTCGGAGGTCGAGGCTCTCGGACGGCAAGAACAGTCCAAACGGGCGCCCTTCGTACGGCGAGACCTCCCACGGCAGTTCGCGAATCTCGCAGCGCACGCCTTCCGCCTTCAGCGCGTCCCTCGCTTCGGATGCGAGAGCGTGCGTAGGGAACCACGCGACCGACACCGTGCCCGGCTCGGCGCGCTGCTCGCCCTCCAGGTAGGGCTGGAGCGCTTCTCGGTTGGCGCTGCGGCCCAGAACCGCGAGGATCGCCTGCGCGGTCTCTCGATTCAATTCCTTCTCATCAACATAAATCTCGCTTGACGCGACATCCGCGAACTCGGAGATCACGGAGCCTAACTCCGAGAATGCGGGCACGCCGGCGGAGCGCAGCATCTGTTCATAGATCTGCGCCTCGGATCGCGTGGCGACGTGTCCGACGAGAACGCGGCGGCCCAATGCTCAGCCCCCGAGTTGGCTCATGCCGCGGCCGGTTACCTTCTGGCCCTCGGCCAGGTAGTGGCGCTCGGGCTTGGCTTGGACGACCTGGAGGAAGAGCGCTTTGATCTCCTCGTCGCTCGCGCCGAGGCGCAACGGCGTGCGAAGGTCCACCTCGCCATCCGCCATCAGGCAGGGTCGAAGTTGCCCGTCGGCGGTCAGACGCAGGCGATTGCAGCGGCTGCAGAGGTCGTTGCTGATCTGGCTGATGAAGCCTACTGTGCCCGCCGCCCCACTCACGCGGTAGGTCCTTGCGGGGCCGTTGGTCGGCACCTCGGCGGGCGACATCTTCCCCAATTCCTTCTCGATCGCCTGGCGCGCGACCTCCGTCGACACGACCATGCGGCGCATCTGGGCGTCGCTGAGCATGCCGTCGTCCTCGGCGATGCGCAAGCGAAAGAGGTCGCGGTTCCCGGTGAGAGCGGCGAACGCGTCCATCGGCTCCGTCTCGTCGAGGTTCCACCGAATCGGCATCAGTTCGATGAAGCGGACGTGAATCGGGCGGTCCAGGGTCAATCGCGCGAAGTCAACCGCCTCGTCGTCATTGGCTCCCTTCATGAGGACGCAGTTCAGTTTCACCGGATTTAGGCCGACGGCGAACGCTTCCTCGATACCGTCGAGCACCTGCTGCAACGAGCCTCTTCGCGCGATTCGAGCGAAGCGTTCCGGGTCGAGGGTGTCGAGGCTGATGTTCACTCGTTGAAGGCCGGCGTCTTTCAGTTCCTTTGCCTTCGCCTTCAGGAGGAACGCGTTGGTTGTGCAACTGAGGTCTTGTACGTTTGGGTGCGAAGAGACCTTGCGAATAAGGTCCGGCAAGTCTCGGCGGACGAGCGGCTCGCCTCCAGTGAGACGAACCTTCGTGATGCCCAGGTCGGCAGCCACATGAACCAGCCGCGCCATCTCCTCGAAGGTGAGCAACTCCTCCTTAGGTGAGACCGGATAACCTTCCTCCGGCATGCAATAGATGCAGCGGAAGTTACAGCGGTCGGTCACGCTGACGCGAAGGTAGTCAATCGTCCGCCCGAAACTATCGCGCACCGGTCGCCTCCTTGAGGATCTGCTCAAGCTTGTGCGTAAGCGCGCCGTTCGTAACGATGCGGTCGCACCCGGCTGCCTTGCCTGCCTCGATGAGGTCCTTTTCCTTGTGTCCGGCGTGACCGATGACGAAGCACCCTCTGCCCTTGAGGGCGCTGATGGTCGAGGCGTCTACCTCGGCAAGGTTCACGATCGCCACATCGGCCTCGGCGTCCGGCTGGTTGAGGAGAGGCTCTGCACCCAATTGGCGGACGCCCATCCGCAGGCGCTGAGACCAGAAGAGGTTACTCTCCAGCAGGAGAACTCTCATGGGGCGTGACCTCGATGGTGGGGGGGTCGTCGTGCAGACCGAACTTGTCCGCCAGCAACGGCCACAAGAGGTAGTAGCCCACAAAAAACAGTAAGAACGGAATGAGTATCCATTTCATGGCGCGCAGAACGAACCTGCGCGATGCCTCGTTCACGGCTCGATTGTACCTGTCGGTAGAATGCGTGCGTTGTCCGTCAACGCCTACCAGGTGCCCAAGGAGGAACCGAGCGCGCCGGCTGAACTCGTCTGCGAGAACCGGTACCTTCGCGTGAACCTGAGCGCGCGCGATGGAGGAAGCGTCCAAGCGTCGCCACGAGAGGGAAGCGAGGCGGCGGTCGCTGGTCCCCTCTCTGCGCCCGGGCGAGCCGTCCTTACTGCGCTCCGCGAGGGAGAGCAGGAAGCGCGCGCGTTCCTGGGAGGAGTTGACGGAGGGACGGGCATTACCTGGGAAGCGAAGGCGCGCGTCGAAAGCGGCTCTGCCGCGTTGCTGCTCAGTTGGAGTCTGTTCAATCGGAGGATGGCGCCGACCCCCGGCACCCCACTGCCCCTGCGCTTGCCTGCCGCGGCAGTCGCGTTTGCCGACGGGGCTTTCTGCTCCCTCGAAGGGCGCACGGTCGTCGCCGCGTTGGATCGGCGGGTTGGCGTTGTGACGGTTCGAGACGGCACCGTGCTCGTCGAGGCGCGCTCTCCGGCGCTGCTCTCGCCGCTCCGCACCCGCTCCGTGTCGTGCACGCTGCACTTTGTTTCCGCTTCTGGCGTCCCCGTAGCGGCGAACCGGCGGTTCGTGGTGCTCCAGGATCGGGAGGACGGAAAACTGCGCGTGCACTCCGCAGAAGAGACTCCGAGCGCGAAGGTGTTCCTGCAGTTGGAGGGAGGAGAAACGGTCGAAGCGCCGCTGAGCGCCTATCCGGAGCGACCCGCCGAGTATGCCATGCGAGGGCTCGGCGCCCCGCCCAAGCGGCTTCTGATTCGAAGCGAGGAGGGTGAGGCGTTGATGGACGCGCCGGTTTCAATGGGCGACCCCGCCAACGACCCCCTCCCCGTTCACGGGGAGGGCCGGCGAAGGGTGGCGGATACCCTCGCGACGCTCCCGGCGGAGTGGGCGCAGTGGGAGGAGTTGCCCTTCGCCGGAGGTCTGCGTGCGCTTGCGGAGGGCCGGCAAGCAGATGCAGAGCGGCTGCTGCTTGTCGCGACGCACTCGCCGGGCTTGGAGCACGCCGCGTGGTTCGCCCTCGGCCTTGCCGCGATGCGCGACGAGCGCTGGCTCCTCGCGGCGGCGGACTTTGAAGAGTCTCTGCTCTATTGCGGCTCGAACCCCCTGGCGTGGTGGCTCAAGAACTGGTCTCTTCGGAACGTCGGCGAGGAGGATGAGCACGACCTACCGAACGCACACTTCCTCGCGCCGCTTGAGCCGTGCCTTCGCATGGAGGCTTTTCTCTCAGGCGGCGGCGAGAAGGTGCTTGAGGAGTTTGGCGCCGACCCTGTGCCGTTCCTCGAAGTCGCCGACCTGTTGTGGTGGTGCGGGCAGGAAGCGGAGCGGCAGATGGTGCTCGCGGCTGGGGCCGAGCAGACCTCGGACGCGCTTCTCCATCGCCTTAGGGCGATATCGCTTCGCCGACAGGGGATGGAGATGGAGGCTGCGGAAGAAGAACGAAGGGCGGCCGCGGCGCAAACAAGAACCGAGCCGCACAGAACCAGCGAATTGATGGAGCTGCACAGTGCATGAGACCCCGCACAGCGCTGCCGCTCCCGACGATGGACGCTTACCGCAGCCGGGTACCCTCGGCCAGCGAGACAATTGGAGGAGGAGATTGCGAAGATGATACGAGTTGTGATTGCCGATGATGAAGAGGCGTACCGCAAGGCGCTCCATCGCATCCTGGCGTCGACGAAGGGCATCGAGTGCGTCGGCGTGGGTGAAGATGGGCGAGAAGCGCTCGACGTTTGCATGACCGAGGACGCAGAGGTGCTGCTCACCGACATCGAGATGCCGCGGATGAGCGGGCTTGAGTGCATCCGCGAGCTGAAACGGAAGAAGCGCGACATCGAGGCAGTCGTCCTCACGGTACACGAGGAGAACGAGTTGGTGTTCGAGGCTCTGCGCCTGGGCGCAATCGGCTATCTGCTCAAGACCAGTTCGCCCAACGAGGTCATCGATGCAATCGAGCGCGCCGTCGCAGGAGAAGCGACGCTGTCTCCGACGATCGCGACCAAGGTGCTGCAGGAGTTTCGAAGGCAGCAGGAGGACGAGGAGATTGAAGACGAGCACCTCTACGAACTCAGCGACCGCGAGAAGGAGGTGCTCAGCCTCATTACCCAGGGTCTGCGGAACAAGGAGATCGCGGATCGGCTCGGCGTCGCCGAGAAGACCATCAAGAACCACGTCTCGAACATCCTCAAGGCGCTGCAGGTGAACAGCCGCACCGAGGCGGCGATGAAGGCCGTGCGCGAGAAGCTGCTCAGCGATTAGCCCCTTTGCTGTCCCTCCACAGCTTGCTGTGGAGGGTGCCCGCGCGCTTCACTCCTCAATCCAAATCCAGGTGTTCGCGCAGCGTCGCGTACTCCAGGTCCTTCGCCGAGGCGCCTAGCGCCGCGCAGAGCGCCGCCGCCGCGCCCGCCGCCTCGCCCATCGCCCGGCAGACCGGCTGAATGCGCGCACTCGATTGCGCCGCAAACGTCGCGCTGAGGCAACGACCCGCAACCAGCGCGTTCATGATCCCTTTCGGCACCAGGCACCGATATGGGATCTCGTGGAAATCGTCATTGGGTAGCGCGCGCAACTCGACTCCCCCTCCGACTAGGTGGATGTCAATCGGGTATCGGTTGCGTGCGATCGCGTCAGGGAACTTCCGCGCCGTCTGGTGGTCCTCCTCAGTCAAGACGTACTCGCCGACGACCCTGCGGCTCTCGCGATTTCCGATCATCGGCGCAACGACGGAGATGTAACTGCGCTCGAACCCTGGGATAAAGCGCTGCAAGAACCGATGCACGCGCTGAATCGCAAGCCGCCCGGCGGACAGCGCCTCGCTCACCGAGAACGGGTCAAGCGGGTCAAAACCGACCAGTCGCGGGCAGTTGAACGCCAACTCGCCGGGCCGCCCGTGGATCGTGAAGAACTGGAAGTACCCGAGGTCGCCCTCTCTCAACACACCATCGGCGACTGCTTCCGCGACGAGACCCTCAATCGGCGACCGCCTCGCCTCGGCGAAGCCGACGTGAAGGAAGCGCTCCGTGGCGGGCGAGGCGTGCTCCCCGAAGAACGCAATGACCTCGCGCAGCGCCACATTCGCGACCGTGAAGCGCAGCGTCATCGGTTGGTTGACGCCGTGCTCATCGCCCGACATCGTCTCTCCGCCGGCAAGAAAGACAACGTCCGCGTCGCCCGTCGCGTCAACGAATGTCTTCGCAGTGAAATGCAGGGCGCCCCCCTTGGTCTGAACGACGACCTCCTCGATCCGGACGCCATCGCCGGAGTCTGACGTTGAGACGGATGCGAGCATCGCGTTGTAAAGCCTCACCACGCCCGCCTCGTCGGCCATCTCCTCAAGAATGGCGGCAACGGCGATCGGGTCGTACCACACCTGGGCGTTGGGAACCTCTCCCTCGCCGTATCGCGCCGCGTGGCGCTGCTGTATCTCCAAGTTCATCCCGCGGCACAGTTGGTCGTCACCGAGGTAGTTGGGCATCATCGGGGTTACCCACGCGAAGGTTTGCGTTCCGCCAAGCCCGGAGAGAGCCTCGACGACGAGCGTCCTGGCGCCGAGGCGAGCCGCCTTGATGGCTGCCACGGCGCCCGCCGTTCCGCCTCCGCAGACGATGACGTCGTATGCGTCGGAACGGCTGGGCATGTCTACGTCCCGGGGGGCAAGGGCGGCGGAGCAAGCGTGGACGGGCGCTGCGCGAAAGGCGTCGCCTCGCTGTGCAGTTGCCAAAGGGTGCCTTCGATGCCGCGCGCTTCGAGTTTCTCACTCCCGACGGCATCTGGCCCGCCCGGGAACAGCAGCGCGGCGTCGCGCGAGACCGCAACGCCCCCCGGAGGCGCAGCTTTCTGGAGGTGCGCGGCAACGTCAATGACGTGGGAATAGTTCACCGACGATGGGTCGCCGCCGATCGGCGTCACCACCTGACCCGTATGGATGCCGCACCGCAGGCGGAACGGGCGGTTCGTGCGGTTGAGGTGCGCGTTGAACTCGATCATCCCGGCTTGGATGCGCTTCGCGGCGAGGAACGCATGCTGTGGATGGTCGAATGCGAAAAGGAGCCCGTCGCCTGCTGCGCTGTGGAGCGACCCCCCGAACTGCTGCGCGATCCGGCACGCGTAGCGTGAGTACTCGCCAAACGAATACTCTGCTGCCAGGGGCTCACATTCCGCCTTGATGCCGGTGCTGTCAACGATGTCTACCGACAGGAAGGTGAGCGTTCGCTCTCCGACCCGCAACTCATCCTGCAGCTCGATGAGTTGGCGGAGCAACTCCTTCCTTCGTGCTTCAGGGTCGTGTTGGAACCGCAGGCGGAGAATCCTGTCGCGCAAGCCACCTACGAGCCACCCGAGACCGGCCCCCACCAACGTCAGCCCCACAATGAGCATGCCGTCGAAGCGCGCCTCCGGTTGCAGCAGCACCGAGAAGAAGGCGCGCCCGATGACGTACGACGCTCCGATGGTCGCCCCGACGAGAGTAGCCAACTCACGCCGCCTCGCCAGCGCAGTGTTGTAGATGGCAAGCGCGATGAGAAGCACCTGCGTTACCGTTCCCAAACCGTAGTCGTCGCCGAACTTGGCGCCCAGCGCTGCCACCAAGCCCGCCTGCAAACCGAGGAACGCCGAGGTTACGGTGCGCCGAGTGGCCTCACCCATCTGGGCGATCTGGGCGCGCAGCGTGCCCCACCAAGTACGGCGAGCTTTCGATCGGTGGTCAACTTCGCGCAGGGTGCTCCGCAGCGTCTCAGCCGAGACGCCTGTATCCTCGGCGATGTTCGCAAGCAGGTCGGTGAACTCGCGCTCCGAGTCGGCTTGCGCGAGCCGCTCCGCCAACTCCTCAGCCGTCAGGCGTTGTGGCGGTCCCTGCTCCCTATCTTCACCGGGCATGCTGTGCCTCATTCTACTGGAATCGGTACACTCGCGGCATGACCGTTCCGGTGCTGCTTTTCGCGAGCCTCCGCTCGAAACATGGCGACTGCGTGCCGGTCGAACTCCCGGCGGGCGCCACCGTGGGAGCGCTCAAGTCGGTGCTTCGCTCCCAAGGCCTTTGGGTAGACGGCGCCAGGGTGGCAGTCAACCGCGCCTTCGCAACAGATGAACATACGATAGAGCAGCGCGATGAAGTTGCGGTTATCCCCCCGGTGAGCGGCGGATGATTCGGCTGCAGCCAGACCCGATCGACCCTGAACTGATTCGCCGGAGCCTGGAGGGAACGGACGCCGGCGGCGTCGCCGTGTTCTGCGGCGAAGTGCGGGCGGTAACCGGAGAGGTGCGCACCGAGCGGGTCGTGTACACCGCTTACGAACCGATGGCGCTCGCCGAGATGGAGCGACTGGCGAAGCAGGCGGCGGAGCGCTGGAACGCCCGCGTCGCCGTGGTTCACCGCCTCGGTGAGCTGCTCCCAGGCGACATCGCTGTGGTAACCGCCGCCGCTTGCGCCCACCGAGCCGAGGCGTTCGCCGCGTGCCGCTTTCTCATCGAGCGCCTGAAGGCGGACGTGCCGATTTGGAAGCAGGAGTTCGGTCCCGACAGAAGCGTCATCCGCGAGGGCGAGCGAACCGTTGAAGTCGAGAGCGCGGACGAGGTGGGCGAGTGAAGGACGTTACGATCGTCGGCGCGGGCCCGGTCGGGCTGTTCGGCGCGTTTTATGCAGGCATGAGGGGAATGTCGGTTCGCGTTATTGACTCTCAGCCGCAGACGGGCGGGCAACTGACCGCGCTCTACCCC
This sequence comes from Armatimonadota bacterium, assembly GCA_040752255.1. Taxonomy (GTDB): domain Bacteria; phylum Armatimonadota; class Fimbriimonadia; order Fimbriimonadales; family ATM1; genus J051. Next base: position 12,315 of record JBFMFD010000075.1, read on the forward strand.
GACAAGCCGATTTACGACATGCCGGGCTTCCCCGAAATCGCCGCGCAAGACTTGGCAGACGCGATGACCGTGCAAGCCGGTCGCTTCCACCCCGAGTACGTGCTTGGCTGCCAGGCGGAGCGCCTCGAGAAGATC
>JBFMFD010000076.1:0-12408 GCA_040752255.1 Armatimonadota bacterium
GTCCGCGGCCGGGGGTGGGGGCACGGCGTCGGGATGTGCCAGGCGGGTGCACAAGCGCGTGCACTCGAGGGGCAGTCGTACGACCGGATTCTGAGCACGTACTATGCGGGCGCGCGGCTCACCTTCCTGCCCGAGCCCGCGCAGTTCGTCTGCCGCCTCGCTTCGTCCGGCTCCCGGCGGTCATCGCGTCTCTTGTAGGTCGCGGTGCAAGCGGTAGTATCCGCGCGGCTCATGCTCCTCAGGCACCTCATCCTGTCCACCGCCGGGCGACCGGGGGTGGAGCGGTTCGTGCGGAACAGTCGCCTGACGCGCCGCGTTGTGCGACGCTTCATCGCAGGCGAGACGGCTGACTCCGCGTTAGCCGCCGCCGCTGAGTTGAGGCGCCAGGGGTTCCGCGTGACTTTGGACCTGCTGGGGGAGCACGTTACGGACGGAGAGACGGCGGACAAAGCTACCGACGAATACGCGCGCGTGCTGGAGCAAATCGCGAGTTCACCCCTTCACGGCGGATTTATGCCGGAGAACGTGAACGTGTCGGTCAAACTGACGCAACTCGGCTTGCTGCACGATGAGGCTCGCGCGACCGAGCGCCTCCGAAGGATCGTCGCAATCGCCGCCCAGACGCGCAACTTCGTCCGCGTAGATATGGAGGACAGCTCCTGCACAGATGCGACGCTCCGCGCGGTGAAGGAGGTGCACTGCGACTACCGGGGGCACGTGGGTACCGTGTTGCAGAGCATGCTTCGCCGAACGGAAACCGACCTCGAAGAGATGATCCGCGAGGGCATCCGCATCCGCCTCGTGAAAGGGGCATACGCAGAGCCGCCGGAGGTCGCCCATCAAGCGAAGCGCGAAGTCGATGCGGCGTTTCTCCGCTGCGGTTACCGCCTTCTCAGCGACGGCATCTTTCCCGCGTTCGGCACGCACGACTCGAGGATGATTGAGGCGCTCATCGAACACGCCGGCCGTGAGGGAATCGGTCGCTCTCGCTTCGAGTTCCAATTGCTCTACGGTATCCGGCGCGACGTTCAGCGAGACCTGCTTCGGCGCGGCTACCTGGTTCGCGTGTACGTTCCATATGGCGAGCGCTGGTATCCCTACTTCACCAGGCGGCTGGCGGAGCGGCCGGCAAATCTGATGTTCTTCCTGCGCGCCCTTGTCGGCAAGTAGGCGTTCGGGATATAGTTCGGGGCATGACTGAGTTCGGAGAGGTCTGGCTGTTCACACGTGAGCGCCTCGCAGGCGCCTGGGAAGACCTAAGCGAGCAGCAATTGCATTGGGCGCCCTGGCCCGGTGCGCACCCGATCGCCGAGATCCTCGCGCACGTTGCGGGCGCCGAGCACTACCTAGGGTCACGCATCTTGGGCATCGAGCCTGCCGGAAACGATGAGGGTGCGCGCCTGGATCGAGCCGTCATCGCATCGTTCATTCAAGAGGACGAGCCGTTCCCCTACGCAAAGGAGGAACTTACGCGCCGGTTCATTGCCGCTTTGCTCGAACGCTCCGGCGCGATCGCCAAGCGCGCCGTGTCGAACCCAAGCGAGGAGCAACTGCAACGCGAGTTCCGCGCGCCGTTGGGCAACATCATCACCGGAAGGCAGGCGCTGTGGCGCATGGCGCAACACGCGGGATACCACACCGGGCAGATCTGGACGTATCGCAGCCATCCGCAGTTCCCGCGGGGCGAGTGAGGGTCGCTACGACGGGAAGGTGAAGACCACCGGACGCCTGTAGGCGGGGTCCTCTGTGACGGGCGTCGGCGAAAGGCGCGCTAGGCGAGACGCCTCAATGTTCAGCTGCAGCACCGCCTGCAGGTGTCGCTCCTCGAGGCGCACATCGTTTGGGCCGCCGAGCACGACGGGGCCCATCACGTCCCGCGGGTCGCCCACATCGCGCAGCCCCATGAAGTGACCGACCTCGTGGAGAAGCGTCTTCCGAACTGCGGCGTTCCCAAGCCGGCCGCCGAACGGCGAGCGCGTTGCAATCTCGATGGTCGTCCGAACGGAAAGCGCCCCGTCGGCGGTGACCGTCCGGCGCGATGTCGTCTTGCCCGCAATCGGGCCGCGCCGACCCTGCACACGCTCTTGGAACACGATCGTCAGGTGCGGCTCAGGGTACGCGGACTCGGTGAGAACAAACGACACTCCGGCTGCCTCCCACTCTGCCAGAGCCTCCTCGACAAGAGCGTTCAGGGCATCGTCGTCTCCGCGCGCCTCGTGCAGCACACGGACCCGGACGACCTGCGGCGTCGAGACGAGCAGCGCCAGCCTGGCTGCCTTCGCCCCGTCCCCGTTCGCCTCAGCCTTCCACGCGGCGAACAGAGACTCCTGCGCCGTGGCATCGAGCATGCCGAGGTTGACCGAAGCAGGCCCCGACGCGTGTGAGTACGCCGCGCCGACCGCCAAAAGTGAAAGAATTCCCCAGAATCTTGCCATAAGAAGCCCTCTGCTGCAGCCGCAACTCGGTCCCACGTCTCCCGGTGCCGCTGGTGTTGATATCGGCTACCAAGTGGTTCTTCCAGAGGGGGACGGCGGTCGGGCAGGTAAGAGGGGCAGGTTCCCGCTACTCGTGCCGGGCGGCCCGGAGTTCGGCGGCGGTCTCTTCGGGCAGGGTGTCGTTGATGAACACGCTGCACCCCGCTTCGCTGCCCGCGAGGTACTTCAGCTTGGTAGCCGTGCGATAAGGCGGCGTGATCTCAACGGTGAGGGTGGACCACGGCGCGTTGTGTTGATACAGGCTCATGATGTATGGCATCGAGAACCCGAATAGCGCGTCCAGCTTGCGAGAAGCGACCCGGAGCGCCTCGGCGAGGCCGTCCAGTTGTCGCTCGTCCGCGTCCGCGACGTTCGGGACGGGGCGCAAGGGGGCGAGGTGGACCTCATATGGATAGCGGGCGAAGAATGGAACGACCAGCACCCACTCACCGTTTCGCCATACCACCCTTTTCCCTTCCTCCACCTCGAAGCGCAGCCACTCGCGCACGACTTCCTGATTGTCGCGCATCGCTTCAAGGCGTCTCTGGATCAATTCGGGAACGAACGGGTAGGCGTAGATCTGGCCGTGCGGGTGAGTCAGCGTAACGCCGACCTCCTTGCCCTTGTTCTCAAAGATGTAGACGTACTCCACCTCAGGCAGCGCGCTCAATTGGGCATAGCGATCCGCCCAAACGCGCACCAGCTTGCGAAGATGGCGCACGCTCAGATCGGAAAGCGTTGCGTCGTGTTGGGGCGTGTAGAGCACAACCTCGCACCTGCCCGCTGAAGGACGAACCTGCGAGATGGCGTTGCTTTCCACCGTCGGCAACGGAGGCGGCGTGCAAAGGGAGGGGAAGCGGTTCTCGATGACGGCGACTTCATAGTCAGCCACCGGCACCTCGGCGTTTGGGTCATCGGGGCGAGGGCAGAAAGGACACTGCTGCTCCGAGGGCAGGAACGTTCGCTCTTGGCGATGGGTGGCGGTGATCACCCACTCTTGCAGGAACGGATGGCGGCGCAGCTCAGACACTATCCGGCGTGCGGGGTCCACGGCCCGCGCTCGTTTCGAATCGGCTGATGGCGTCCTCGTGCAGAAGTGTAGTGCCGATGAGGTCCAAGCCCTTCAGCAGCGCCTCCTTCGTCGCTTCGTTGATTTCAAAGCGGGCGCTCCAGTCGCCGTGGCGAATGGTCTGGGAGGGCAGGTCAATCTCAACCGTTGCCCCAGACCCCGCCCTGGTGAGCACAGCGTGCTCCACCGCGGGCAGCTCGATCAGCAGGAGGCCGTTGTTGGCGGCGTTTTGTCTAAAGATATCGCTGAAACCTTCTGTTTTCTCGGTCCGACGCCCGACGACCGCTTTGAATCCAGCTTGCTGCACGGCCCAGACCGCGTGCTCGCGGCTGCTTCCGCAGCCGAAGTTGGTTCCGACGACCAGCACCGTTGCTCCCTGCGCATCAGGCTGATCCAAAGGGAAGCCCTCGCCGCGCACATCCTTGAATAGGAGTTCGCCGTACCCGGAGCGCGTCACAAGGGTGAGAAAGCGCGCGGGGATGATGCGGTCGGTGTCGACGTCATCCTGGTCCAGGACTGCGACGCGGCCGGTGTGCGTAACGAACGGCTCCATGTAATTTCAGCTTACCTGATGCCCCCCGCATCCCTTGTCCATAAAGACGCCAATGGCGTGCCGGTGCTTATTCACCTCGCATCCTTCGAAACATGGTGTTAGACTGTGTAGTTCCAACGATTTCGTAGCCATTTCTCTGGAGCAGATCCAGACAATCGGCACGCCACTCGCCGCGATGAAGGTGTTCAATGACGATCCCTTGCGGCCACAGGTCCTTTTTCTGAGCCTTCAAGAGTGGAACTACAACGTAATCCTCGCAACCCTCAACGTCAACTTTGAGACCATCAATCCCATCAATGCCATGCTCCTCAAGAACCTCCAAGAACGGCATCGTGCCGACCATCTCACCACTTGCTACCTCGGACACTGTCGCTCCCCCAACGTTCCTGGACGGCACATGCAGATACGATTCTCCCCTCCGCTCTCCAATGGCATATGGAGCAACTACCACGTGGTGTGCGTCGGAAGCTACCAGATTAACTCTCAACCTTGCAAGCGACACGGCGCCTGGTTCAATCGCCAGAACACGACCGTTGTGTCCAACGTGCACGGCTAACGGTAGCGAGTACAGACCCACATTTGCCCCAACGTCCACAAAGGTTCCACCTTCTGGCACGCATGACATCAGGAACTCAATTTCACATATATTGTAGTCAGGGTAGAACAACATGCCTCCTTCTACAGGGTTGTCTGTCAGGTGCAAGCGAAACCTCGCACCCAGAAAGGTAGCGTCAATCGGCCCGGACCTTACGCGACTCAGTAAACCCCCCAGCCTCCTCCGCGACAGCCATCTGCGCAGGGGCGTGCACCTCGCGCAAGCGATGATCAGGCGCTGAATTCCGGTGGGGGCGCAGGCCCCAAAAGGCTTCTCAAGCATGAGGAATGCTCCTTGGGATTCTCCTTCGACCATCCGCTTGAGCAGGTATTCTGCATCGCGGACGTACCGGGGGCATGTGCGTTGGCTTGAGTTGCGCCAACCGGCGTGCGTTAACGAACGGCTCCATCCCCCGCAGTTTAATCATGGTCTCCCTCGTTGCTATCCTGCAGGCACCACCAACTTCGCACCTCATCCTCGAGGAAGCGCCAGTATCGAAAGGCGCGCAGTGGTCGATGGCGCAGAAGGTACAGCAAACTTTTCACCGGTTGAAGGACCTCATGCGGCATAGGCCTCCCATGGAACACGAGGAACAGCGCCGAGTCCAGCAGTTGTGCAACCTTCGCTCGGTCGTGAGCCCACTTGCGTAACAGTTTGTAGGAGGCAAACCATTCGGGGGGAAACGTCGCAAGGAGGTGGGCCATGCCGCGACTGTGCGCATATCCTGCGATGAAGTCCTGGTCGCCCGATGACCGCCCCTCAGCGACAAACCGTTCGCCTTCGGTGTAGGCGTCCCAGACGCCCTGGGTGGCGCCCGACGGTCTCACCCAAAGGATGTTAGAGCTGAACGACTTGTAGTGAAAGTCCACCATGCCGATGATTCTCGGCTCGGGGTTGGATTGTGAGTACAGATAGATCGGTTCCATGCTCTTGAGTAAGATCTGGTCAAGGTCGAGAAAGAGGAACTCCTCGTCGAGCACCGCCCGATCGAACAGCCTTAGTTTCGGCCACCAGCCCGTCAACCCCCATGAGGAGCAGTCGTACTGCTCGATCTCCGCATTCAGATTCCGCGGCCGGTCCGTGAAGCACGTAAAACGGCTCATGAAGGGAACGTAACGACGGCACATCAAATACATTCTGTTGACGTAGTCATCTGAGAACTTGGCGCCCACGTTGACGCACACCACACGCATGCCGAAAGTGTACCATTCGGCATGGCTCTGAAGTGCGTCGGTGTTTGTGCATTGATACACGTGCTGAAGTGCGCTCCTCTTTTCAAACACCCACTGCCGGGAGTGCTCATTTGCGGGTACCCACTATGAATATTGTGAGTTGCCGCAAGAAAGCGGGCGATTCCCTTGACACCGCAGGAGGCGCAACGGTAACATAGTATGGCTCCTGTGGTGCCGCGAAGTGGCCCGATACGATGGAGCGAGAGGAGGATCAAAACCAATGAGAACTTTGAGGGATCAAATGCGAGATTTGCGCCTCGCGATGCTGGCCACGGCAACGAGCATGCTCGTTCTGGGATGTGGCGGCGGTGGAGTGTCCGTTGCCGAGGGACTGACGGGTGCTTGGCGCGGCACATTCGCATCGGCGATCGCGGAGACCGGCGATGTCTTGGAGGTACAGCTCACCGTTGAAGGAAACCAGGTTACCGGAGAATTCGCAAAGCTAACAAAGTCGGACCAGCGAACCGTCTATGCGACGACGAACGTAACCGGAACAAAGGAGGGCAACGCCGTCACATTGACCATCGACATCGAGCCGCCATACGCGGTGATCCTGTTCGACGGCATCCTAATCGGAAATGCTTTGAATGGTCAGTATACGATCATGCAGGGCGGTCAGCCGATCGAGACGGGGACGGTGTCGTTCAACAGGTTTGCTGCAGACGAGGTCGATGTCTCGGGCAGTTGGACAGGAACGTATCAGGTGACAGATGGGCCAAACCAAGGCAACTCCGGCACTTGGACTGCCCTATTTGCACCTGTGTCGTTACACGAGTATGCCGTGACGGGGAGCGTAAGCTCCGTAGGCGCCTTTGAAGGCACGGCGTACGTGGTAGGCGATTCCGTCTCGTTCGGATCCCTTTTCTTCAGTTCCGAGTACGAGGTCACCTGGGGGGCCACAGTCGCTGGCACGCAGATGACGGGAACCTGGAGAGACAACGCCGGTAACGCGGGTACGTTCACCGGTGAAAGGGTCGGTACTTCTGCCGAGAAGGTCTGGCTCGTTTCCCACAGGTCGGGTTCGTGCGAAGTATGGAGGATGAAAGCGGACGGTACCGAGCTGGTTCAAGTCACCCAGTTCAACGGCCAGAGCCATTTCGACGACATCGCGGTGAACGCAACCGGAACGCGCTTGTGTGTCGAATACGGTGCGGAACTCTGGGTCATGAACGCGGACGGTTCAGATGTCGCACCTCTCACCTTCGGCGAGTCACCGACATTCAGCCCCGATGGCTCGAAGATTGCATTTGTGTCAGGAAGCACAATCTCTGTGATTAACGCAGACGGAACGCAGGAGCAAGAGCTCGGAAAGGGGATTCTCGCTTCTGATGTCGCCTGGAGTCCAAGGGGTGACCGGATCGCCTTTAGCGACTTCGATGAGCTCTATACTGTTGATGTCGAGACTGGACTCGATATTCAGCTCGTTCTGGAGGGCTTGGCGGGCAGCCTCGCGTGGCACCCGGATGGGTCCAGAATTGTGTTTTCCGACGACGACTCCTTCGCGGATCTTTGGATCATCAATGTGGATGGCAGCGGTCTGGTCCAACTGACCAATACGGACACCGTCACCGAAAGATGGCCCACATGGATGCCCGATGGGTCCGCAATCCTGTTCACCGATGAGGGGCCAGGAGATTCGGGTGATGTCTTTACGATCAATCCAGACGGATCTGGGCTACGGCGTCTCACGGCTCATCCGACCTTTGACGGGATTCCCGCGGTGCGAGGAACGTAACCCGGCCCGAGCAGAGGCATGAGTGACAGTCGGCTTGCTGCGTCTGCTGGGTGCAGAGGAGCGCCTGGCCGACTTCGCCTCGCGTAACGCGTCGGCCGAAGAAGACGAGAGGGCGGAGGCGTACCCCGCCCTCTCGCTCGCATAGCCTCCGCCTATGACCCCACGACGACGAACTTCAACCGGTTGCTCATCGTGCGGCGGTAGCTCTTGCCCTCCGGTGTGACCTGCGGCGGGAGAACGTCGCGGAAGCCCCCGGGATCGAACACGAACATGAGCTCGACGCCAAGTTGAAGGCTCGCATCGGGTGGGACACCTCTCGCTGCGAGTAGCGCAGCCATCTCGGGGCTGGCAGACGCTAGTTCGGAAGCGCTGAGGGTAGCGCCTTCCACAGCGTCGCTTGGCGAGAGGCCATCCATGCCTTCGAACGCCGAGAGCACGTCGCGGTGAGCCCGGAGCCACTCCGCGAGCTCTCCCCGCTCCACTCTCTCCGTGTCCGGCCGCCTTACCGGCGGCGTGGCGGACCCCACCTTGAGGTAAACCTTCTCGAACGTCTCCTGAGTCATTCTGCCTCGCGCAAACACGAGGGTCGAGCCAATCCTGCCATCGAGTAGGTAGCGGGCGCCGAAGGCCTCCTCCGCCTTTTCCTTGAATTGGTAAACGGTGATGACCTCGCCTTCGCCAAAATCCAGCGGGCCTTCGGCTCTTCGGCTCTCAAGAGGTACATACGGATAGAGGGGTTCCCCCTCCTTTTCCTCGGTGAAGAAGGGTTCCTCATCTTTTCGCGCAAGGCTGATGGTTCGCCGCTCCCCTGTCTTGGGATCGGTGAATGACGCCCTGGGTCGCACCTTGAGTTGGATACTGGTGGAAGACCCACGTGACAGGAGGACCCCCGCCATCGCCGGGTCTATCGCGATTGTCTCGGCAACGGAATCCATGAGCGGGCCGAAGTCAGACAGGTTTGCTTCACCAGACACGAGTCTTTCCAGCGCACCGTCGTCCAGCGCGCGCAGCGCGTCAAAGAAGATGGGGCCGAAGCGCTCGTGCCTGTCACCCACGGCCGAGAACACTTGGACGCCGTCCACCTGCGACCAGTAGGTACCGGTCGCCCTGGCGAGCAGTCGCATCGCCGGCACGCCGTACGGCCTATCCCAGGGCGGGAACAATACTCGAGACACGAGGACGAACGCCATTGCCTCTGTTCCCTCCACCTCACAAACCTTCCGCAGCGCAGGCGTCCACTCCTTCTGAATGGCTTCCAGCAAATCCTTTTCGGCCTTGGCTTGCTCGTCGGGAGTCAACTGCCGAACCTCACCCAGCTGAGGGGCCTGGAGGCCGAGCGCGAGCAGTGATACGATTGTTACGATCATTTCATTCTCCTCCGATTGGCAGCGACATTGACTACGAACCGATGACGACGAACTGCATCCGGTTGCTCATCGTGCGGCGGTAGCTCTTGCCCTCCGGTGTGACCTGCGGCGGCATCACGTCGCGGGAGCCACCTGGGTCGAAGATGAAGAGAAGCCCAGGCTCCATCTCGACGATGGCGTCTCTTGGAATACCGTAGGCATCGAGCCTCATTGCAAGGCTCGGGTCTGCCGCGACGAGGTCGGAAGCGACGAGAGTTCTGCCGTTTAGGGCATCCTCCGCCTTGATGCTGCCCGGTCCTTCCCATCCTTCGAGCAGTTCAGGGTGTTGACGAAGCAGTTCGCTGAGTTGATCTCGTCGCACCTTCTCTCGATCTGGCTTCCGGACGGGCGGAGTTGCCGCGCCTACCTTTAGGTAGACCTTCTCGAACGTGGCCTGATCCAATCTTCCGCGGACGAACAGCGGCGTTTGTGCAAGTCTGCCGTCAATGTAGTATTGTGCGCCGAATGCCTTCTCGGCTTCCTGGTTGAACGCCAAAAGGGTCATGACCTTGCCCTCTCCGAGGTCCAGTTCTCCGTGCCCGGCTGGCTTCTCAAGCGGAAGGTAGGGATAAAGGGGTTGCCCCTCTCGTTCGGGTGTGAAGAACGGATCGCTATCGCCCTGGGAAGGGATTCCCATTGTCTTCACCTTGCCGGTGGCGGGGTCCCGGTACCGCACGTGGGGGTAGAACCGAACCGCAACGCTGGTGGACGACCCACGTGCCAGGAGCACGTCCGCCATTGCGGGGTCGAGCGCGACCCTCTCCACGACCGCGTCCATCTTCGAGCCGAACATGTCCAACGTCCCTTCGCCGTTCGCTATCTGCTCGATATCCGAGGGGCTAAGGGAATTCAGAGCGTCAAGGAAGGTGGCGCTAAACTCGCTGTTTCGTTCCCCTACCACGGAGAACACCTGAACCCCGTCGATCTGTTCCCAGAACGTGTCTGTGGACGAGGCGAGCAGACGCATTCCTGCTACTCCGTGCCTTTTCTCCCATGCAGGGAAGTACTCGGGCGAGGCGAGGGTAAACACCATTGCGTCAATGCCTTCGACTTCACAGATCTTGGTGAGTCGAGGAACCCACTCTTTCTGGAGCGCGGCAATGAAGCGTTGCTCCGCTTCTGCCACCTGCTCCTTCGTGAGTGGGATGATCTCGCCGTAACGGGGCGGTTCCCCTTGCTTCCCCTGTGTCGCTTGAACTGCGATGCAGGCGGCGCTCATAAACAGAATCGCTGCAGTCATTGTTATCCTCCTTATGCTGCTATGGACACTCGTAGAACTGTGCCGTGAATCCCCAGAAATTGAAGTCGTGCTTCGGGCCTACGGGCGGCGGCTGTGGGCACTGTCCGTTCTCGCACATCGCAAGGGTACCCGGAGGTACGACACACTGCAAGAAGTGGACTTCCTTCACGCACCACCCTCGCTCGAGCCAGACCCGCATCTCTTGGGGACCGGATGTGCCGGCGTATCGCCACGGGCAAGGTTCGCCCTCGCCGTTACAGCTGCCGGTGTACTCCCACCATGCGGGCGTGTACGTTGAGCCGTAGACGATCCACTTGTCCACCCACGGCTCGCCAGGCGTCGTCGGCTGGCAATTGCAGACGGGTGCGGGGAAGTAACCGTACTCGTAGCAATTGGGTTCACCGCTTGGTTGCGCCGAAGCGGTGTTCACAGCAAGGACGAAAAGAGTCATTGAAATGAGGGTCAGTATCTTTCCCATGCCCTGATGTTACCCCCCCCTTCGTCCGAGCAACTCCCACACCTACGGGTAGTTTGAGTTCAACTTGCCGATGGCAAAGCGGCGTCTCCTCCGCAGAAGTCAAAAGTGGATCGTCGCGTCCCCTCCCCTTGAACGCACGAGGGCGGCGACGACGCCGTTTGGGTTGACGTACTCCACGCGAAGCGGGGCGCCCAGGTCCATCTGGCCGATCAAACTCTGCAGAGCCGGCAGCAGGCTGATCCGAGCGCGAGGGTCCTCTTCCAATGATTGTACGGCGGCGATCCGCGCCCGAAAGGCGGCCAACAATGCGCTGCCTTGGGGAACCGTTCGGACAACGGCGCCGTCCTCTCGGGCGAAAGCTTCCGCAAGGTCGGAATCCGTAAACGCGCGCATCGCCTCGATGATGAAGTCGGCGGTGGCGCGCTCATAATCGTTCCTCGCTGCCAGGCGCTGTTGTAACACCTTTGCAACGTATCGCCTTCGGAACTCTGGTGGGTCGAACCGCAGCGCCGAGGCGCGGTCGGACCGCTCGAGCCTCGCTCCGCACGCAGCGGCGATGGCTGCCAGAAGGTCGTCAGGTTGCGCCGCATTGGCGCTGACTGCGAGGTACGACCAGGCGTGGAACCAGTGGACCTCCAGCCGGTCGCCGCCGGGCAGGTAGCGTGCATCGGCGACCAGCAGCGCCTGCTTTCCGACAGTCTTGAAGGTTGCGCGCCCGTCGGCGTCTGGCTCGACACTCGGGCGGGTCCGCTCGAACGCTGCTCGGTATGCGGCTGCGTGGAACTGGTGGACCACTCCGTCGGGCCAGCCCTTCGGCCAGAGCGCAAGCACATCTCCGGTGCGAGCCCCTCCGAGGTCCCATTCGCGGGTGATGGCGTTGAGCAGCTCGTCCTCGCTGTCCCATCGCGCCTCACCCTTGCGGATCGGAGCAGGCTCCGCCGCCATCCTGCCGCCCTCGGGCGTCGGCTGCATAACCTGCTGGGCGTCCGCGAGGAGCACGACCGACTTGCCCGTCGCCTCAGCGAGTGCGGCGGAGAACTCGTTGGGCGAGCCGCCAGGGAAGGAAAACGTTCCGACCGTTGATAGGCTGAGAATGGCGCCCGCGAGGGTTGGAATCATCCGCCCCCTCCCGGAGGGTCGGTCGGAGGCGGAGGCGTGACGGTGACGATCATCGCAACGTCAAACTTGCCGTCGTTGAGATATGAATTCATATCTGCGACCTCATAGACGTCAAGATAGATCTGCGTCTCGGTGACCGCGCGTGCGCGCACAGCGTGGGTAAACGTATGCTTGCAGTTCTCGAACGACGTATGAGCGAAGTAGACGGTCGTGCCGCTCCTGAGAGCCTTCACGGTGACTGCAGTCAAGTTATTGCAGAACATAGCACCGAACTCGTCTGAATCGAAGTCGCGACACCACAGGCTCGCATAGAAAATCTGGTCTGACGTCACTGTTACAGTCGGCGGAGTGACGCCGCCTTCGAGCGGCGGATGCGAACTCTGCGCCGAAGCGGTGTTCACAGCAAGGACGAAAAGAGTCATTGAAATGAGGGTCAGTATCTTTCCCATGCCCTGATGTTACCCCCCCCCCCTTTCGTCCGCACAACTCCCACACCTACGGGTAGTT
>JBFMFD010000077.1:0-12315 GCA_040752255.1 Armatimonadota bacterium
TCTGCGCCGATGACCTTGGCGAGGCGGGAGCGAGCGGCAGCCAGCAACGTGTCCGCCTTCTCAATCGGGACGGCACGCCGGAGCCCGACTCGGAATACGCCTGGCTCAGCCTCCTCGACCGCCATTCGCGGGAAGGCGCGGGTAAGCGCCGCGCGAAGGCGTTTCCTCGCGCGCGGAGAGGCTGACCGCATCTCCTCCGGCACCGCAAGCGCCAGGGTGGAGATGGTCGTTCGTCCAGCAAGCGTTGTGTCACCCATGGCCGTCTATAGTAGACAGACGTATACTGGGCGCAAAAGGTTCCATGGTCGCTTCCACTCCGCCGCTCGTGGACGAGGGTCAGATTGAGGATTTCGGGCTTGGAGCTGAGGATTCTTGAGGGATTCAGCACCCGCAACTGAGGATTCCTTAGGCCCTTAGTCCCAAATCGTAAAGGTTGGATTGACACCGCTCAGCCGCATCGCCCAGTATGGAAGGTGTCGCGCCGTGCTGCGCGGACAGGAGGAAGAAAAATGAAAGTTCTGTTGAATCGAGAGCAGGCACTGTTGAAGCGCGCCCAGGGGGGCTGCCGCGCCTCGTTTGACGAGGTCGTCCGCCGCCACTACAAGGGCGTTCTCGCCCACGCGGTTCGGCTCCTGGGGAACCAGGATGACGCAGCCGACGCGGTGCAGGTGACGTTCGTCAAGGCGGGTCGCTCGCTGGCGGAGTTTGACCTCGAGCGGGACTTTCGCCCGTGGCTGTACCGCATCTGCACGAACGTGTGCATTGATATCGCGCGCGGTCGCAAGCGTGCCTGCGAGCCGCTGGAGACGCACGCCTACCACCTTGAGAGCGACTCGGACCCCGAAGGCGAGGCGAGCAAGGCGCAGTTGGCGGCCCGCGTCCGCGCCGCGGTCGAGCGACTGCCTGGAAACTACAAGAAGGCGATTCTCCTTCGGCACTTCGCCCAGATGGACGTCGAGGAGATTGCCCGTTCGCTCGACGCCCCCGAGGGCACGGTGAAGAGTTGGCTTTTCCGCGCGAGGGCGATGCTGAAGCAGGAACTCGCCGGCGCCGGCTCTGCGGCGTAGCGCTCTCCCCACGGACGGGAACGCCCGTGGGGAGAGGCAACCACCTTGAGAGGCTACAGTTTCGCCGCGAGGTTGGGGTCTACGCGGAAGCCGGGGCCCATGGTGCTGCTCACGGTGATGCCGACGAGGTAGCGCCCTTTCGCCGACGGCGGCTTCGCTTTCACGATGGCGTTCATCGCGGCGGCGAAGTTCTCCATGAGTTGCTCCTCGGTGAAAGACGCTTTGCCGATCGGCATGTGGATGATCCCCGCCTTGTCGTTGCGGTACTGCACTAGGGTCGCTTTCTTGATGGACTCCACCGCGCCTCGGATGTCGTCAGTCAGCGTTCCCGCCTTCTTGTTCGGCGTCTTCGGTCCGAGCACGCGACCGATCTTCGCCAGGGCGGGCGCCATCTCCGGCGAGGCGATGAGGACGTCGAACCCTTTGTAACCGCCTGCGATCTTCTCGACGAGGTCGTCGTCTCCCACCTCGTCGGCTCCGGCTGCTCTTGCGTCGTCTGCTCCTGATCCGCGGGCGAGAACGGCGATCTTTCGGGTCTTGCCGGTTCCGTGCGGCAGGGTTGTGGTTCCGCGCACGTTTTGGTCGCTCTGTCGCGGGTCAATGCCGAGTCGGACGGCGATTTCGATGGTCTCGTCGAACTTTGCCGTTGCGGACTCTTTCGCCGTGCGGATTGCCTCCGCCGGCTCGTGCAGCGTCAGGCGGTCGCCCTTCACGCGCAATCCTTGGTACCGATTCGAGTGCTGTTGTTTCTTGTCTTGGGTTCGTGGCATGGTGTTCTCCTGTGGTTGACTTACGAGCGCGAGCGCTCTCCCACGGGGTGCGAGTTCAGTCTACGATCTCGACCCCCATGTTGCGCGCCGTGCCGGCGAGGACTTTCATCGCCTGCTCGACGTCGTTGGTGTTCAAATCGGGCATCTTCACTTCTGCGATCTTGCGAAGCTGCTCTTTGGTCAGCTTGCCGACCTTCTCCTTCAGTTGGTTGCCGCTACCCTTTTCGATTCCGGCGGCTTGCTTGATGAGGTCGCTCGCGAGCGGTTGCTTTACCACGAAGTCGTAGGAGCGATCCTCGAAGACGGTAATGGCGACGGGCAGAGTGTTGCCCATCTTGTCCATCGTGACTTCGTTGAACTTCTTGATGAACTCCATCATGTTGATGCCTGCCTGGCCCAGCGCGGGCCCGATTGGAGGCGCGGGGGTCGCTTTCCCGGCGGGGATGTTCAACTTGATAATCGAAAGAATCTTCTTTGCCATTTACGCTTTCTCCACTTTATCGAATTCCAATTCCAGCGGCGTCTCCCGGCCGAACACCGGGATGAGCACCTTCAGTTTGCCCTTCTCCCCGTCCACCTCTTCCACCTTTCCGGTGAAGTCGGCGAACGGCCCTTCCATAATGCGCACCGTGTCGCCTACCTTCCACACGACGCGCGGGCGCTCCCTGCTCTCATCCAGGCGGCGCAAGATGTTTTGCACTTCGCTGTCGTCAATCGGCGCGGGGCGGTTTCCGCTGCTGACGAATCCGGTTACACCGCTTACTCGCTTCACGAGGTTCTGAGAGTCCTCAGTCAGGATCATGCGCACGAGCACATAGCCCGGGAACACCTTCTTCATAACCTTGCGTCGCTTGCCGTCTCTCGTTTGCGCCACCTCCTCCGTAGGGATGAGCACTTCAAAGATCTCCTTGTCCCAAAGGCCCGCGTGCATCGCCTGCCGCTTCAGCATGTCGGCGACCTTTTGCTCGTGTTGTGTCAGGGTGTGCACCGCGTACCAGGAAGTTATCATCGTGACGCTATCCAAAGAGGTTGATCCGTTGCCCTTCCGCGGCGCGAAGGAGCGTATCCACGACGATGCCCGCGGCCCACAGGTACACCACGAATACGACACAGACAATCAAGACCGTCACGGTAAGCCGGGCGGTATCCGGCAGGGTCGGCCACACGACGCGCCGCATCTCGCGAATCACGCCTTCGATGAACGCCTTGACGCCCCGACTCATGTCGGGAACGGGCACGGACCCGCCGCCAGGCGCCGTTGGGACTTGTTTTCTTGCCATCGTCTGCTGCTTTCACGCCCCGAGGCGGGCTTCGCCGCGAGGGGGGATGCCAGGAGTATACCGCACCGCCGCCCCCGGTGCAAGGGCCTCTCCCCTCAGCACGACGATCCGGGCACGACAGGCTATCGGCTTACCGGTCGCCCTTGGGTGCCGCCCCGGAAGTACGCCCGAAGATCGTCGAGTCTCCGGCGGAGCGCCTCGGGCAGCCGGTCCCTCGGCACGGCCGCCGCCCCGGTTTGGGGGACGGTCTCCTGGGTCCGATGTTCAACAATTACGCCGTCCGGATACTCGACCCTCACGACGTACTGAACCTCCTGTGCCGGCAGCAGCAAGGCGAATTCGGGAGAGCCGACTCGCATCGCTTCGGCCTCCAGCATCGCGACCTCATAAAGACTCAAGTTGTGCAGATATCCGCCGCGCGTCGTTGCGATAAAGCCTGGAACGCGCGATACCTCAAGTGAGACGAGCGTGTCGGCGGGCACCCCGTGCGGGTATCGCTCTGTCGGCTCGGAGGCGGCGATCCGGTCCTCGTCAGGGGGAGCCCAATGGTCGCCTGCTCTGTCCGCCCTGAACGTCCAGCGGTGTATAATGTCCCGCGCGATAGGGTCGAGCCGTGCGAACGGCACCGGCTGCCGCTGGAGGGCAGAGCGACCGCTCACACCTAGGACAGCAAGAAGTTCCACCGGCCGCGTCAACAGCACCTCGATCGCCGCGCGGTCCACGGTTGTCACCGAGTGCGAGATCAGGATGCGGTCTAGCGCGCCAAGCGATGGAAGCCCGGGGCGCTCCGAGACGTACCGCATCGCCGCCTCCAGCGTTGGCTGCTTCGAGTCGTCCATCGTGCTGATGAACCGTTTCGCAGCATCGCGGGAGAACCGGACGCGACCGGAGACGGGCGGAGCGGGGCGCAACAGTAGCCACTCACTTTGCGCGCGCTCGCAATACGCGAACGACCCGGAAGAGAGGAACGCGATGAGTTGCCCAGCGCTACCTACCGCCCCGATGACCAGCCTGCGGCCCAGGGCCACGACAGCGTCGTCGGGAGCGGCAGCGACGAGCGGGCGATCCATCGCAACGGCGCACTGTCGCAGCAGGCTGCCGAGCACCACGCCGGTCGGGTCGTGCGCCACGGGATCACGCAAGATCGGCCCGAACCCGAAGTCCGGTCGGATTCCTTCCTTCTCGGCGTGGCTGATGCCGTAGGACAGGATCTCGCGCCTACCCTCGGGCGTGGTCCAAGCGCCCCCCGACGCCATTGCGTAGCCGGCGTCCTGCTGGAGCCTCGCGAAAAGGCGCATCACGGAGGAAACCTGCAGTTCCGCCCCGCCGCCCTCCAGCGGCGTGTAAAGGGGCGGAGGGATCAAAACCTCCTGCTCCATCATCACCCTGCCGTCCGACGAGGCGACCACGATCCGCGGCCTCATGCCGTAGGGCGTTATCCCCCGCAGGATGAGCAGTGTCTTGCCGTACTCGGCATCCGGGGCGATCACCCTCGGCAGAGAGGAACTGCGGCTGCGCCAACCGTCCGGTGAGCCAAGAGACCGCACGACAAGCGCCAGGCGCGCCAGCGCACGCCGTGCCGATCTGGGCAGTTGGCGCTGCATCGGCGTTGGGTTGTCCGAGTAGACAACGCGATCGCCAGCCTCTAACCCAGCCAACTCCTCCTCACCGATCGCGTCGAGCAGTTCGAAAACGAGACCCTCGATTGGGTTTGCTGCCGCGAGCGAGCGCGAGGAGGTTAGCCAGTCGACGCCCTGCGGCTCGCTCGACGTGAACTCCTGGTACATCTGCACGAATCGGCGGAGGCGCACCTCTATATCTTCATCGCCGTGTTGAGTTAACTGCTCGTCTAGGTACGCGCGCCACCACCTCGCGCGCATCTCCCGCTCCTCCCGCTCCAGCCGTGCGCGGAGGGAGGAGGAGCGGACGAGGGTCCGCCTGCCCTCCCGCTCTTCCCATTCTGCGCCGACAACCCACGCCAGGGCATCCAAAACCTCTTCAAGAGGTCGGTCGCGGAACTCGGTGACCACCGGCTCCGTCGCCAGCGCAGGGGAGCAGTCGAGCGGGAGAGCAGATTGCTCCGCAAGACTCGCCACCAGGTCTCCCACCCTTACAGCGTTCGCCTGGTGGGTAACCGTCGGCCCGAGCGATAGGATCGCTAACGTCGCCAGAACCATGGGCCTAGTATAACTGGAATCGCCCCGAAGTGGGGGCGCAGCGGCGGAGGGGCAATGCGCATCGCCACGCGCCGGCGGGGCTCAAGGTAGAATCAACACACTATGTTGACCCTTATCGCGATGGCGCATCTCTCCACGCTCGCGGCGGCGGACGCGTATGGCGGCACTGTGTACGTCAAACCTCCCACCGAGGCTGTTCGACTCACGAGCGAGGCAGTCACCTTCACAATCACCCAAGAGGGCGTGAGCGTCGAAGCGCGGTACATGTTCAAGAACCTCACGGACGCCGACGTGCCCCTCATGCTCGTTTTGCCGCTCTTCGCACAGAACACGAACCGCTCCTTCTCTCGGAATCAGTTCGCCCGCCTCTCGGCGACATGGGATAAGGAGACGCTCGTGTTCGCCGAGCCACCCGAAGCCGCGCAGATCAACGAACTCGCCACAACTTATGAAAAGCCGTTCGTTGCGAGCGTCACGTTCCGTGCGAAAGCAACGCACGTCTTGCGCGTGCAGTTCTCCGTGCAGCCCGGCAAGGACGACTTGCATCGCTTCATCGCCTGGCGCACGGCTGGCGGCGCTGCCTGGGCCGAGCGCGTGGAGCGCGCGGACTACGCCTTCAAGTACGACACCAAGACTGTTTTCCACGTGGTCGGAATCGAACCCATGTGGGGCTGGCAGTGGGGGCAGACCGGAGCGTACGTCAAGCGCTCCAACTTCGAGCCGACCGCAGGCGAGGAGTTCCGCTTCCGGTACTACCCGCCGGACTTCTGAGGCGCCTCATCCCCATTCGGCCTGTAGAAACGGCGGCAGAACCCGATAATGCTACTGGCTGCGAGTGCGCAGCCGGAGCGGTTGTACATGAGTGCAAACGAGAAGATTCACGGACAAGGCGCGGCGGTGAGCATTCGTGTCGCTAGCGCAATCACGGGTATTGAGATCCACACCCTCAGGTATTGGGAGACCGAGTTCCCTGAGTTCTTGACGCCTCTCCGCACCCGCGGGGGCCAGCGGCGATACCGACCTGAGGACATTCGGGCGATCTTTACCATTAAGCGTCTACTGCGCGACGAGATGTACTCCATCGCGGGCGCGCGCCGCTACCTCCGCCTGCAGCGAGAACAGCAGCAGAGCCTTCAGGCGCAGAACCAAGCGGCCTGACTATGAACCCCCAGCAGGCACTCGCCGAAGCCCGCGCCTTGCAGGCGCAGGGACGGTGGGATGCAGCAGCCGAACTGCTCGAAGACGCGCTCGACCACACCGCCGACCCGGAGGTCGCGGCGGAGTGCGCGCTGGCCCGATGCTACAACGCACGGGAGAGCGACGCCGTATCGCTGCTGCGCAGGGCGGAAGGCGCAACGCGCTACGCGGACCTGTTGCGCTTGCTCGCGGCGCACTTCAACGCGAGAAAACTGATCGGGCAGCGCCTGAAGCGAAAAGACCTCGGCGCAGAGGACGGCGCGCGCGAGGTTCGCCGCCTTGCGAAAGCGGCGGGCATCTCTCTCGGAGCCATGCCCAAGCCGACTCTCTCGGCGGTGCTCATCGTTCGAAATGAGGCGAAGCACATCGCCGCATGCATCGAATCGGTGCATCCGGTTTGCGATGAGATCGTGGTGGTTGACACCGGCTCGACGGACGAGACAGCCTCGATAGCCAAGCGGCTCGGAGCGCGCACCGGAGCGTTTGAGTGGTGCGACGACTTCTCAGCGGCGCGCAACCACGCACTCTCTTTGGCGACCTCAACCTGGTGTCTTTGGATTGACGCGGACGAGAGGCTCGACCCGCAGTCCTACGGCGCCGTGATCAGCGCTCTGATTCGCCCCCACTTCGGTGGCTACACGATCCCCATCGTCAACTTCCTGAACAAGGACGAGGCGCAAGATCAGATCATTCACACCCCGTGCAGGCTCTTTCAGAGGCTGCCGGGCGTCGCGTTCGAGGGCAGAATCCATGAGCAAATCGCGCCTTCCATTCAGCGGTTGGGCCTTCCGATCGCGATGCTCGATGCGCGCATCCTGCACTACGGCTACCAGGAGAGCGAAGTCGCGGAGAAGCGCAAGCATGAGCGCACCATCTCCCTTCTGCGCATGGCGCTCAAAGAGAATCCACACGACGACTTCCAGCAGTTCAACCTCGCGAACGCGTATTACACAGCCGGAAAGTATGAAGACGCGCTGCCCTGGTTTGAGAAGGCGGCGGAGACGATGCAGCCTGGCGCGCACCATGGGCAGTTCGCGTTCCAGAGTTGGGCGTTCTGCCTCTTTGCGCTAGGCCGCTTCGAAGAGGCGATCGCCGTCTGCGACCGAGCCGAGGAGCAAGGCTTCCCCGGCCCGCTCGTCGAGTATGCGCGAGCCTTCGCGCTCAAGCAACTCAACAAACAGGTCGAGGCGCTGGAAGCGATCCAACGCGCCAAAAAGATGCACCTCGACCCGCGCGAGACGGGCGACCGAAGCATCCTGCAATACAAACTCACCTTCTTGCGCGCGCAGGTGCACGCCGCACTCGGACAAACAGAGGAAGCCGAGCGAGCGTATCGCGAGGTTGTCGGGACAGTTCCCAACTTCTTCCCCGCTCACCTCGGGCTTGCGCTGGAGCTGAAGCGCCAGGGCAGGGTCGAGGAGGCGTTTGACGCCTCGCAAGCCGCGCTCAACGCGGATGAAGAGCACGCCGCGATCGCTGTGGACCTCGCCGTCTCCTGCGCAGAGGAGATGGGCGACCCGTTCGGCGCTGTCCGCGTGTGCGAGGAGGCTGCGCGCGCACATCCGGACTCGCGGGCGTTGTGGGAGAGGTGGCTCGCGCGCGCGGAGCGCGCCGAAGACTGGCCATCGGTCGTCGCAGCATGTTCCTTCTTTGCCCATCACTTCGACGCCGAAGCAGATGTCCTCATTCGCGCGGGAAGGGCGCTGATGCACACCGGGCAGTATCAACTCGCGCTTCAATGTTTGGAGGACGCGTGCGCCCTCGAGCCGGAGAACGCCAACGCCTACTGGCACGTGGGCGACCTGTTCTCGCGCTGCGAGCGCTGGGCGGACGCCGCCCTCGCCTATCGCAAGGGGCTCACTCTCGACTCGACGAACGCCGACGCCTGGTTCACCCTCGGCAACGCGCTCTACTATCTCGGGAGGCCCGACGCCGCCGCCCTCGCCCTCGAGACCGCGCTGTCCCTGAAGCCGGATCACGAGAAGGCGAAGCACAACCTCGCCCTCGTACGGGAAGACCTGCGCGAGCGGGCTTCTTAGCGGTACTCGCCGCCGCGCGTACCCCCGGCGTCCCCGATCACGGTGTCACCCTGCCGGGAGGGCGGGCAGGGCTGCCGCCCTACTGCTCGACCATCGAACCAATGCCCACGTGCGCAACCGCCTCCTCGATGCTGTCAAAACAACGCATCGGAGGCAGGTTCGCCAACACCTCTTCCCCGTAGCCGCGCGTGCGAACGCGGGGGTCGAGCACGCAGATCACGCCGCGATCCCGTTCGTTGCGCAGGAGGCGCCCCGCCCCCTGGCGCACCATCATCTTCGCCAGCGGTAGGGTGTACTCGCGGAACGGGTCTAAGCCGCGAGAGCGGTACCACGCGTGGCGCACGAGTTGCTCCGGCTCGACAGGAACCTCGAACGGGATCCGCACGATGACGACGCACGACAGCGTCTCGCCCGGGGCATCGAAGCCCGTCCAGAACGAGCGGACGGCGAACAGACTCGACGGCACGTCCTCGCGAAACCTCTCACCCACGCTACGCGCGCCCGATGACCGCTGGATGAGCGTCGGCAACTCCGTGGAGTCGGCGACTCGTCGGTACACCTCCTCCATCTCCCTTCTGCTGTGGAACAGCACCAGCGAGCGGCCACCGACGGCGGCCAGCACCTCTCCGACAACTTGGGCGACGGCCGAGTAGTACACCTCGGCTGTGTCCATGTCGCGCGTGGCGGTCGGGTCGGGGATGCGGTCGGGCTGCGGAACGAACAGCGCGGCGGCGCTCTTGGTGTCGAACGCCGGCGGAAGCAACTCCTCGTATCGCGGCTTCAGTCCGGTTTCTGAAGAGAGGAACTCGAACGACCCGTCCACGGTCATCGTCGCCGACATCATCGTGCACGGCGGGCCGGCTTCCATCAGCCTCGCCAGTCGCGCGCCGATGTCGACAACGCGACGGCTGAGCACCAGGGGTTGCATGCGGTCTCGGCCGAAGGTAACCGCCGTGAGCGAAACATCATCCGGCGCGGCGAGCAGGCGGCAACTGCCGATGAAGTCATCCAAGTACTGCACGAGGCTGGCGATCGCCTCGTCCTCTCCGCCGCCGTCATCCTGCTCGACGCTCCGCGCCTCGGCGAGGGCGTCGCGCACGGCTCCGAATCCGCGCTGCACCTCGTCCACCACCTCGTGCAGGTGCGGCTCGAGGTCGCTGACATAGTTTCGCCCTACTTTGTCGTCCGTCAGGAGCAACTCGGGCGCGACCTTCAGGATGCCCGGGCGAGCGGCGTCTCCGAAGCGAGCGAGCGAAGCGGCGACGTGCTCCTTCGCCTGCTGAAGCGCGCGCCTCGCCTTCGATACATAGGGTGCGGTTGCCTCGGCGCTCATCTCGGGTGCGCGCATCGCGCTCTCCACGACGCCCGCGACCGCCTCGATGGTCGCCGCGCTCAGGTCGAAGTTCATCGCCGACGCAGCAGCGGACGGGAAGTCGTGCGCTTCGTCGAGGATGGCGTAGTCGTAATCGCCCAGGAGGTCCACCTCTCCCTTCGTCGCATTGCGAACCAGAAGGTCGCTGACGAAGACGCTGTGATTGGTGATGACCAGGTGACCCGCGCGCGCCGCCGATCGCGCTTCGAAGAAAAAGCACCGCCGATAGTCTGGGCACTCCCTGCCCTGGCATGCCGGGGGCACGGAGATGTCTTGCCAGGCGCCACGCTCTCGCCCCGCGCGAGCCGTTCCGTAGAACTCGGAGTCCAAACCCATGGTTGCCCGCTCGGCGAACCTCTTCACGACGGGGACAGAGCCGTGTTCCCGAATCCGCTGCCTGCAGGCGTAGCGCGAGCGACCGACCAGGTACGCCGTTCGCGGTTGCGGCTGCTCGTCGGTCCATTCGAACAGTTCCAGCGCGGTCGGCAGGTCTTTCCGCCAGTACTGCTCTGCGAGCACGTTTGTGTACGTGGCGATGACGACGCGCTTGCCCTGCCTTGCTTGCACCAGCGCGGGGATGAGCGCGGCGAGGCTCTTGCCCGACCCTGTCGGCGCCTCGATCATCGCACTCTCTTTCGACTCGATGCAATCGCAGATGAGAAGAGCGGCGTGCTCTTGCGCGTGCCTGTGGGTGAAGCCTCGCTGCCGAGCGAGCCTCTCGAGCGAAGAGCGAACCTCGGATTGCCGTCCCTCCATAGTGTCAACCGAGATCCTGACGTTACGCCATCTTTCTCAGGACGGTGTGCAGGATTCCGCCGTTGCGATAGTACTCGACCTCTACGTCGGTGTCCAGTCGCGCGATGCACTGGAACCGTTTGACGTTGCCGTCTTCGTCCTTCGCAACGACCTCGATTCGCTGCCTCGGCTGCACGGAGTCGTCCACGAAGACGTCGAACGTCTCACGCCCGGTGAGGCCGAGCGACTCCGCGCTTTCGCCGTCAGCGAACGTCAGCGGCAGCACACCCATGCCGACGAGGTTCGAGCGATGGATGCGCTCGAAAGACTCCGCGATGACCGCGCGGATGCCGAGCAAAAACGTTCCTTTCGCCGCCCAGTCTCGCGATGAGCCCATGCCGTAGTCCTTGCCGGCGAGCACAACGAGGGGAATCCCACGATCCTTATAGGAAAGAGACGCTTCGTAGATGCTCTTGACCTGCCCGTCGGTGAAGTCGGTCGTCCATCCGCCCTCGGCACCCGGGGCGAGCTCGTTCCGGACCCGAACGTTAGCAAACGTCCCGCGAGTCATGACGCGGTCGTTCCCGCGCCGCGAGCCGTAGCTGTTGAAGTCCTTCGGCTGAACGCCGTTCTCGATGAGGTACTTGCCTGCCGGTGAATCCGGCGAGATCGCACCCGCCGGGCTGATGTGGTCCGTGGTTACCGAGTCGCCCACTTTTACCAAGCACCTCGCGCCGAGAATCGGCTGAATCGGCTGGACGTCCGGCGTCATGCCTTGGAAGAACGGCGGGTTCTGGATGTACGTGCTATCTTCCTTCCACTGATACAGTTTGCCGCTTGCCGCCTCGATCTTCTGCCACTGTTCAGAGCCCTCGAACACGTGGGCGTACTGCTGGATGAAGTCCTCTCGCGTCACGTTGGCGAGCAGAACCTCTTGGACCTCTTCGAGGGAGGGCCAGATGTCCTTGAGGTACACGTCGTCTCCGCGGGCGTCCTTGCCGAGAGGCTCGTTGAGCAGATCAATGTCAACCGTGCCCGCGATCGCGTACGCGACGACGAGAGGCGGGCTGGCAAGATAGTTCGCTCGAACCAGCGGGTTGATGCGGCCCTCGAAGTTTCGGTTGCCGCTGAGAACGCTTGCCACAACCAGGTCCCCTTCTCTCACGGCGTCCGCTATCTCATCCGGCAGCGGGCCGCTGTTGCCGATGCAGGTGGTGCAGCCGTAGCCGACCACATAGAAGCCGAGCGCTTCGAGGTCGCCCATCAGGCCGGACTTGGTCAGGTACTCCGTGACGACCTTCGAGCCGGGCGCAAGCGACGTCTTCACCCAGGGCTTGCGCGTCAGGCCGCGCTCGTGCGCCTTGCGCGCCACCAAGCCTGCCGCGACCATGACGGATGGGTTGCTCGTGTTGGTGCAACTCGTGATCGCCGCGATGACGACGTCGCCATCGTACAGCTTATAATCCTCTCCACTCACGGCGACGCCCTGGCCTACGTGCGGCTCGGCGAGGGCGGTTGCGGGCTGCGGCGCGCCGCCTTCGGCGGTCCACCGCTCGACGCTTCGGTTGCCGTTGTGCATCGGACGGTCGAAGGTTGTAACGAGGTCGCGAAGCCACTGCTCCTTCATTCCCGAGAGCGGTATCCGGTCTTGCGGTCGGCGCGGCCCGGCGAGGGAAGG
>JBFMFD010000078.1:0-12253 GCA_040752255.1 Armatimonadota bacterium
ATACATCGGCGAGGACGGCAAGCCGCACCGCCCGATCATGATTCACCGGGCGCCGTTCGGGTCCCTCGAACGGATGATCGGCTTGCTGACCGAGCAATACGCAGGCGCGTTTCCCTTCTGGCTCGCGCCGATCCAGGTGGCGATTCTTCCGATCGCGGATCGGCACATCCCGTACGCGGAGCGAGTCCGGGCGGAGTTGCAATCCCATCGGCCGTCTCTGCGTGTCGAGGTGGACAGCCGCCGCCTGACGCTTGGCAAGAAGATCGCCGAGGCGCAGATGATGAAGCTGCCGTACATGCTGATTCTTGGAGACCGGGATCAGGAAGCGGAGACGGTCAGCGTGCGCTCGCGAGAAGAGGGCGACCTGGGCGGCATGTGCGTCGAGGGCTTCGCGGCGATGTTGCCCGCGGACTGACTGGGCTCGGGAATGGCCGGAGGTCCCCCATTGGCTCACCGCCTCAGGCGGGTGCAGGCCGCCCCACCAAAAACCGGATGCACAGGGTACGATTGAACTCGAGGAGCAACTGAAATGAAGCGAGCATTTGTGTTGTGTCTACTCTGTCTATCGGTGGTCCATCGAGGAGCGGGGCCCGAGCCGTCCCTGAGCGAAGGACAGGCCCAATTGGTCACGTTCAGCAGCGCGCGCGATGGAAACCGTGAGATCTACGTGATGAACGAAGACGGTTCGAACCAGGTTCGCCTCACCAACAGCCCGACTGAGGACATCATCTCGCTGTACAGCCCCGATGGCACAAAGATTGTGTTCCACTCGCATCGCGTCGGAAACGGCGAGGTACATGTGATGGACGCCGACGGGAGCAACGTGGTGAACCTGACCAACAACCCGAACTACGACAGCCACCCGAGGTGGACTCCCGATGGCAGGAGAATCCTGTTCACCTCGGACCGTGACGGGAACTACGAGCTGTATTGGATGAATGCGGACGGCTCGCAACAGACCAGGCTGACGAACAACCCCGGGCAGGATTGGATGCCTGCGATCTCGCCCGACGGAACGAAGATTGTGTGGGCGTCGGATAGAACCGGCAACCGAGACCTCTACATCATGGACGCTGACGGCACGAACGTTCGGAGGCTTACGGACCTACCCGGCGCCGACTCCCATCCGTTCTTCAGTCGAGACGGGAAGAAGGTCTACTTCGACTCGTACATGAGCGGCCCGCCGGCCTCCGGCGACCTGTGGGTCATCAACGTTGACGGAACCGGCTTGACACGCCTCACGGACGATCGACCCGTGGATGCGTTCGTCACGGTCAGCCCGGATAATACGCAACTTGCGTTCGCATCGGACATCTCCGGCGACCGGGAGGTTTATGTGATGAACCGAGACGGCACGGGCAGGCGGCGGCTGACCTTCTCGCCCGGCGACGACGCCTATCCGAACTACGCGCCTGCAGACCTATTGCCCCACCATGTCTCCGTCCCCGTCGGCGCGTTGCTGCACGGAGAACTCGACGACATCTTTAGGGCCGACGATTCGAAACTGATGGCTTCGCTGGGCAGCTCGCTCGGTGAGGATTTGCCGGTGCAGATTGTGCTGCGGGCGATCTCGCCGGTGCCTACCGCATCCGAGATCCGCATCAATCTGGAGACTCAGGCGAGCAGCCCCACCCTGTTGCAAGTTGTGTCCTTATGGAACTTCGGTGCGGGCAGATGGGAGGACGTGGACACCCGCCTCGCCACTCAGCAGGAATCGCGCATCGAGGTGTCTGTGACGACCAACCCGAACAGGTTCATCGAGTCGGGCACCAGCAACGTGCGGGTGCGCGTCGCCTACGTTGAGTTCTCGCCTGCCGGCTTGTACCCGTGGTACGTGGAGATTGACATGGCTACGCTGCGGATTACGAGGTAGGTTTTCGAGAGGCGGTCGGGCGAACGATCGGGCGGGCCCCAGGGACGCCGCCGCGAGCAGTCACGTCGAGTCGTCGTTACCGGTGCCGCGCCCGCGGTTTCCATAAAACCTCCACTCCGGCTTGTACGTCGAGCCCTCCAGCAGGCCGAGCATTCCCGCTCGCAGCAGCGGGACGGGGATGTTGCCTTCGCGCAGCACGGCATCGTGGAATTGCTTCTCCGACATGCGCCCCGAATCCACCAGCTCACGCCGCAACTCGCGGAACTGGAGGGCGCCGAGCATATACGCGCATTGGTAGAGCGGTGCGTAGTCGCCGCCGAACGAGCGGCGAACCTCGGCGGTCGCGTTGTCTCGCTCGTGCCCAACCTTCTCGACCAGGTAGTCAACGCACTCCTGCGGCGTCATCTTGCCGAGGTGAAAACTGAGGGAGAAGACGATTCGCGCGCAGCGATGCATCCGCCAGAACAACATGCCGATGCGATCCTCGGGAGTGGTCGCAAAGCCCTTGTCCCAAAGCAGGAACTCCCAGTAGAGCGCCCAACCCTCGGTCCAGAACGGGGTCGAGAAGAGCCTGCGATACGGGCGATACCGCTGCGTCATGAAGCCTTGCAGGTGATGGCCGGGAATCAACTCGTGGTGCACGGTCGCGCGGGCGAAGTGCCTGTTGTTCCCTCGCATGCTCATCAGCTTCGCTTCGTGTGACATCGAGGCCGTCGGGAAGGAGACGATAATCGCCTCGCCGCCTAGGAAGAACGGGCTTTCCAGTTGGCGGCGCGGCGGCATCATCTCCATGCGCCACGTCTCTTTCGCCAGTTCGGGGATCGTGATGAGGTCGCGCTCTTCGAGGAACCGAATCGCCTCGAGAGCGAGGTCAAGAATGAGCGCGGGCTGCTCGCCGGGCGCGACGTGCTGCCGCTTCACGTGCTCGAGCGCGGCGTGCCAGTCGTCGCCGTAGCCCAACTCCCTCGAAGCCTTGAGCATCTCCTGCTCGCACCAAGCGTACTCCTTCTCGGCGATTTCGACCAGCTCCTCCGGAGTGTAGGGGATGAGTTCGCTCCGCAGTTCTCGAAGCAGCGCTTCCCTGCCGATCGGGTCTCCGATAATCGTCGTCGTGTCGTCCTCGGCGACGCCCACGACCTTCTCCAGAAGGTGTTTGCGGTAAGCCGTCAACGCTGACCGCAGCTCGTCATAGGGTTTGCTGCACCACCACGTGAACAGCGGATCATAGTCGTTGTAGAAGTCGTACCAGTGCTTCATGATCTCGAGCAGCTCGCTCACGGCCCGAGCAGATCTATAGGCGACGGATTGCTTCGGTGCCTGCGCCGCGACGCTCTCCTGCGCACGAGCAACCTCCTTGCGAAGGTCGTTCAACTCCTCTGCGGCTCGCTCGGGGTCGAGCGGCGTGAAATCTCGCAACGCATCGTCCAGCGCGACGATTCGTTCGGCGAACGGAATGAGCGGGCGCATCTCTTCGCGCTGCTCGGCGGCGGTGCGCAGTTGCGCGCTCTCCTTCTCAAGGTAGTTCCGCCAGAGGACGAAGTCGAGCTGGCCGTCGGGAGAGAGGGGCTCGAACTCCCACGCATGGAGCTGTTCCAGCCTCTCGGAGAAGAAGGCGCTGATGCGATCGTGGCGCGCCTCCGACAGGCGGTTTGGGTACCTGCGCTGAAGGGCGTCCAGGTCGGCACGAAAGCGAACGATCTCGTCCGCGAGTTCAGATGTCGGCCCCTGTGCTGCTACGGGTTGCATGGCGATAAGCACGAAGAGTGAAGCAAAGACCCCCATCGTGCACCGGATTATGGCCCCGCGCCGAATCGGTGCCGGGGCGCCCCTCAGCGCCAGGGGGCGGCGGCCTTGCATAATCCGGCGAATTGGGTATCATGGGGGATTCGGAACCTATGGCTCTCTACCCTTCCGCAGACAAACTCGACGCATTCTCCAGCAAGTTCGTGCTTGCCAACCTCGCCGCCCGCAGGGCGAAGCAGCTTCGCGAGGGCGCACCGCCGCTGATTGAAACGCACTCTACCCACCCGCTGACCATCGCGCTTGAGGAGATCGCAGAGGGCGCCGTCGTCCCTCAGCTCATCGAGGGCGAGGTCGTCCCCGCCTCCGGCGTCTCCGGCCAGACGCTGGACGCGCTCGCCGCAGAGGGCACCGCCGAGGCACATGACCTCGCGGCGCTCGTGAGAAACGATGCAAGCATCGAGGACCTCCTCGACCTTGAGACGGCTCTCACGGACGAGGAGGAGGAGACGGTGGAGGCGGTCGACATCGGAGGCCCGTCAAACTCCGACGAGCACCCGCAGCCGGCTGCCGCCGGCGGTGAAGACACCGACGCCGCGATCGCAGAAGACCTCGTGGACTAAGGCGTCATGGCGGCGCAGGACTACTACGAACTGTTAGGTGTCCCGCGCGACGCCTCGCCCGACGAGATCAAGTCTGCGTTCCGTCGGCTTGCGCGCAAGTATCACCCCGACGTCAATCCCGACGACCCAAGCGCCGAAGAGAAGTTCAAACAGATCGCCGAAGCGTACGCCGTGCTGAGCGACCCGGCGAAGCGGCAGGAGTACGACCGGTATGGCACAGTCTCCGACATGCCGCGCCCAGAGCCGGGCTTCGGCGGAGTGGCGGACCTTTTCGAGATGTTCTTCGGTGTCGGCGCGCCGAGGAAAGCAGGGCCGCAACCCCAACCGGGCCGCGACCTGGAGGCGAGCGTAACGCTGACGCTCAAGGATGTCGTCACCGGCGCCAGGAGAACGCTTGAGTTCGACCGCATGGAGACCTGCTCCGAGTGCAACGGCTCCGGCGCGGAGCCCGGCACTCCGCCGCAGACCTGCTCCGAGTGCGGAGGCGCAGGCGTCGTCGTGCATGTTACGACCACCTTCCTGGGCCAGGTGCGAAGAACGATGACCTGTGGTCACTGCCACGGCGAGGGGCGAGTCATCACACGCAAGTGCCGCAACTGCGACGGGAGGAAGCTGGAGAAGAAGCACACCCGCGTCGAAGTGCGAATCCCCGCGGGCATAGACGACGGGGCGGTGCTGCACCTTCCCAGTCAGGGCGACGACGGCATCAACGGCGGTCGTCCGGGCGACCTTTACGTGCGCGTGCACGTGCAGCGCGACCCGCGCTTCACACGCGACGAGCGCGGATTGCTCACGCAAGTAAACATCACCTATCCGCAGGCCGCCCTGGGAGCGAGCCTGCTCCTCGAAGGGATTGACGGCGAGTTCGAGCTGATCATCCCGCCGGGCACCCAACCTGGGCAGGAGTTTCGCGTGCGAGGGCAGGGATTGCCGCCCGTCGGGGGCGCGGAGCGGGGCGACCTGCGTGTGCGCGTCAACGTGGCGGTGCCGAAATCGCTCACCGAGCATCAGAAACAACTGCTCGAGAACCTGCAGCGAACGTTCGAGGGCAAGGAGGACGGCGCCGCGAAGTCGAGCGGATTCCTGCAGGAGTTCCTTCGGGACATCAAGAAGAAATCGTGAGATGGCTCCGCGTTGCCGCGCACTTCAACGAAGCGTATGACGACGCTTCCCTGCCCCACGAGGTGTTCGCGAGCGTGGGGTGCTCGGGAACTGAGCAGTCGCCCGATGGCTTGACAGTGGCGGGATTCCTGCCCGACACTTTAGGCGCGTGGGGGAGGGTCGCAGAGGTCGGCGAGCAACTGCTCGCCCTCGGCGCATTCGAAGTCGAGGTGAGCACAATCGAGGAACAGGACTGGGCGAATTCGTGGAGGCAGTTCTTCGTTCGTCGGCAGGTTGGTGAGCGGATCGTCGTCGTCCCGGCTTGGGAGGAACACGAGCCGAGCGAGGGCCAGATCGCCATCGTTCTCGAACCCGGGCAGGCTTTCGGAACCGGCGAACACGCAACGACGCAACTGTGCCTCGAACTGCTGGAGCGCATCGCTCGCCGGGGCGACCGCGTGCTGGATGTTGGTACGGGCAGCGGAGTATTGGCGATCCTGTGCGCGCACCTCGGCGCAACGGTTTGGGCGACGGAGCGTGAGGAGGCTGCCGTCCACTCGGCGAAGCAGAACTTCGAGCGCAACGGCGTCGGCGTGCGACTTATCCATACCGAACTGCTGCCTCGGCCTGCGGAGGGCGAGGAGTTCGACATCGTGGTCGCCAACCTCGTATCGGCGGCGCATATGCGGATGGCTGCCGATGTCGCCCGGTCGCTCCGGGCCGGCGGGCGCTGGGTCATCAGCGGCATGATCCCGGACAACTGGCCGGCGGTTCTGGCGGCGGCGGAGGAAGCGGGCTTCGGGCTGCAGGCGCGCGTCGAGCGCGGCGGATGGATAGCGGCGGTGTTTTCGCTCGGCAGCGGGGCATCGGACACGTCGGACGCGTCGGACACGTCGGACGCGTCGGACACGTCGGACGAGTCGGACGCCTGACCCGAGTAAACTCGGCGACCATGCCATTCACACGACCGGACGGGAGGGCGCCCACCGAGCTGCGCCCAGTCAAGCTCCAGCGCGGGTTCTCGCCCTACGCCGAAGGTTCCTGCCTCATCACAATGGGCAAAACGGTAATGCACGTCACCGCGACCGTCGAGGGGCGCGTGCCGCCCTGGATGAAGGGGCAAGGCACCGGTTGGGTCACAGCCGAGTACGGCATGCTGCCGCGAAGCGGACGAGAGAGGAACCAGCGCGACCTGATGCGCCCGAACGGCCGAACGATGGAGATTCAGCGCCTGATCGGACGCGCGCTCCGCGCCGTGGTAGACCTCAACCGCATCGGCGAGTGGACCATCACGGTTGACTGCGACGCGATCCAAGCGGACGGAGGCACCCGCACCGCCGCCATCACCGCCGCGTACGTCGCTCTGCACGATGCTTTTCAATGGATGATGGATCAGCGCATCCTTCAAGACATGCCGATCACCGAGGGCCTCGCCGCCGTCAGCGTAGGAGCAGTGCAAGACACGGAGATTCTTGACCTCTGCTATGAGGAGGACAGCAAGGCGCAGGTTGACATGAACGTTGTGATGACCGACGCCGGGCGCTACGTCGAGATTCAGGGCACGGCGGAGTCCGCGCCGTTCAACGAAGAGCGCTTCGCCCGGATGCTCGCCCTCGGCAAGAAGGGCATCAAGGAGCTTGTTTCCCTGCAGAAGCAGGCGCTCGGCATCGCATGAAGCTCGTTATCGCCACACGGAACCCGGCCAAGGCGCGGGAGATGAGCGAGATTCTGCATCGCCTTCTTGGCGAGCAGTGGCGGATTCTCGACCTGATCCACTTCCCGCCTTTCGACGAGCCGGAGGAGAGCGCGGACACCTATGTGGGCAACGCCCTCATCAAGGCGCGAGCAGCGGCGGAAGCGACCGGCGAGCTTTGCATCGCGGATGACGCCGGGCTTGAGATTGACGCCCTCGACGGCGCACCAGGAGTGCACAGCAAGAGGTTCGGCGGAGAGGACCTCCCCTTTCCTCAGAAGATCGCGCGTGTTCTCTCACTTCTCGACGGGGTCCCGCCTGAGCGCCGCTCCGCACGGTTCCGCTGCGTCGTCGCCATCGCCGACGGCGCTGGATTCGAGCAGACGTTTGAGGCGACCTGCGAAGGCGTCATCGCGACGGAGCCTCGCGGCGAAGGCGGCTTCGGCTACGACCCAGTCTTCCTCTACCCAGCGGCGGGCAAGACGTTTGCCGAAATGACGCCGGATGAGAAACACGCCGTCAGCCACCGCGGCAAGGTGCTGCGCCTGGCGGCGGAGGCGCTTGCGGCGCGAGTTTGAGCGGCTGCAGGTCATGGGAAGGAGTTGCCCTCTGGCCAGGGTCAACGAGCCGGCACGAACGGCTCGGCTTGCCACCATCGTCGCACTCACCACCCGAAGGACCCTCGCACCAAAGATGCAGCTGTCGGCGCGGTCGCCCGAGGATAGGCTCTCCGGGCACGCGGCACGCGAGGGCGTTCAGCCGCCTATGCTTCGCACCCCCGGCTCGCGGGGACGCTCGCCCTCCCTGTTGCAACGCGACACCCTCGCTCCCGCCATCCCGTCCAGAAACGACACAGATGTTGGCGCAGTCGACCCCCTCCTATCCTCCCCCGCAAGCGGGGGAGGGAGTCGCCCTCCGGCCTCCTCGCTCAGGGCCCAACCCGAGGACAGGGCCTATGGGAAGCGGGCGCCGCCTAACGGCGGGCGTCGAGCACGGCCGCGCCCTGGATGCCGTCGTGCTTCAACTTCGTAAGCGCCTCGTGGGCTGCCTCCAGTGGGAACAGCTCGATGCTCGTCTCTATCGGAATCTCGGCGGCAAGGCGCAGCAGTTCTCTTCCGTCCTCACGCGTGTTCGCGGTCACGGTCGTCAGCGTGCGCTCATCGAAGAGGTGGGTTTGGTACTCGAGGGGTGGAATGTCACTGAGGTGTATTCCTGCGCACGCGAGCGTCCCGCCTTTGTCGAGCGCAGCGAGGGCTGCGGGCACGATCTCCCCCGCCGGAGCAAACAGGATGGCGCTGTCGAGGCGTGTCGGGGGCGATTCGGTCGCGTCGCCCGCCCAGACCGCGCCGAGCGAGCGTGCCAACTCGCGGTGCCCTTCGCCACGCGTCATAACGAACACCTGGCAACCGAAGTGCCGCGCGACTTGAATGACGATGTGCGCCGAGGCGCCGAAACCGTACAGACCCAAGCGGCAACCCGGCCTGGCGCCGGATCGGAGGAAAGCGCGGTAACCGATTACGCCCGCGCAAAGAAGCGGAGCGGCGCGTTCGGGCTGCAGGTCGTCAGAAATCGGATAGGTGAATGCAGGGTCGGCGGCAACCACTTCGGCGTATCCGCCGTCAACGTGATAGCCGGTGAGCTGAGGCGCGTCGCACAGGTTCTCCTTCTCCTCGACGCACCAACGGCACCGCCCGCACGAGCGATGGAGCCAGGGCACCCCTACCCGCTCTCCTGTATCTCGCCTCCTTCCGATGACTTGGTGGCCCGGAATGACGGGGTCCTTCGCCACGGGCAAGTCTCCCTCGATTACGTGTAGGTCGGTTCGGCAAACGCCGCACACCTCAACGTCAACGAGAACTTCGCCCGGCTCGGGGGTCGGCTCGGGCACCTCTCGCACGCCAAGTTGCAGCGACTCAACCGGCCCTCGCTGCCCGCACACGACGGCCTTCACCTATTGCACCTCTTCGAACCAAGCCGTGAAGTGTCGCAGCATCGGGCTTTGCTTCACGATGCGCAGACCCTTCGCCTGATGCCGCTGCTGCACCAGGCCCTCGAACACCTCGACGACATAGTTTGCGTGGGCTTGAGTGTACACGCGGCGGGGCAGAGCGAGCCTGACCAACTCGTTGTCGGCGGGTTGCTCATCGCCAGTTTGCGCGTTCCGCCTTCCGAACATCACGCTGCCGATCTCCACGCCCCTGATTCCACCCTCTCGATACAGTTCGACGACGAGTCGCTGCGCCGGGTATTGCGAGGGCGGGATGTGGGGATAGAACGCCTGCGCGTCCACGTACACCGCGTGCCCACCAGGTGGCTGCACGACGCGTACACCGCGTTCGAGCAATCGAGAAACGAGATAGCGCGTACACGCAAGGCGATACTCGAGGTACGCCTCGTCGAGCACTTCATCCAAGCCGACGGCGAGCGCTTCAAGGTCTCTCCCCGCCATGCCGCCGTATGTAGGAAATCCCTCGATCAGGATGAGGAGGTTACGCGACTGCTCCGCCAAGTTGTCGTCGTTGAGCGCGAGAAAGCCTCCGATGTTGCCGAAGCCGTCCTTCTTCAGCGACATCGTCGCGCCGTCGCAATAGGAGAACATCTCCTGTGCAATCTCCTTCGGCGACTTGTCGGCGTAGCCAGGCTCACGAAGTTTGATGAAGTACGCGTTCTCGGCGAAGCGGCAGGCGTCGAGGAAGAACGGTATGCCGTGCGCCCTCGCCCGCTCGGAGACCGCGCGGATGTTCTGCATGCTGACGGGCTGCCCGCCGCCGGCGTTGTTCGTGGCGGTGAGCATGATGCACGGGATTGAGCCCGCGCCGTACCGCTCGATGTAAGCGTCGAGCTTTGTGAGGTCCATGTTGCCCTTGAAAGGGGCCGTGGAGTCGAGGTCCTTCGCCTCGTCCACAACCAGGTCGTCGGCGCTCGCGCCGGTGAACTCGATGTTCGCTCGGGTGGTGTCGAAGTGGTTGTTGTTGGGGATGCACTTCCCCTCTCCGCCGAGGATGCTGAACAGAAGCTTCTCGGCTGCGCGCCCTTGGTGCACGGGGATTATGTGCTTGAATCCTGTGATTTCTTGTACTTTGTCCTCGAAGCGGAAGAAGCTCTTGCTTCCGGCGTAGCTCTCGTCGCCGGCGTTGAGCGCGGCCCATTGAGCGGCGGACATCGCGCTGGTCCCGCTGTCGGTCAGGAGGTCAATGAGCACCTTGTCGGCGTGGATGAGGAACGGGTTGAAGTGCGCCTCATGGAGGATCTGCTCCCGCTCCTCCCGTGTGGTGAACGCGATCGGCTCGACGACCTTGATTCGGAACGGCTCGATGATCTCCCGCATGCCGGTTGTTTTACCGGAGCGGCGCGGAGCGGCATTTTCTTGCAACCTTCCGCCGGTACCGCGCGTATATCGAAGTGATATCACCGCGATATCCAAGGAGAACAAAATGAGGAAAGAAAAGACCGTCCGAACGACTTCCGGTTGGGTCGTGCTGCCGCTGACGATTCTGTCGTTCTTGGCTGTGCCGTACCTAATCGTGCTGATGTCTCGCGTGGCGGAG
This sequence comes from Armatimonadota bacterium, assembly GCA_040752255.1. Taxonomy (GTDB): domain Bacteria; phylum Armatimonadota; class Fimbriimonadia; order Fimbriimonadales; family ATM1; genus J051. The sequence continues at coordinate 10,579 of JBFMFD010000078.1, forward strand.
GGCGCCGACGGGGTGACGCCGGAGTTCTGGTGGCTCCTGGGGCTCACGATCGCCGACCTTCTCGCCTTCGGCTTGATGGCGGCGGGGTTCTTCGTCGTCGAGCCGAACGGCAGCAAGGTGCTGCTCCTGTTCGGCAAGTACATCGGCACGGAGCGGGAGCCGGGCTTCCATTGGGCGAACCCGTTCTTCAGCAAGCGGGGCGTGTCGCTTCGGGTCCGAAACTTCAACACGGACACGCTGAAGGTGAACGACTACGACGGCAATCCCGTAGAGATCGCCGCGGTGGTCGTATGGCAGGTCGTGGATACGTACGAGGCAAGTTTCGAAGTAGACGACTACGTTGACTACGTGTCCACCCAGAGCGAGACGGCCGTGCGCGCAACCGCGACATCGTATCCTTACGACGCCGAAGACGAGACGCTGTCACTTCGCCGCCACACGGACGAGGTGTCGGACGAACTGCAGCGACACTTGCAGGAGCGACTGGATCGCGCCGGAGTGCGGGTGGTGGAGGCGCGATTGTCGCACCTCGCCTATTCGCCCGAGATCGCAAGCGCCATGCTGCGCCGGCAACAGGCGAACGCGATCATCGCAGCGAGACAGCGCATCGTGGACGGCGCGGTAGGCATGGTCGAGATGGCGCTTGCGCAACTCGAGACCAGCGACACCGTGCACCTCGACGAGGAGCGCAAGGCGGCGATGGTGAGCAACCTCATGGTCGTGCTGTGCAGCGAGAGCGCGACGCAGCCGGTCATCAACACGGGGACGCTCTACACGTAGCAGCATGGCAGACCGGAAGACGTTCCTGGTCAGGTTGAGCCCGGAACTCCTCGAAGAGGTGCGACGATTGGCCGCCGAGGAGTTCCGGAGCGTCAACGCGCAGGTCGAGGTCTTGCTCCGAGAAGCGCTGCGCAAGCGCGGCCGCAAGCCGAAAGACGAGAGGAAGAAGCGTTAGCCGTTTCGATAAGTCCCCGCTGCTTCGGCGACGAATCGAATCAACTCGTCCCGTCCAAACGGCTTCTTGAGGGTAGCGGACGCTCTGTCCAGGTCGGCTGCGTGCGCTGTTGCGAAGGCGATTCGACGGACGAGCCTCTGATCTCGCAGGAGCCTCGCGAGCGCGGTTCCGTCCATGCCCGGCAGCGAAACGTCCAGTAGGGCGAGATCGAACGGCTTCGCACGCTGGGACGCGATGCGGAGCGCGTCCTCACCGCTCCGGGCGGCAATCACCTGGTAGCCCTCGCCGAGAAGGACCTGTTCTGCGAACCTTCGGACGTCATCTTCGTCCTCGACCAGGAGGATGACCTTCTCCCCGTCTGCCCAGGGGTCGTCGCGACGCTCAGTTTCGAGAGGGAGGTAGACGCTGAAGCGCGCGCCGCGCGGCCGGCGGCTCTTCACGTCTACCAACCCGCCCGCGGCTGCCACGGCTTGGAGGACGATGGACAGCCCCAAGCCCGAGTGCCCCTCTCCTCGTCGAGTCGTTACGAACGGGTCGAAGATATGACGCGCAAGTTTGCTCGGGACTCCCGGGCCGGTGTCGTCAACGTGAATCACCGCGTAGTCGCCGGGCGCGAGCGCCAGGCCGAGCGGATTCGAAACGCCGTTCTTGACCTTGCGTGCCTCCAGAGAGACGCTAATGACGCCGCCTTGCGGCATTGCGTCCCGCGCGTTGATGACC
>JBFMFD010000079.1:0-12201 GCA_040752255.1 Armatimonadota bacterium
CCCTTAGGGTACACGGGACGTACGCTTGGGTGTACGCGGGCGGGCAGCGCGGCGGGACTTTCGGCCCCTGGGGGGCGAATGGGTATTATCGGGGCAGGCTCTGCCGTCACTATCACTTCCAGTTTGCCCTCGTCCGAGTCCATGTCTGGGTGTGGCCAAGTGGGAAGTCTGTTTCTCACATATTCGGTGCGGCATCGGCGCAATCATATCGCATGCCTTCGAACCCTAGCCCGACCGCTAATCCTGGCGTTGACTTCGAGGCCCCCCTAGTGGTAGTATCGTGCGGCGATGGAGCCTTCAGAGCTGCGGCGCGAGGCGGGCACAGCTGCGAACCAGCGCAGGCAATCGGGCGTTCCAACTAACGACCTGGTCTTTTCGGCGCACGTCGGGACTAATGACGAGCTTTTTCCCCAGATTCTTTCCCTCTATGTCCCTCTCGGAAGCACAGTCGCGGACGTTACGTTCGGGAAGGGCGTGTTCTGGCGTCGCGTACCTGAGTCCGCATACAAAGTGCTCGCCACGGACCTGAAGCAGGGTGTTGATTGCCGACAACTGCCGTATCGCGATGAGTCGCTTGACTGCGTTGTCTTCGATCCACCCTACATGCACACTCCAGGCGGTAGTGCCCACGTCGGCCACCAGAGTTTTGAACGATATTACGCCAACAACAGCTCAACGTCGGCCTTGAGGTACCACGAAGCGGTTCTCGACTTGTACTTTACCGCGGCTCGCGAGGCACATCGAGTTCTGAGGGGCGGCGGAGTGTATATTGTCAAGTGTCAGGATGAAGTCTGCGCGAACAAGCAACGGCTGACGCACATTGAAATCATTAATGAGCTCGCAGACGTGGGGTTCATCGCCGAGGATCTGTTTGTGCTAGTTCGACCTCACGCTCCCGGCGTCAGCAGACTGCTCCGCCAGGCTCACGCCAGAAAGAATCACTCCTACTTCATTGTGTTCCTAAAGATGGGCTGCAAGAAGCGGTGGGTCGGGTTGGACCCGGACAACCGTCTCGCTCTTCCGCGTGGAAACGGCCGCGGGCGGAAGATCAACGCAGAGCGCTCTCTATTTGCTTCGGAGTCGGCGGTAGAATCTGGACAGGAATGACCCCTGGATGTTCCTTCGCCAGGTCAAGGTACCGTTTGGGCGGGTCAAGGTAAAATATTCTGTCCATCTGTGTTAGGAGACACTGATATGCGAGCCACTGATCGGGTACACAAATCTCAGTCACTTTCTTGGCTTTCACGTCAAGCTTCGTTTCCGAGAAGAGAACCAACACACCCGTGTACTTTGGATTTGCAAATACCTTGTTAAGCATCACTTGGTGCGCCCACGCCTGAACGATTCGCTCGCGCGTCGACATCTTCGCCGCGACATGAACCCTGCGCGTGCTGCCAAGGTCGAACAGGAAGTCCATTGTCATGCTGACCCGATTGAGCCCTCGTAGCGGCAACCAGGCTTGCCGCACAGGGGCTACTCCAAGCGCCCCGGACAGCAGGTGACCGATCACGCGTTCGAAATAGGTGGCCGGGCCCTTCTTGTTGCCACGGTTCAAGAGCTCAAAAACCAGGCATGGGGCCAGGCATATGGAGTAGATGAAGCGCGGCGCGTCCTCAACAGCCATGGTCCCCGCGCACCAAGAGTCAAGACGCTTGGCCAGGCTGGCGTAGCGACCATCGAAGAGCTTCTTGTTAACCGGTCGCGACAATGTATCAGCCTTGGAGGTGCTGGAGTAAGCGAAGTACTCCTTTGCCTTCACTGAGGAGGTGAGTGTGACACGCTTCGCGCTTGCCTTGAGGTACTTTAGACTAAATCTCGCCAGATCTGCAATGCACATCCTCGTCTGGCGTGACGACACGTCAGCATTAGCTGCCTTCGTGAGGCTGTCGTAGTATCTTTTGAACTCAGTTTCTAAACAGGAACCCATAAGTTACAGCCCCTCCAGCAGCCTATCCAGCGGCATTCTCAGACCCCGGGCGATCTTCTCAAGGTTGACAAGCGAAACGTTACGCTGTCCTCGCTCCACGCCGCTAATGTAAGTGCGGTCAAGGCCGCACTCAAGGGCGAACCTCTCTTGCGACAACCCAGCCGCGAGCCGTAGCGCTCTTACTCGATTACCCAGTCGGACCTTGATGTTGTCAGTCAATTCCGAAGCTCATTATCGAGGTCTGCCTAAGTTGAGTCTACGGACGATGAGTCACACGTCTGACAGCGCTGGCACCCTCGTGGGCGGGTCGCCCCACACGCCGACCTCGACCCCCGCGACCGCCGACGATGAGATCCGTACCGTATGTTTAAGATTCGGTGAGCCTGGGACGAGTCGCGCGCTATGTTCTGATCATCCAGGGCACCAGCGACAAGCACCTGCTGTCAGGGGTCTCCGCCCGCTCTCATGGGGAATCCCTTGCGCTGGAAAGAAGATGACCCCGCACCACTTCATCTCTATGCCTCCACGGCAGTTAGGGCGGTGCGGCTGTCGCCTGCGCCGGTATCAGTCTCGCTCTGGACGCCTGCGAAACTCATCGTGCTCCCGGTTGAGACGCTCACGCTCTTTACGCCACCCTTCCAATACTTCAGTTATCTCCTCAGCTGTGAGTGCGTATCGACCCTCATGGACCTTCTTGTTCCAGATAGGTCTGAATGCCTTGAGCATGGCACGGTAACGGCTCAGGGTAGGCATGTGCGAGTTCATCCAAGCTCTTTCGCCCAGGGACTCAAACCGGCTGCGCCCTTCACAGAAGTGTCTCGCGTAGCTCAGTTGCTTTCCCTCGTTGTTTCCATCCCAACCTGCGAATCGGTGTTCTCCGTCGAACTTCTCGACCCCGCGCTTATCCTCAAGTTGCTCGAAGCTCCGCTCCAGCGTCTCGAACATTTCAAGGATGTCCAGAACCTCCGTGCACTCCTGCACGGTCATCGCGTCTTCATAGATGTACTGAATACTCCAGTCATATTCTAATTCGTAGCCATGCTCTATCGCCTCTCTTGCATGGGTGAGGTTCTCCTTATCGTATTCATCCTCCGTGAGCATTTCGAGAATTCGCAACTGATTGCTTATGATCCATCTATCCTTGCGCGTCAATCTCAAGCGCCTGGAAGCACGACTCTCCCCCACGTTGTCCAGCGCCCGTGTATATACCCCAATGTCTACCTCAACTATCCCCTCAGTGTCCCGGACAATGTGCTCTAGTCCGGTAACTTCAAGCAACCTTGGCATGTCTTCCGCACCGCCCCCCAAGGGAGTGAGCAGGGCACCGGCTGAGAGACTGCTGAAGGGCTGATCAGACTCGTACGACGCGAGAATGTCGACCGTGCTGTCAGGTTCGTAAATGAATAATCTGTACCTTGTCATGAGTCAACAACACCTGCGCTATGCTTCAACATGTCAGAATCCCTCCTCGTAGAGAGGGACTCCAGTTGGAGTTGCGCCGCTGCGTCCCAAGCCGTGCGAAGGCCAAGGGCACAGCGATTCAACTCGCTAAATAGGGCGACGCGGTCCATATGGTCCGACGCGTCCAAGAACCGTCTTATGGCTTGACCAAACTCGGCAGCGGCTCCCTGCAACTCCGGCTGGCGAATAAGACCGCGAAAGGCATCCCCGAGCGACTCGAGATCCAGCAACGCAGCCGCAAGCGATGAAGCCATCCCGGCAAGATCCGGTCGCTCTGCAACGCCTGCCTTCGCACCGTTAACAGCCCCGCCGCATATCTTCCGAATTCGACTGCCCACCTCTTCGAAATGCAGCTTGTGGCTGAGTTGGAGCTGAGCCCGCTGAAGTTGATTCGCCTCCTCCTGGCGGTTAGCCGCCTCAGTCTCCCGCTGTGCGGCTTCGTTAACAGCTCGTCGAGTTAGCCACAGCCCACCCAACGCGACTAAGCCCTGGAAGACGAGAATAGCAAACTGCGCCATCCACTGCCAAAGGGGAGCGGTCGACTGCGTTTCCGCGAGAGGAGCCTCAAGAGGAGGGACGCCCATGACTTTTTATCGCCCACACAGCACCACCGCTACCACTCTGCTGCTCCGCCCCGCGCTGGAGAGCGTGACATCCCTTTCAGGCGCCGCAGTCCCCGGCCTGCCCGCACGCCAACGTACGAATTCAGCGCTGGAAGAAGACTCTCGGGGGTGGGCCTCTGCCTTGGTCGGTCCAGCCCGCGAGATCTTCTACGCCAGGGCCCCTGGAACGGGACGCAAAGCCCCTTGGGCCCACAACCACCGCGTTCCATCTCAAACATGTCTCTACCATACCTCACCGCCTCATGTCAAGACTTGGCACCGCGTCCTGGCATCGACTCTCGTGCCTGCCCAGGCGGGCATGCCCGGCATGGTCGCCCCCCCCGCCCATGGTGCACCGGAGCAGTTGGCTGGCTGGCCGGGGTTCGGTTCCGGTCGTGGGTGGCATGGGCGAATTCCATGACGGTGAGCGGATGAGCGCCCCCAAGCTCAGGTACAATACGCGTGCCGGTGCAGCTCGACTTGTCTGACCGCCTAAAAGAGGAATGCGGCATCTTCGGCGTTTACGCGCCTGGCGCCGAGGCGGCTCGCCTTACCTTCTTCGGTCTGTTCGCCCTCCAGCATCGGGGTCAGGAGTCCTGCGGAATCGCTGTGTCGGACGGCTCCGTCGTGCGCATGCACAAGGACATGGGGCTGGTCAGCCAAGTGTTCAACGAGGCGATCCTCGCCACCCTGCCCGGTCATATGGGCATCGGCCACACCCGATACTCCACGACGGGAAGCAGCGTCCGCCGCAACGCACAGCCCGTCGCGTGCACCTCCCTCACGGGCGACATCGCCGTAGCCCACAACGGCAACCTCATCAACGCCCGCGAACTGAGAGCCGAGATGGAAGCCCAAGGCGAGCACTTCGACACCACCAACGACAGCGAAGTCATCGCCAAACTCATCGCGAGAAACTTCGAAGGCGACCTCGCCAACGCAATCCGCAAGGTCATGCGCAAGTTGCAAGGCGCCTATAGCGTCGCCGTCCTTACGCCCAAGCACGTCGCCGCCTTTCGAGACCCCAACGGAGTGCGCCCGCTCGTCATCGGAGAAGTCGAGGGCGGGTTCTGCGTGGCGAGCGAAACCTGTGCCTTCGGGCCAGTCGGCGCGACCTACTGGGGCGACCTGTATCCGGGGCAGATCGCCATCGTGGACGAGAGCGGTCCGCGCATCGTGGAGGGCGTCAAGGGCGCACGGCCGGCGATGTGCATGTTCGAGTTCATCTATTTCGCCCGACCCGACAGCCGCATGTACGGCGAGCGGCTCTATCAGGTGCGCCGCCGAATGGGCGTGCGTCTCGCGGAGGAGCACCCGGTGGACGCGGATGTCGTCATCCCCGTGCCCGATACCGGCGTGCCAGGAGCGCTCGGCTACAGCGAGGTCAGCGGCATCCCCTACAGCGAAGGGTTCATCAAGAGCCGGTACATCCACCGCACCTTCATCCAGCCGGATCAGCGCATGAGGGAACAGGGCGTACGCATGAAACTCACGCCGATGGAGGAGGTCGTTGAGGGCAAACGCGTCGTCGTTGTGGACGACTCGATCGTCCGCGCAACGACGACGGGTCAGATCGTGCGAACCCTTTTCGACAGCGGCGCGAAGGAAGTGCATGTGCGCATCACCGCGCCGCCGATCCGCTTTCCCTGCTTCTATGGCATCGACATGGCATCTCGGGGCGAGCTGGCGGCGGCGAAGTGGAGCGTCGAAGAGATACGAGAGCACATCGGGGCAACCTCGCTCGGCTACCTCTCAATTGACGGCGCAGTGAAGGCTGTCGGCAAGGCGAAAGACCACTTCTGCCTCGCCTGCTTCAACGGCGACTACCCCATCGAGGTGCCGGAGGAGTTGAAGAAGGATATGTTCGAGAAGCCGAAAGTCGGCGCCTTCGCCACCGTGCAGTCGGGACAGGGCAAACTGGACTTTTGATCCCGGTTGGGGGCTGCTCCGGCAGATGATCAGGTAAAGTCTGTGGCATGGGAATCCTGGACCGCTTGTTCTCGCGAGACGAAGATGCAATGACCCTTCAGGCGATGAAGAAGGCGGGGGCGGACCTATCGCTGCCGCACAAGATTGACTTCTTCCTCCAGTTCAAAACGCAGGAAGCCGCTGCGCAATCCGTCGTGCAGGTCGAGAGCCTCGGCTGCACCGTCGCCGGCATAAGCCAGCTCAAGGACGTTTGGGAGCTCCATGCGCAGAAAGAGCTTGTTCCGGATCTGAAGACGATCAAAGCCATCAAGGAGAAGTTGGGCAACATCGCGCGCTTGCACGCGGGGGAACTGGACGGCTGGGGAACGTCCATAACTCCTCGGCAAGACGCCTGACGCGCCTCACACGATTGACCGGCGACCGCCGCATGAGACACAATTAGCCTCCTGTGGCTGGTCACTCCAAATGGGCGAACATCAAACACCGCAAGCAGCGGCAAGATGCCGCCAAGCAAAGCCTTTTCACCAAGCTGAGCCGCGAGATCATCATCTCAGCCAAGGAGGGAGCACCCGACCCCGAATTCAACCCAAGGCTGCGCGCCGCCATCCAGAAGGCGCGATCTGAGGGAATGCCCAACGCCAACATTGAGCGAGCCGTCGAGCGCGCCATCGGAGGCGGAGAGGGCGCGGCGATGGAAGAGGTCGTCTATGAAGGCTACGGCCCGGGTGGAGTAGGAGTCATCGTCAAGTGCCTAACCGACAACCGCAACCGCACCGTCCCCGAACTGCGGCACGCGTTCAGCAAAGAGGGGGGAAACCTCGCCGAGAACGGAGCGGTCAGCTGGCAGTTCAAGACGCAGGGTGAGGTGCGCGTATCGGGGCATGCCGACGAAGAGGCGCTCACCTTGGCAGCGCTTGAGGCGGGCGCGGAGGACGTACAGAGCGACGACGAAGCGTACGTCGTTTTCACGCAGCCCGACTCTCTGCACGAAGTGAGCGACGCGCTCGAGAAGCAGGGCTTCACAATCCTGAGCGCAGAGCTGAGCATGAACCCCACGCACACGGTCGCCGTGAGCCGAGAGGACGCGTCCAAGCTGTATAAGCTCCTCGAGCGTCTGAACGACCTCGAAGACGTCGCCGAGACCTACTTCAACACGGAACTGCCCGACGATCTCGACTGACCCAACCGAACAATTCAATGAAAGAGAGGCTGCCGGTCGCAACGATCGTTCTCATCGTCGCCAACATCGGCGTCGCATCGATGACGCTTGGGACCGAGCAGGCGGCGTACTCCTACGGTTTCCTTCCCGATGCAGGCTCGCCACAGTCGGCGCAGCAGCGCCTCATCACTCTCTTTGCAGGAGTGTTCGTCCATGTCGAGCCGTTTCACCTCTTGGCGAACATGATTCTGCTTGCCGCGCTGGGGCCGATCGTCGAGCGCGCGGCTGGATGGTGGCGGACGCTGACGGTTTATCTTGGCGGCGCGGTCGTCGGCGTGCTCGCGCACTGGGCGATCGTGAGCGTTGCGCTCCCACTCGCTGCGCAGAAGCCGCTGGTCGGGGCGAGCGGCGGCATCGCGGGGTTGGTCGGCTTCTCCTTCGTTCGCTTCTTTCGCGCAAGGGTGCCCCTGTTTCCGAAGGTGCGCGTCCCGGTGTATGGGGTCATCGTTGCTTGGATCGCGTTGGAGGTAGTCGGCGCGACGCTTTCGGTGCGCGCGTTCGATCTCGCCTCATCCCACTGGGCGCATCTCGGCGGCATCGCGACAGGTGTGCTTCTGTCGTTCCTCTTCGGCTCGGCTCGCGTTGTAGAGAGCGAGACGTGGAAGGAGCGCCTCGCAGACGCTCACGCCAAGGGTGCTGACGCCGTCGCCGCAGTCGCGCGAGCGCGCCTGTCCAAGAATCCACAGGACGCGGAGGCGCTCGAGTCGCTCGCGAGTTCGCTCGTCGCTTCGGGTCGGACCGAAGAAGCAAAGCAGATGCTCTTGCGGATTGCGAAGGATACGCCGCTTGCAGGAGGCGGGGCAGCGGTGCGCTTGCTCGCCGACAACGGTTGGCTGCGAGGGTTGCCTGCTCGCATGCGCCTTCGCACGGCGGGCGCGCTCGTGCCGCATGCGCCGGATCTTGCCGAGCACGTGCTGCTGACCGTCCTCGAGGAGCCGCCAAGCGAAGACACACCCGATGCGCTGTTCATGCTTGTTGAGATATCGGCGAAGAGCGACCCCGACGGCGCGCGCCGGTATGCTGCGATGCTCACGGCTCAGTTCGCGCTGAGTCCTCAGGCGGAGCGGCTACGACTTCAGTATCCTGATCTCGTGAGGGGGTAGCGCGGAGCTGATACCAACCCTCACTTGAGGAGGGAAAGGGGTTGTTTACGGCAGAGTTTCGATGACGATCTTGTCGTTCGTGTAGACGCAGATCTCGCTTGCGATGCTCAAGCCTTCTACCGCGATCTCGGAGGCGGTCATCTTCGTGTGCCGCAACATGGCGCGGGCGGCGGCGGTGGCGAACGCCCCGCCCGAACCGATGCCCACTACGCCGTCATCGGGCTCGATCACGTTGCCGTCACCTGAGACGACCAACAGGCGCTCGGCGTCGGCTACGATCATCAGCGCGTTGAGGTGCCTCAGGACTCGGTCGGTGCGCCACTCCTTAGCGAATTCGACGGCGGCGCGCGTAAGGTTGCTCGGAAACTTCTCCAACTGCCGCTCGAAGCGATCCTGCAACGCCTGCGCGTCGGCCACGCTGCCCGCGAAGCCGGCGAGCACATCGCCCTTTCCCAACCGACGCACCTTCTTTGCTGTGTGCTTGAGGATGGTGCCGTTCTCGCCCAGGGTCACCTGGCCATCTGAGGCGATGGCGACCTGCCCGTCACGACGAACGCCCAAAACCGTTGTGGAGCGAGTCACGAGGCAATTGTAGCGCCTCGCGCCGCCCGGAAGCCCGAGACATCGGCGAGACGCCGAAGCCACTTTCGCCGCAACCACCCTTCGGTGCCAGAATCCGACCGGCGCGCCGCTGCAACCACATTCGATACCACGTCACAATGGCCAAACTGAATCTACCGAGCGACCCTCGAACGCTGCGCCGCGTCGCCGTTGCGGCGACGCTGGTGGCCACCGCCGCCGTCGTTGTGGGTTTCTTTCGCAACCCGCAGGGCGAGGCGCTGCTCGCGATCGGCGCCCTGCTCGCCCTGGTATCCATGCTCGGCATCGTGCGCAGGCTCGGTGTTACCGCGCTTGAGGCGAGGCGCGAGGTTCGCTCGCTGCGCACCGAGGTGCGGGAGGAGAGGAAGGCGCTCGAAGACAGGGTTCGGCTGCTCGAGGACATCCTCGATTCGCTCGACGTCGGTGCGCTCGTCTGCGACGAGAACTACAAGGTCATCTCTGCGAATCGCGCAGCGAGGGAGATGTTCGACTCGGAGAAGACCCAGCGCTCGCTCCTCGAGTTCACGATGAGCAACGAGTTGCGCGCATTGGCCGAGCGCGCGCGGGCGTCGCGGCAGGCAGAAGAGGAGAAGATCGAGCTGTCCCATCCGCGCAGCCGACACGTCATCGCCCGCGCCCGCCCTTGTGAATCCGACCGCCTCTTGCTCGCCCTCGCGGACGTGTCGGAGTTGGTTCGCCTTGAGCGGGTGCGTTCCGACTTCGTCGCCAACGTCAGCCACGAACTGCGCACGCCTCTTGCCTCGATCAAGGCGCTCGCGGAAACCATCGCCGAGGAAGAGAGCATGGAGCGCGATGAGATGAACCACCACTTGCACCGGATCACAGGAGAGGTGGATCGCCTCACCGCTCTTTCCAACGACCTGCTGACGCTCAGCGAAGCGGAGAGCAAGCCCAGCCGCAAATCCCGCGTGAACCTGTCCCAAGTGGCCCGCGAGATTGGCGAGCAGTATCGCCCTCAAGCCGAGCGCAAGGGGTTGGGCTACTCGCTGGATATTCAGGACGATGTCGTCGTCCCCCTCGACCGGGATCAGATCGTGCAGGTTCTCGCGAACCTGCTGTCGAACGCGATTCGATACACGCCGGAGGGCGCCGTCTCGCTCATGCTGTCCGCCGAGAACGCAACTGCTGTTCTGCAGGTGAAGGACACCGGCATCGGCATCAGCAGTGAGGACCTGCCGCGGATCTTCGAGAGGTTCTACCGAGTGGACAAGGCACGCTCACGGGAAACCGGAGGAACTGGACTCGGCCTCGCCATCGTTCGGCACATCGTAAACGCGCATGGCGGCGAGGTCGATGTCGAGACCGCCATCGGCTCCGGCAGCACGTTCACCGTTCGTCTGCCCATCGAGCGCGAATAGCACCCGCGCGGGCGTCCTTCGTGCCTGGTCATGCCACAATCTCGACATGCTGTTGTTTGTCGCGGTGGGTCTGCTCTCACAGTCACCGTCTCAAGCCGATCTTGAGGCGCTAACGGCGCTCGAGTCGTACGTTCCGACGCAGTCCGCGCCGCAAGGCGCAAGCATTCGCGACGCGGAGGCGCGGCTCCTCCAGCGCGTCCGGAATCTAACCGCCCTCAGTCCTGAGGTTGCCGGCCGGCTCGACGAGTTGTTGTCGGCGCACATCGAGCGCTCCACGCCGCTGCCCGATCGCCCTATTCGCGCGAACGACCCGCTGGCTCGCGTTCTCTGCGCGTATGAGAACGCGAAGGTTCTTTCGACACCCGTCGGTGAGACAAAAGCGTTTCGCACCGCGACTCATTTTCCCGGAGCGGTGCCTGAGGACGCGCCCCGCGTCACGAGGACGGTGAACGTTGACCTCGCAGTTCCCGGACGACACCTTCTGGCCGGCTACGCCGCGCCCGGCGAGGTCGTTACCGTCCGGATCCAGCAGGCTCCACCAGGGATGAGTGGGCTGCGAATCGGTGCGCACTCCGACGACATCCAGCGGCGAGATTCATGGCCGAGGCCGCCCCGCATCTCGAAGCAGTTCGCCGCCCGCATAGGGGAGAACCGAATCGCGAGCCCGTTCGGCGGCTTGATCTACTTGGAGGTGCCGCCGGGGAGCAAAGGCTCCCTTACGGTCGAGGTGTCGAACGTGGTTCCGGCACCGCAGTACGTCCTGGGGAAGACCTCGGACGAAGATTGGCGGTTGGAACGCAAGGCGCCCGCGCCTTGGGCGGAGTTGGCGACGGACAAGATCATCCTCACCGTACCGTCGAGCGAGATTCGCGACCTGGACGATCCAGGGAAACTGATGGCGTTTTGGGACGACGTGATGGACGCGTGCGCTGACCTCACGGCGATACCGCGAACAAGGACGCGACCCGAGCGTATGGTCGCCGACGTTCAGATCAGCGCCGGATACATGCACGCGGGATACCCGATCATGGTGCCGACCGGCGAGGCGGGCAACATGGTGAGCCTCGCCCACCTGCGCAACGGCACGTGGGGCTTCTTCCACGAAATCGGACACAACCACCAGAATCCGGATTGGACGTTCGGAGGTACCAGCGAGGTAACTGTGAACCTCTTCTCGCTGTACGTAAACGAGACTCTTTGCGGCAAGCGGTGGAACCAGGTATGGGGCGCCGGCTTTCATGAATCACCCGCCAGGGTGCGCAAGCTGCTGGATGAAGGGAAGAAACCCTGGGACACCGGCGACCTTGCGATTCGCCTCTATATGTACGTCCAACTGCGCGAAGAGTTTGGGTGGGAGCCGTTCAAAAAGGTCTTTGCCGAGTATCGCTCTCTCGCGGTGGAGGCCCGCCCCAAGAACGACGCGGAGAAGCGGGATCAGTGGCTCATGCGGTTCTCGCGCGCCGTGGGGCGAAACCTTGGCCCCTTCTTCGAGGCGTGGGGCGTGCCGACATCCGACTCTGCCCGCGCCTCGCTAAGCGATCTGCCGGTTTGGCTGCCGGAGGGTTGGGATTCATTCGGCGGGAACCGCAAGGCGGTGGTTTTGGGGTAATCCTCTTCAAGGCACCCGCTTGGCGGGGCGGAGAAGAGGATATGACCAACCCAAGAGACCGCCGAAACTGGATCGTCACCGCGGTGATCGCGGTGCTTGCGGGCGGGGCAATCGCCCAGAACGCCGGCCCGACCGAGGGTGGCGCGCCGGACCTCGCAGGCTTCCGCACCGTGCACACCGCCCTGACGACCCGCATCAGCAACCCCCCGCCGAAGAGCACGACGCAGACCGGCTTTCTCGGCGTCGCCACCTCGACGGACAAGAGCGGTCTGTTCGTTGTCGAGGTTGCGGAAGATTCGCCGGCGATGCGGGCGGGCATCCAGGCCGGCGACATCATCATCGTCGTCGGCTCCAGCCGCCCGCGAACACCGG
>JBFMFD010000080.1:0-12032 GCA_040752255.1 Armatimonadota bacterium
CGCACCGCGGACCGCTCCCCGACGGTTACCGCGTCGTCACGTGGGGCTGCCAGATGAACGTCGAAGACAGCGAGCAGATGGAGCGGCACCTCGAGGACCTCGGCCTCCGCCGTGCGGAGTCGGACGAGGATGCCGGCGTCATCCTCTTGAACACCTGCTCCGTGCGCAAGAAGCCGGAGGACAAGGCGTTCTCCTACCTCGGCGAGCTTCGGAAACTGAAGGAGCGACGCCCTGACCTGGTCATCGGCGTTTGCGGGTGTATGGCGCAACTGCGACACGACGAGATTCGTCGCCGCTGCCCACACGTGGACTTCATCGTCGGCACGGCGCAAGTCGCTCAGATTCCGGCGCTGGTGCAGGAGGCCAGGCAGAAGCGGCGATTCCTGTTGCGGATGGACCTGCCGCCGAGGAGGGGCGCCGTCGTTACGGACGTTCCGCAGCGCCACTTGGGCGCGGGTACGACCGGACGAAAGGTGAAGGCGTTCGTGCCGATTCAGTACGGCTGTGACAAGTTTTGCACGTTCTGTATCGTGCCGACCACACGCGGGCGAGAGCGGAGCCGCCCTACCGAGGACATCCTGGAAGAAGTTCGCGCGCTCGCTGAACGCGGAACCAAGGAGGTTACGCTCCTGGGGCAGACCGTGAACTCCTATGGCAAGAACCTCCTGGAGGGCAAAGTTCCGTTCGCACACCTTCTGTGGCAGATGGCCAGGATTCCAGGCATTGAGCGGATTCGGTACACGTCGCCCTACCCACGCGATTACAACGACGACCTCATCCGCGCACACCGCGAGTGCCCGAAGGTGATGCCCCACGTCCACCTGCCTCTGCAATCCGGAAACGACAAGGTCCTGCGTGAGATGCGGCGCCTGTACACGGTTGAGCAGTTTCGCGAAGTGTATTGCCGGCTTCGCGCAGAGGTGCCGAGTATCGCGGTCACGACCGACATCATCGTAGGGTTCCCGGGTGAGACCGAGTCGGAGTTTGAGGACACCCTGCGCCTCGTCGAGCAGTTGCGCTTTGACTCGGCATTCATGTTTGCCTACTCGCCGAGACCTGGGACGAAAGCTGCCGAGCGAGGGGACCAGATGTCGAAGGAGGTGAAGCAGCGAAGGTTGGGCGCGCTGATCGAGCTGCAAAACTCCATCACCTGTGAGATCAATGCTTCGCAGGTAGGAAGCGTCTTCGAGGTCCTGGTCGAAGGTGACGCCGAGAGACAGCAGGGCCCGGGGCGCCTGCTGAAGGGCCTGACCCCTCAGGGCAAGACGATTCACTTCGAAGCGGACGCCCAGCCCGGCGACCTTGTTCAAGTTCGCGCAGAGCTTGCGCACCTGTGGGGCTTCGCGGGTAAACTCGGGTCCTGATCATCATCTTACAGGAGGAGTAAGAAACATGGCACTTCAACTCGGGGACACCGTTCCCAACTTCACGCAGGAATCTACAGAAGGTCCCATCAACTTCTACAATTACATTGACGGCCATTGGGCGATTCTGTTCTCCCACCCGAAGGACTTCACGCCGGTCTGCACTACCGAACTTGGGCAGGTCTCCAAGATCAAGAACGAGTTCGATAAGCGAGGCGTCAAAGTTATCGGACTGAGCGTAGACCCGCTCGAGAGCCACCGAGGTTGGGTGAACGACATCGAAGAGGTCGAAGGCACGAAGATCAACTTCCCGATCATCGCGGACTACGACCGCAAAGTCGCCAATCTTTACGGCATGATCCACCCGAACGCCGACGACACGTTCACCGTGCGGTCAGTGTTCATCATTGACCCGCAGAAGAAGCTTCGCCTAACGCTCACGTATCCGGCTGCGACGGGACGAAACTTCCACGAGATCCTGCGCGTCGTGGACTCGCTGCAATTGACCGACAGCAAGAAGGTTGCCACGCCTGCGGACTGGAAGCCGGGCGACAACGTCATCATCCTGCCCAGCGTGCCGGATGCGGACGCCGAGAACCTGTTCCCGCAGGGCTGGGAGGCCAAGAAGCCGTACTATCGGGTAACTAAAGTCTAACGCCGAACGCCCAAAGGTGGGCCGACTCCGCCGAGCGAGCCAGGTGACGGTGCCGGCTCGCGGTGTCGGTCCGCCGCCCTGCCTGGGCATGGTGGCCGTGTGCTACACTTCCTCCGAGGAGAAAGATGATGCTCAAGTTCCGCCTTGCGGCCCTGACCGTGCTCGGCGTGTGCACGGCGACCATCTCAGCCCAAGTCCCGACCACTCACCTGCTCGACCAACTCTCGGTACCGATTTACCGCGACCTGCTCGACAACCGCTTGTTCACTCGCACCGGGCACAACCGCGGATACGGACAGCACCACGACCCATGCCGCGACTTCATCGAAGCGCGGTATCGTTCCTATGGTTTGAACGTGCGCCTGCACCCGTTCCTGCTCGCGGGGAACACCTACTACAACGTGGTCGCCGTACTGCCCGGAAGAGTGCTCCCCGACGAGCAGTACATCTTGATCGCGCACTTCGATACGGTGAACAACCCTGGCGCGGACGACAACGGCACCGGCACAGCCGCCCTGCTCGAGATGGCCCGCATCGCCGCCGAGTACCGCTTCGAGCGCACCATCATCTTTATCGCATCCGACCGCGAGGAGGACGGGATGAAGGGCAGCGCGGCGTATGCCAACGAGTATCGCAACGACGACATTCGCGGCGTCATCAACATTGACATGATCGGGTATCGCCCCAGTGGAAACGCCGCGCACATCTATGGCCGCCCAGCCTCCGACCCATTCAAGTTCGCGCTGCGCGACGCGATTCTGCAATACACCGACCTCGTGGTTGCCGTGGGTGGAGAGCTGAACCGAAGCGACCACGCACCGTTTGAGGCGGTCGGCAAGCAAGCCGCCTTCCTCATCGAGCGGTGGTGGGAGCAGAACCCACACTACCACAGACAGACCGACTCAACCGACACCCCCGACTACATTGACTACGACTACGCCGTCAAGATGACCCGCGGGGCAATGGGTCTGCTCGTGGACCGCGCCGGGTTGCTGCCCACGTTCCTGCCTCGCGGCTTCGTCATCACCCGTGGCGCACCGGGCTTTGGCACCATCACCGAGATGTACGACAGCGACGACAGGACGCTCGAGGTGCGCGCGGTGAAGCCCTTCGAGGTCGCCGCTCCCTCGGCGGCAGTCGAGACGTGGACCGAGGCCTCGGCGCAAAGCGCAACCGAGATCACCCTCTCCGTTGAGTCGCGCTCAACGGGACTTCCCTGCCGCCAGACGGTTGAGCTGTTTGATTACCAGGCGCAGCGCTGGGTTGTCCTAGATATTCGCCTCGTGGGAGACAGCGACCAGAGGCTCATGCTTGACGTGAGCGCCAACGCCACTCGATTCATCCAGCCTGGAACGAGGCAACTGCGAGCCCGTGTCTCCGCCCAGGATTGGGGCATTTCGCTCGTCGGTTGGTCGTACCACATTGACCGCGTGAACTGGATCGTCCGATAGCGGGTAGCCTGCGCCGCGTCGTGGAGAATCAAGACGTAGGCCCGCGAGAGATGATTCGACGGCTCCGGGAGCTGGCGCTCACGGTCTCCCCCGCCGAAGTTGGCGTGCCGGAAGACGCCGGGATTTGGGCGGTCGTGATGGAGATCGAGGTGGGCGGCGAGATTGCTACACTCGTCGGCATGGCGGATGGAACCGCGAGCCTGTACATCTCCTCAGGCGGGGGGATCATCGGCGGGGGCGACCACGAGGTCGTTCGGGCGGCCGCACAGGGCCTTGTGGATCGGGCGCAGCGCGCCGAAGCCGCCGTTGTGGAGCCTGCACCGGATGACCTGCCCTACCCATCGGCAGGGTCGGTGCGGTTCTACTTTCGCTCGGGCTTGCTCACCACGACCGCCGAGGTGACGGAGGAAGCGGTCGCCGACCCTGACCACGCCCTGCACGACGTCTTCGCTTCGGGGCATCGGCTGCTGGAGAAACTGCGGCTCGCGGTCGAGTCGCAGCATGCCGACGATTCGTAACGCCAAGTAAACTGGAGGCAGCATGGCAAGAGCCATTTGGAAAGGTCCTATCTCGTTTGGGTTGGTCACCATCCCCGTCGGCCTCGTTCCCGCGCAGAAGAGCGAGGTCGAGGTGAAGTTCAACCAATTGGATCGTCGCAACAACGCGCGCATCCGCTACAAGCGGGTGAACGAAATTACCGGCGAGGAGGTCCCCAGCGAGGAGATCGTCAAGGCGTATCCCTACAGCAAAGACCAGTTCGTCGTGATTGAAGAGGAGGAGTTGGATCAGATTCGCGCCTCCGCCTCCAGCTCGATGGAGATCGAGGAGTTCGTTGACGCGAGCCAAATCTCGGGGCTGTATTACGAGAAGCCCTACTACGCGATACCCGACCCCGCCGCGAAGCGCGGGTACGTCATCCTGCGTGAGAGCCTCCGCCGAGCCGGCAAAGTCGGCATCGCGCGCCTGGTGCTGCGGCAAAAGGAGTACCTGGCGGCGTTGGTCCCCTTGGAGAACGCGCTCATGGTGATGCTGCTCCGCTTCCCTGAAGAGGTGCGCCTGCCGTCCGAACTGGAATTGCCGACGGAGGACCTCGAAGCGGTGAAGGCGACCGAGCGAGAGGTCGAACTCGGGCTGCAGCTCGTCGAGGCGATGACGGCCGAATGGCAGCCGGACAAGTATAAGGACCGCTTCCGCGAGCAACTCCTCGCCTCGATTGAGGAGAAGGTGCGCACGGGCAGCATCGCCGCCCCCGCCCAGCCCGCCGAAGCGCCGTCCGAAGGCGAGGTCATTGACATGATGGAGTTGCTGAAGAAGAGCCTCGAAAAGCGCGCGGTTTCCGAGTAGCACCCGATGGCGGGCGACCTCTCCGACTATCAAAGCAAGAGGAACTTCGAGCGCACCTCTGAGCCTGCCGGCGGCGCGGCGGAAGCCGGCGCGTCTCTCCGCTTCGTCGTGCAAAAGCACGCCGCCTCGCACCTTCACTACGACTTCCGCTTGGAGTGGGCGGGAGTGCTCAAGAGTTGGGCGGTGCCCAAGGGGCCGAGCCTGAACCCAAAGGAGAAGCGCCTCGCCGTCCACGTCGAGGATCACCCGGTCGACTACGCCGCCTTCGAGGGGACGATCCCCGAAGGCGAATACGGCGCAGGAACCGTCATGGTCTGGGACTTCGGGACGTGGGAACCGGCGGGCGACCTCGAGCAGATGTTCGAGAAAGGCTCCCTGAAGTTCTATCTCTTTGGCGAGCGGCTCAAGGGCAAGTGGGCGCTCGTTCAAATCAAGAAGGACCCGAAGAACTGGCTGCTGATCAAAGAGCAGGACGACCGGGCGAGAGGCGAGAACGACCCTGACGTTCTGGAAGAGAACACCGTCAGCGTGCTGACCGGTCGAACCATGGACGAGATCGCGGCCGGCGTGCAGGGCGGAGCGATGCGCAGGGCGAGAGAGCTCGTGGAGAGCTTTCCCCAGGCTCGCGAGAGCAGCCAACCGCGGGAACTGTCGCCCCAACTCGCCACTCCGGCGACAAAGCCCCCTGAGGGCGACAACTTCTTGAACGAAATCAAGTACGACGGCTTCCGCATCCTCGCCTTCGTGGAGGATGGCGTGGTGCGCCTAGTTTCGCGCAAGGGGAACGACTACACGCGCGGCTTTCAGCGCATCGCCGACGCGCTCGAACGGCTGGGTTTCTCAAGCGCGATCCTCGACGGCGAGGTGGTCGTTGTTCGACGCGACGGAACCCACGACTTCGCGGCGGTTCATTCAGCTGCCGCGGGCGGCTCGGTCGGTCGAGTTGTGTACTACGTGTTTGATCTTCCCTTCTTCGGTGGCTACGACCTCAGGGCGGTGCCGCTCAGCGACCGCAAGCGCGCGCTCGAAGTCGCGCTGAGCGCACGGCGCGAGGAGTCCGTACGCTATAGCGAGCACATCGTCGGCTCGGCGCAAGCGATGTTCGACGAGGTGTGCCGCCTCGGCCTGGAGGGCATCGTGTGCAAGCGGGCAGACGGGAGGTACACCTCAAAGCGCACCCCCGACTGGCTCAAGGTGAAGTGCTCAAACGTTCAAGAGTTCGTCGTCTGCGGCTACACCGACCCCGAAGGAACCAGACATGGCTTCGGGGCGCTCATCCTCGGGCGCTACAACGATGAGGACATTGAATACGTCGGGCGAGTCGGCAGCGGCTTCACGGACGAACAACTGAGCGACTACTCGGCGAAGTTCCAAGAGATTCTCTCTACCGCGCCGACCGCCCTCAACCCATCGAAGGAGACGCTCGCGAAGGGCGTCCACTGGGTTGAGCCGCGATACATCGCCACGGTGCGCTTCGCGCGATGGACTGAGGATGGAACCCTGAGAGAGCCGACCTTCCTCTCCTTGCGAAAGGTTGACGACCCGCCACCGAGCCCGCCCGACAACCCCGGCGGCGACGCTACTGTCGCGGGCGTGCGACTCTCAAACCCCGACCGCGCTCTCTGGCCGGAAGCGGGCGTGACGAAGCGCAAGCTTGCCGAGTACCTCGCGCTCGCCTGGGAGCGCATGGCGCCTCACGTGCTTGGGCGGCCCATCTCGCTGGTTCGTTGCCCCGACGGCTGGCAAGGCGAGCAGTTCTATCAAAAGCACCTCAACCTGAAGGAGGTTCCGAGCGGCATCGAGACGATTGAAGTCGTCGAGGACGGCGAGCACAAGGGCGCTTTCCCAGTCGTTACCGCCGTCGAAGGCTTGGTGCAGCTCGCCCAACTGAACGTGCTCGAGTTCCATCCATGGGGTGCGACTGCGAGCGACCTGGAACACCCAGACCGCCTCATCTTCGACATAGACCCCGGGCCTGAAGTACCGTGGTCGAGGGTGGTCGAGTGCGCGAACCTGCTGCGGGCGTTTCTCAAAGAGTTGGGCGTGCAGTGTTGGGTGAAGACGACCGGCGGCAAAGGGCTTCACGTGGTCGCCCCGCTGCAACCGGAGCGCGGGTGGGACGCAGTTGGCCGCTTCGCCGCGGGCGTCGCCGGGCGGTTCGCCGAGGTCGCCCCACAGCGGTACACGACGAAAGCGACCAAAGAGGCACGCATCGGGAGGGTGTACATTGACACGCTCCGCAACCGCCGAGGGGCAACCTGCGTCACCGCGTACTCGCCGCGTGCGCGGAGCGGCGCGCCGGTTTCGACACCGGTTTCATGGGAGGAGTTGACAGATTTGCCCGCTGGCGGCGGGTTCGCCATCGGCAATCTGGCGGAGCGCCTCTCGCAGCCCGACCCGTGGCAAGACTTCCTCTTGAGCCCGCAGGGCTTGACGAGCGAGGCGTTCGAGGCGCTCGGCATCGAGCCGTAGGGCGCAGGCCGACCCCCGCCGCCCACGCCGTGGAATACTGAGCCGGTGCGCCGCGCAAAGTTGGGTTGGATGCTCGGGATTTGGGCCATCGTCGTCGTCCTCACATCCTCAACCGTCGTCACGTCGAAGCAGTTCGTTCGCTTGGCCGCGCAAGGACCACTTCAGGTCAGTGAGCGAGAGTTCGACTCCTTTTGGCGCAAATGGTGGTGGTTGTTCGTCAAGGGCTACCACGTGCTCGAGTTCTTCTTGTTCACCCTGCTTCTGGGATTGTTCTTGCACCTGCAGCGTGGGCTGACGGTGCGCCGGTCGCTGGTGTGGGCTGCCATCGGCGGCATAGCGTTCGCGGCATCCGACGAGTGGCACCAGACGTTCGTGCCCGGCAGGGGCGGGCTAGTCGGCGATGTGCTCATAGACCTCGTTGGTGTCGCTCTCGCCGTCGGCGTGCTGGCAGTGCTGTGGCGAAGGGCGGAGACCCCCGGCGCCGGCGGCCCTTAGGGTCTCGGGCCTCGGGCGGGAACCCCACCCGCCGCTACCGGGTATCACGAACAGGGCCGTCCGACGGCACGAAGGAGCAACGCACATGAGGAAATGGTTCATCACGCTACTGATGGCATCAGTTGGCACTGCCGCGACCGCGCAGGATTGGGCGCGGGAGCGGGTCGAAAACTCCCCACGGCACGCCGAGTGGGTGGACGTGAAGCACGGCGACCGAACGGTGAAGGCGTTCGTCGTCTATCCCGAGCGGGATGTGAAGGCGCCCGCCGTGGTCGTCATTCACGAGATCTACGGGCTGACCGACTGGATTCGCAGCCTTGCCGATCAACTTGCCGAGGCGGGGTACATCGCCATCGCGCCCGACCTGCTTTCGGGGATGGCGCCGGGCGGCGGCAGGACGAGCGACTTCGAATCCCAGAGCAAGGTAGTCGAGGCGATCTCCTCCCTCCCGCCGGACCAGATCACGGCCGACTTGAACGCCGTCGCAGATTACGTCAAGTCCTTGCCTGCGTGCAGCGGCAAGATTGCGGTAGCGGGTTACTGCTGGGGCGGTACGCAATCCTTTCGGTTTGCGACGAACCGCACGGACCTCTCCGCTGCGTTCGTGTTCTACGGAACCGGCCCCAGCGACGCCGAGAGCATCCGCCGTATCAACTGTCCGGTGTATGGCTTCTACGCCGAGAACGACGCGAGGGTGAACGCCACGCTCGACGCGACCTCGCGCGTCATGAAGGAGCAGGGCAAGGTGTTCGAGCCCGTCACCTACTCCGGAGCGGGGCATGGCTTCATGCGGGCGGGCGAGGACCCGAACGGCTCGGAGGGCAACAAGAAGGCGCGAGGAGAGGCATGGGCGCGGTGGCAAGAGTTACTTCGGACAGCGCTGCGCTGACGGTACACTCGAGGATGTGAAGCGCTCGACCGGCGCTGCCGCAGGAGGCACGCGGTGATCCTAAGTCTTTGCTTGCACATCGCCCTCATCGCGCCG
The DNA here is from genome assembly GCA_040752255.1 of Armatimonadota bacterium. Taxonomy (GTDB): domain Bacteria; phylum Armatimonadota; class Fimbriimonadia; order Fimbriimonadales; family ATM1; genus J051. Next base: position 8,767 of record JBFMFD010000080.1, read on the forward strand.
GGCACCATGCATGCGCAGGATGTTAGGACGGCCGTGGCCCGTGCCGGCGCGTTCGCCGAGCGCCTCGACCCAAAGGTCGAGGTGGATGCGGAAGTTGCCGGTGAAGTCGTCGTTTCGCGATACACAGAGGAGGACGTGCGCCTCGTCCTTGAAAAGCTCGCCTTCGTGCTTCACTCGACATGGGACCCGGCAGGCAGACACACCCGACGGACGAAGGAGGAGCAGAGGGCTCTCGAGTCCGCCTCGCTCGAGGAACGGATCCAGCGGTACCGCATCGCGCTGGCGAAGTTGGGCGAGGTTCGGGTAGTTCAAGATGCCGGCGAGCAGGCGAACCGCGTGGTCGCCGCTTATCGGCAACTCCAATACGACCTGGCCAATGCGATCCACGACCCCTCAACCGGAGTGTTCAATCCGCGCCTGGAACTGCCGACCAGCGAGCTGATGCGCCAAATCCTCGTTGACCTTGGCGCGGGGTACCTTGCCCAGTTGCCGACCGGGAAGACGACGGTCTTGTCCTCGCAACCAACCGCAGCACAGAGCACTTTGAAGACCGATGTCAAGCCCTGGTTGTCGGCGTTCGGCGAGGCCATGCGAATCGTCGCAGAGCAGTTCCCTGACGATCTGAAGTCCGACCGCCGATTGGCACCGTACGTGTCTCGACTGTTTGACCAGGTGGAACGCGCAAGGGGCGGCGCAGCAAAGGTGAATGCGTTCCTCCTGAGGCGCTCGGGCCGCGTCACGCTGCAGGTTGCCGTGTATTCAGCCTCCGGCTCCGTCATTGCGGTTGACGCAATCGTCCTCCACCCCGAGGCCAAGCCCGGGGGCGTGTCTCTGAAGGTGGACGAGGAAGCGTTCGCGAGACTCTCGGCGCTTACCATGGAATTCAACCAGATTGTTCCCGGCAGGCGGCCCGACACCGTTGTGGACTCCCCCTTCGCGCATGGCGTGAAGCCTAGTGAGCGGCTCCACCACGCGATGCTCCACCCAGAGGAGCACGATCCTTTAGCGTACAACGTTGCGGACGCGTTGATCGGGCTGGCGGAGCATCTCGATCGACGCTTGATGGCCTGCGTCCGTGACTCTTCGTTCGCCGATGTCCAGCCCCTCATCCAGCAACGGGGCATCAACCTGAGCGATTTCTTGGAAGTTCTGAGCAGGGAGCACGAGATACAGACCGATGGCGATTGGATTCTGATCCGGCCGAAGGACCCGATCGCATCCGAAAGCTCTCGACTGCGACGCGACGCCCTAGGTTCGTTCGCTCGGTCGGCGTGGGCAGAGGGAGGGGTGAGCTTTCGCAACTACTGCCGGTTTCGCTATGACGCTCGGCAGCAAGACATTGACCCCCGGATTCATGACCGCTACGCTCACTACCTCTTCTTGCTTACGAGGGGCGCGGTCACTGAGGGCCTCGTTCCTTATCCGCCCGTCGCGTACTTCTTCGGCTCCTTCTCAGACGCCGAGTGGGCGGTTCTAACTCGAGACGGCGCAACCGTTCGCCTAGCGAACCTCACGCCAGAGCAGCAGTCGTTTGTTCTGGAGTTCACGGGCTTCGTGGCGCGCGCCTGTACGCTTGAGGGCGAACCCGTCGTCCCCGAGGCGTGGATGACAAGCTCGGAGTGCCTCCCGATCGGTTTCCTGGCGCAGTCCGTCCTGACGGTCTCCCGCCGCACCGAGTCAAGGATTCGCCGGGCGAGTTGGCCATACAGCGCCGACGAGGACCGGTTCCTCACGACGGCACAGTCACCGGAGCAAGTGGGCTGGATCCTCCGCTCCATGGCCGAGACCTCGGGGGGCACCCTCGACCCCTCGCAAGTGCTGACGGGACGGTACGAGGTGGGGACTGCCGACTTGCTCACCTTCACGTTCCGCCTTCGAGCCGGTGTCAAGTACGAGGTTACCGCGGAGCTGGGCTTCAACCGCACATCGGGCCCGCAGCGCTACGCGCAACTCCCCGAAGAGATACGTCGAGCCATTGAGGGTGGTGGCTGACGCCCTGGCTCCCTGGGAGCACGAGAATTCACGCTTCAGTGGTGCGCTCAGGATGGAGCCGGCGGCAGGCGTCGGCGACCTTGCGCATCGCCGCCTCGGCGACGGGGTCGAGCTTGATCGGGCTCATCATGCACATGAGCAAGAGCGCGTACGCCTCCTCGGTCGTCAGGCGCACGGTCGCCTCTTCTTCATGGGTCGCTGCTGCTTCCGGCATGGTTCCTATCCATTTATAGACTCCGTGCGGCGCGTTTTGTTCCGCGTCGGCGAGAAAACCGTGATTTCCCCGGTCTCCGCGCCCGTTTGGCGGATACGGCATAATGGGCAGACTCCGTGGACGGCTACACAGGGCATCACGGCTGTGCAAAGGGATGTTTGCGCTCAACTTTTACTCGGATATCTACCTTGACGTTCTGAAGGCTCACCGCAAGACCGTCTCCATAAGGCTGGGAGACAAGACGGACAAGTACCGCTCGGGCGAGATCGTTTGGGTTACCGTCGGCCAGCGGTTCGGTCGACGGCAGAAACTGTTCTGCGCGATCATTGACCGGGTCGATGTGAAACTGATCCGGGACCTAAGCCCGCGTGAGATTCAGCGCGAGAACCCGGCGTTCCACAGTGCAGAAGAGGTAGCCGCTCTGCTCTCCCGCATCTACGGCGAGCCGATCACGCTCGACCATGTCGTGTCAGTGATTCACTTCAGCCCGGTCGAGGAATGAACCGAGATCAGACGTTCCGCGCAGAAACCGCCGCGCAGATGCTGGGGGTGGCGAAGGGCACTCTGCTCGATTGGGAGAAGAAGGGGCGAATCCCGCCCGCCCAGCGCGACGCACGCGGCTGGAGGGTGTACACGATCCAGGACATCGAGGCGATTCGCCGTGAGGTGTATGGAGCGGAGTATCCGTCCCTCGACATTTCGACCGCCGAGGTCGGAACGTCCAACCGCTTCGACGGCGTTGTGCACAGCGTCGAGTCGGAGGGGCTGTTGAGCGAGGTCGTGGTCGAGGTGGAGGGAGAGCACCGGCTGGTAGTGCACATGCCGCGCAAGGCGTGCCTTCGCCTGGCGCTCCGGAAGGGGTCGAGGGTGACCGTCTGGGTGCGCCCAGAGGACCTCATCCTCTCTCGCTGACGGGCCGACGGCGGGCGGGCGCACTTCAAAGTCCAGCAAGAATACTGGGTTTCCTGTTTCGTTTACCTGGAAGAAGGCGGTTGGAGGCGAGCAATCCTGCCGGGTTGACGTCTCCGGACGAGGGTGTCTTGGATGACGCCCAGATTGG
>JBFMFD010000081.1:0-11824 GCA_040752255.1 Armatimonadota bacterium
GGGAGGCCCTTCAGAAGGCCAACGAGGAACGCGACGATTTGAACGAAAGTAGTCTGAATGCCCCACGAAAGAAGTCGGGAAACGACCGCGGGGTGACACAATAACCTAACAGGAACCATGGCACAACGAGGACGAACCTGGGCTATCGCGTTGGCGGCCGTATTGGCCGGCAGCGCCGCTGCACAGGACTTCGCGGGCGCCTTCGATGCCACACCTGATGCCGAAAAGACACGCCTGGCGGGGAAACCGGCGGTGGACCTCCTTCCCGGCAAAAAGACAGGCCTCGCCTATCCGCTCCGCTACCCGAACATCGTTCCCGGAACGGTGAAGGTCTGGCTCGCCGGGCGCGAGATCAAGGAGAACGAGGAGTTTCGCGTTGACCATGCCGCCGGGTTGCTGTACGTGCTGGTTCCGGTGCGCCCGAGCGATTCGATTCGGGTCCTCTATCGCCACGATCCGGACGCGAAGGACTCCCAGAAGGAGGGCATCGGCCTACCTGTTTTCACGCTGAACTTCGGACAGATGGGCTCGATGCGCATGCTCCTCGGCGCAACCGGCGTGAACCGGCTGGCGGATGGCACCCTGATGCAGTCCCACTCCGGCGGGATCCAGAACAACTTCTCCTTTGGCAAGTCGTCCCTTGACGGCCTCTTCCTGGTCTCGAGCCAGGCCGCCCCGCAGGTCGAGGCGGACTCGGCGTCCCCCGACTTCAGTCAACCGAAAAAGGGCATCGAGGGCACCGACTCGCTCATCCGGCAGCGGCTGAACACCGATGTCGGCAACGGGTTTGCCCTGACCGCAGACTTCCAGGACGTTGGCGAGAAGTTCGACGGCTTCGGCATGCTCGCCTCATCCGATATGGAGCAGGCGCAGATTGACCAGCTCAAGAAGGAGCGAGGGATCACTCGCTTCGGGCTCGGGTTCTCTGGAGAGGCAGGCAAGGGCCTGGCGCTTTCGAACAACTTCCGCACGGTTGACGACGGCAGCGGCCGCATCACCTGGCAGCAGTACGGCGTGAAGGTCGGCGGCTTAGAATTGAACTACGACGCGCGAAGTGTGGATCGCTCGTTCTCGCGTTTCAAAGACCTGGCGGAAGGTGAGCGCGCCCAGCTGCAGAAGGAGCGCGGGATTGACCGCCTCGCTTTCGGCGCCGGCTTCAACTTCGGGGGTGGTGCGCTCAAGTTCAACCAGAGCGAGATCACGAGCGACGGAGAAGGCATCTTCCAACGCTCGCTTGCGATAGACACGCCCTGGCTGAAAGGCTCGATCGGCCGCCAAGAGGTAACGAGCGGCTTTGGTCGCGCCAAGGACCTCGCCGAGCAGGAGCGCGGTCAGTGGGACAAGGAGCGCGGGTTCGTACGCAACTCTCTCGCCCTATCCATCCCAAGAGGCGACAAGTCGAGCTGGCTCTCTCTCGACCAGAACTCGATCAACTACGGAGACGCCGCCCGGTTCGAGGCACGCTCGCTGGGCTTCGACCTCGGCTCCGTGCGCGCGCAGTACTGGGAACGGGAAAGCAGCAACGACTTCAACCGCTTGAATGACATCTCGCCGCAGGAGCGCAAATCGTACGTCGCTCAGACGCTCTCGATGTACGACGATGCGAAGGAGCATGAGGACGACGTCAACTGGTTCGGCAAAGAGGCAGGGCTGCGCCGCTCGTTCTTCCGCGTGGACGCGGGCCTCGGCGGCGTAAGCGCCTCCCTCCGCAACATCGGGATTCGCGGCGAGCAAGGGGGCATCGAGCAGCAGGAACTCGACCTCGGATACGGAGGTTGGAGCCTCGAGTACCGCAACCTGCACATCGGTGAAGACTTCAACCGCATCTTCGACCTGCTGGACGCCGAGCGAAAGTTCTACGGCAACCAGCGCGGATTCTCCCGCCAAGACATCGGCATCAACGGCGTCATCGGCAACGGCAAACTCGGCTTCTCGATGCTGGACGTGGACTCGGGCGGCGAGGGGCTGTCGCGGTTCAAGGTGAACTACGATGCGCCCAACATCAAGCTGTCGGGCGGCGTGCGGAGCGTTTCCGACGGCTTCGACCGCGTGCGCGACGTGAACGACCCCGAGCGCGACTTCCTCACGCAGCTGGTCGGCTACGACCAGAAGGATCTCCGCTACGACATCTCGCTCATCCCTCGACTGCGGTTTACCGGAATGCTGTACGACTCGGACAACGGCGACGAGCGGCTGCGCAGGTCCAAGAACGACCATGCGATTACGTGGCAACTGGACGGACGCACGGCGCTCACTTACCGCGTCTCCGGTCACCACTTCCAGGGGCTTTCGGGCGATCTGTTCGTGAACAGCCTCTCTGCCGTCGAAGGCTCGCGTGACTTCGGTCGGCTCGGCAAATTGAGCTTCGTGAGCGAGGCGGAGTCGTTCAAAGGCTCGGACAACGATCGGCCCGACCGGGAGACGCACGGCGTTCGATACGAGAATCAGCTGAGCAAGAACCTCAAGGTCAGCACCGAGCAGTTCCGTACCCGATTCAGCGACGGCGGCTACGAGGACATTCAAGCCTACGGCGCGGCATGGCAGTTGACGCCTCGATTCGGGGTCAACGTCAAGGATGTGCACGTGGACCGCGACGACGCGAAGAACACGCAGCGGTTCCTCGACTACGGCGTGTCCTATGACCTCGGCAATGGAGTCAAGCTTGGATACACGTTCCACCGCGAGTTGAACTCACAGGGCGGCGGCAAGCGCAACTACCGCTACGAAATGAGCGAGGGCGAATTCGGCGGCTTCAAGGGCGGCGGACAGTACGACGAGAAGCGGATTGACGACCAGCGCACCACGGCGCTCGGAAATTTTCACATCAGCAACACCAAGCCGTTCCAAGTCGGTTTCCTGCGCGACGTGCAGTTGGCGTTTGGCTACGATAGCCAGACCGACCGCTCACTTTGGCAGAGGGAGAAGAAGCTTGCGTCGCTCGGCGCGACGGCGTTCGGCACCCGCTTCGAGATCGCCTACGACCAGATCATGCTGCCGAACCAGATGCGCGCCTACGACCGCTCGTACAAGTGGATCCTCGATCCGACGGGCAAGGCTCCATTCCAGGCGAGCCTGCTGTACAAGAGCCGCGCGATGCCGGGCGGCGAGTCGCTCATCATTCGCGACTACGACATCAGTTACCGGATGAACGACGGTCTCAAGCTCTCCATGACGACGGATACGTTCCCCGAGAAGGAGAAGAAGGACGCGCCGTTCGGATCTGTCATCCAACCCACGCGCGCGCGAACTTATGCCCTTGAGTGGGCGATGAACCCCTCGACCGGATTGAAGTTTGCTTACAGCGAGCTGATGGACCTCGCGAAGAAGGACCTCGCCCGGCGCTCGACGGCGGAGGTGACCCTATTCGCCGCCTCCGGCAGCCCGCTCCGCCTCACCTACGGCATGGATCAGGACGACCGACGCGGAAAGCGCAAGACTCGACACCTCTATCAGCTCGCGTTCGACCAGAAGCCGGGGCCGAACCAGACGCTCTCGCTCCTCATCGGCAACATCGCTTGGGAAGATGGACGACCCGAGAGCGAGAAGCTCTGGAATCGCTGGGACATTCGGGTTGACTACCAGCTTCGCTTCTGAAGCTCAACCGCCGATGTCTGACCAGGCGACGCGGCGATACCCCTCCTGGACAGCCTGCGGAAGGTTGAAGCGCGTGTCCGGGTTCTTCGCCTCGAAGGAGTGATTCACAACCCGCCCCTCGATGCGCGACAGCTCGCGTTCACCGTCCACAATCTCGACATCGAAGCGAGCGAGTATCCACTTGTCTTTTCGGAACCACTCGGTCAGCGTTACGGTCGCACCTGTGTCGGCGCGCTTGGCTTGGGAGCGAACCTTGCGCATCTCGCCGTCCACTTCATCCGAAACGACAGCGAGCGGCGGATTCGACAGGAAGGTGATGTCATAGCCGTCCGTGAAGTTGAATCGGAACGAGTTCTTGGCAACGGTGTCCGCGGCGGCAGGCTGCCACTTGCGGGTGAAGGTCTCGTTCGGGCCCTCGCGAACGGAAAACGCTCGCGCGTCGTGCAGAGCCATCCATTGCCGCGTACCGTCGTATCCCGACTCGAGGACGAACGTAGTGCCTCTTCGCAAGGAGATGCGGTACTTCGCGCCCGCGATGTAGCGATCAAAGAGGAATGACTCCTCGCCCTCCTCGTCGAGGATGCGCACCGACCAGGTCTCGAAGTAGTCGCCGAGGGTGCGATAGGCGGCGTGCTTGGCTTGGGAGACTTCGTCCCAAGTCGGCAGTTCAAGGAGCGCGACAGCGATGAGAAGGATCATGTTCGTTGGGTGTGGGGCGCCCCGATGCGAAGCGCCCCACACCGGTTAGACGGTTAGATGTCGAAGTAGAGATAGAACTCGTGCGGGTGCGGGCGAAGGAGCACCGCCTCCACCTCGTTCTTCATCTTGTAGTCAACGTAGTACTCGATGAGGTCGCGCGTGAACACGTCTCCCTTCAAGAGCCACTCGTGGTCGTCGGCGAGGGCGTTCAGCGCGCTCTCGAGCGTGTGAGGCGTTTGCGCGATGTTCTTCCGCTCGAGCGGCGGAAGGTCGTAGAGGTCCTTGTCAATCGGATCCGGCGGCTCGATACGGTTCTCGATTCCGTCCAGTCCCGCCATGAGAATCGCCGCGAACGCGAGGTACGGGTTGCACGACGGGTCGGGCGCGCGGAACTCGACGCGCTTCGACTTCGCGCTCTTGCTGTACATCGGAACGCGGATGCACGCCGACCGGTTCCGCTGGCTGTATACCAGGTTGATCGGCGCCTCGTAGCCCGGAACGAGCCGGCGATAGCTATTCGTGGTCGGGTTGGTGAAGGCGAGCAGCGCGGCTGCGTGCTGAAGCAAGCCGCCGACGTACCACCTTGCCGCGTCGCTCAGCCCGGCGTAACCCGCTTCGTCGTACATCAGGTTCTCGCCGTTCTTCCACAGGCTGCTGTGGACGTGCATGCCGCTGCCGTTGTCTCCGAAGAGCGGCTTGGGCATGAACGTCGCGGTCATGTTGAACTCGAAGGCGGTATTCTTGATGATGTACTTGTATTTTTGAAGCTTATCCGCCACCCGAACCAGTTCGTCGAAGCGGATGTCAATCTCACACTGCCCCGCGCCGCCGACCTCGTGGTGGTGAACTTCCACCTCGACGCCCGCGTTCATCAGGTTCATCACCATCTCCGTGCGTACGTCTTGCAAGCGGTCGCTGGGCGGGCAAGGGAAGTAGCCGCCCTTCGGCCTCAGGGTGTAGCCGAGGTTGCCCTCGCCGCTCTTCGCAGAGTTCCATGCGCCCTCTTGACTGTCGAGGCGATAGCCCGCCGCGTGCCCCTCGGAGCGGTACTCAACGTGGTCAAAGAGGAAGAACTCCGCCTCGGGCCCGAAGAACGCCGTGTCGGCGATCCCGGTTTGCCTAAGGTACTGCTCCGCCTTCTGCGCGACGTAGCGCGCGTCCCGGGTGTACGGCTCGCGCGTGAGAGGGTCTTCAACGTTGCACACGAGCACCGCGGTCGGCATCTCGGTGAACGGGTCCATGAAGATGGTCGAGGAATCCGGCACGAGGAGCATGTCGGATTCGTTGATGGTCTGAAAGCCCCGGATACTGGAGCCGTCGAAGCCGATGCCCTCGATGAACAGGTCTTCGGTCAGCATCGCGATGGGCATGGAGAAGTGCTGCCAGGTTCCGGGCAAGTCGGTGAAGCGGAAGTCCACCATGACCGCGTCGTGCTCTTGCGCGAACTGGATGGCGTCCTTCGGGCTCATTCCTGTCGAGTCGTTTGTTACCGTGCTGCTCATGGTCGTGTGTCTGTTAGCCTCCTGTGATTGATGGTGTTGAGTGATGAAGGGACGCTTGGGGCTTCCGTGTGCGCCGGCCCAAAGAGACAGGGACGCCGAGTCCTTCCGGCGTCCCTGCGGAATTCGGGTCATGGAGCGGTATTGCCCGCGTCTTCACGGGACTACAGCATACCCGTTTTGGCGGCGTTGTCAACCCCCGCCGCCTCGAGCCTGCTGCCGCCCTTCTTCGATCGCCCGGCGAACCGCCTCAGGCAGCTCGTCCCGCCGCAAGGGACGGGCGTTCTCGGTCAGATGGGTGCCGGTCACCTCGCTGAGCAAAGCCATGCCATCAGGCAGCAGGATGCCGAGCACCTGGACTTCCGCTACGCCGACGTACAAGCCTTCGTCAGGAATCCTCGCTCCCTCGGGGCGGGCGTCCTGCCCTCCGGCTATCCAAGCCGGCCTCACCTCCTTCCATGTCACATTCTCGTAACTTCGCTCGTGCCCGATCGCGGGTATTTCCGTCCGGACAACCCGGATCTCGGTGTCGTAAGGGAGGTCCCGTGGGTAGCGGACGGTCGTGTCCATGACGCGGCGCTCCAACAGGGCGGCACGCATCCCGGCGTTGAGTACATCCTCCCATGCGCCCCGCACCGGGGGCGGGAGTGCCGCGGTGGCAACAAACGGATCGAGCCCACCGGACTGGTCATCGGCGATGGACAGCAGGTGGCTTCGGGCTTGCAGTGGCAGCTCCCCGTAGGTGACCGTGCCGCCTGCCAGCAGGTGTTGCCTCGTCGTCGGCGGCAGACTGGCCCAAAACCGGATGTGGCTCCTCGCGCTCGCCCGAGTGAGGGTCGGAGAGACGCTCAAACCGAGTGCGACGCCAAAGGGAACATGCCAGTGCGCGAGTTGCTCATCCGTTAGCCTTTCGGCGATCGCCGACAGCCGGTCTATGGCAACGCCCCACTGAGGTTCGACTTCCTGCAGGAGTGGGCGTAGGATCCGCCGGGGCATCGTCATCCTTCGCGCCCACATCGGCGCAACAGCCTGGCGAACGAGCAGCGTCCTCTTGTCGTCCTCAACTTCGAGCCTGAAGACCTTCGCCACATCGAGCATCAGCTCGCCGACCGTTTCACCGCTGAAGCGGTCGAACAGCTGACTATTGACATACGCGTCCGATGCCTCGGCGACGAGGTTTCTTGAGGACTTGTCTGCAAGAAACACCAGCAGATGACCGAACGTCGCGCACGGCTCCGTTCTCCTTTCGGCTTCGCTCGCCTCGATGGCCGTGCGAGTCTCCGCGCGGCTGACGGGAGCCGAGAGAGCACGAAGCATAGGTTCAGACTTAGGGGAAAAGGAAAGCCCTCGAATTTCGTTGGGTACGCCCATGTGGTGGGAGACGAGGCTCCGGTCATCTTTCGAGACGATTGTAGTTGTCGCCAACGATGGAAACGACAGGTTGGGAAAAACCGCGACAATGTTCACGCGCACGACAACCTGCTTGACGTCCGACTCACTGAACGGATTGGGTAGGAGAGGTAGGACGCGATCGGCGAACTCACCTCGTTGATCTTGCGGCAGTTTCGATAGCTCGGAATACTCGCGAACCATCGTCTGCGCTAGGGCGCGTGCCTTTGGGCCAAGGGGGAACTGGCGCGGATTGGGTCGGTCGGCGAAGACCACACTACGCCCGCTCGCCATTTGCAGCAGCGCATCCTCTGATGCCTCCACGACTGCAAGCAGCGCGAGATTCCGGAGGTGATTGGTTCGCAGGAGCAGGGCGTTGAGTTCGTCAACAAGTTGCTGATGCGCCATCCAGTCGGGCTGTGGCTTCGTTCTGATCGCCTGCATCGCGCGTTGAATCTCTCGCGCCCTCGCGAGATCCGCTTCGGTGAGCGGCTCGCTTGCCTTCTTTAGCTCGTCCTCGAACAGTCTGCGTACGAGGTCCGGAACAGCCACGCGTTCCCGCCGCCACTGTTCCTCTTCGGCTTGCTGCTGTTGCTCCGTTCGGACTAGGCGATACCCTGCGCCCTCTTGCGTCCATGTCCAGTCGAAGTACTCTGCGAGCGTCTGCATGAGCCCCTGGGTGTCGCCTTTCCACCGAACAACGACCAATGTGTTCTGAATGTCTTGCGCAACTTTGATCGGAACGTTCGCCTTTGCCGACACCTCTGTCACAAGTTCCTCCAGCGTAACGCTCGGCGCAACGATCTGAATGGGGGTGTGGAGCCGCGTATCCGCAGCCAAGTCTGCAGGGGCCTGGAGGGCAGGAGTCGCGAGGACAAAGAACACAATCGGGGTCATTCGCCCACCTTCCTCGTGGGCACTCCCGAGGAACCACCGCACAAGGTGTCGCTACAAGCGTTCACGGTCCGCCACCTCCACCTCTGCCCTGGCGAAACGGCCCGAGGATCTCGGCGGGCAGCTGCTCTTGTGGAACCGGCTTCGCGCCGGGCAGGATGGTGCCCAACTCCAGTGCGGTGATGATGGTCGTGTCTCCCGTCAGAATGCCGAAAACGTACGCGTCCGAGACCGCCGGCACAAGCTCGTTTCCCGGTCCAGCATCCGGCCGGCCGGTTTGCCCCGCCACGCTGGCGCGCAGGCCGGCCTGGTATGCAGTAACCACCGTGGATGCGGTCATTCCCGCCACGCCATGCCGGTATCCGACTGCCGGCTCTCGGACGTGAACGAGCACGAACTCAGCCGAGCGGGGCAGGCCGGTGGCATACGCCTCAGTCGGCTCCACAGATGACTGCTGATTCATGGTGTTGAGCGCGTTTCCCAACTGCTCGCGAGCAGTCGGCGTGAGAGTCGCAACGGTGAAGTAAGGCACCTCATCTCCCAGAACGAGGGCGTGGCGCCACAACTCGCGCGCTGCCTCGGGCCCCATCGAGCCGATGGAGATCGGCTGGCCGGCGAGAAGCCGCGCCCTCGATGCGGAACCGAGCGCGCTCCAGGCACGCAGCAGGTAAAGGCGTTCATAGGAGCTGAACGATGCCGACACAACGACGCCGGACGCGCGCAGCGTGGTGACGAGCGCATCGTGCCACTCATCGTCCGTCATCAGCGAAGCGATGCGGGCGAGTTCGTCTAGTGTGAGACCCCACTTCTCCTTCATCGGGCCAACCGCCTGGCGCACCACGGAGCGGCGAATCGTTCTCGCACGGTAGAGCATCCGATAGGGCGAGGGGCGGACGGTTATGACGCCTTCTTCGATCTTCCACTCCGCACGCACCAGGCGACAGAGGATGTCGAGCGCCTCACCGCAAGTGCTGCCTCCCGGCTCCGCCCACGGCGAACGGGTGCCCATCGTGTCCGCAAGCTCTCCGACAAGGTTTCTGCCCGCGGCGTCGGCGATCGAGATCAGCGCGCGCGCCACCGGCTCGTTTGGCTCGTCCAGCGGCAGCTGCGCCCTGAGGATGCGCGTGAGCATGGCCGGCTCGGGCGCGGAGGCGGTGAGCAGCGCGGCGTCGGCAGACGCGCCGATTGGCCGAGCGTCAAGGTTGGGCATCGCGCCACGCAACTCGCCACGAAACGTCCTCGCCACGCGACCGTCGCGAAGTCGGACGCGGATGACCCAGCGGGGCAAAACGGCCGACGTGGGCGAGACGGGCGAGAAAGCGACGGTGACCGTCTCTACGTCAGCCGCTCGAAACGGCTCTCTGCCGCTTGGGTCTGCTTCCGCCGCATCTCGAACTACGCGCTCGGCGAGTCGAATCGCCCGGTCGCTCAGGCGATGCTGCGCGACTGTGGGCGAAGTGGCAAGGACGACGCGCCGGCCACGGGCGGCTGCCAGCAGCTGCTCGTCGGTCATGTCGCGAAAGGCGATGTCCGCCATCAGGTTGGCTGGCGCGGCCCGTCCGTTCAGCCGCATCAGCTCTTCGAGCATCCGCTGCCTCATCTCCAAGTCTTCGATCGTGATGGTGGCTCCGGCAGGCGGCGGCGTGCCGAGGGCGCGCTCCAGTTCCGTTATGCGTGCTGATTCCTCCTCGGTCAACGGGTGCGCCGCATCGGCGATTGCCTTGTCGAGAGATGCCTGCAGCGCCTTGAGCGGAGTCAACACGTCGTTGTCGTACTCTGCCTTTTCGCGGCGTTCCGCTTCACCGGTGCGCACGAGGCGGTAGCCCTCGCCTTCCTTGGTCCAACTCCACTCGAAGAGGCTCGCTAATCGCTCCATCAACGAGCGGGCCGATGCACCCCGCCAACTGACAACAACGAGCGTCTCCTTTACGTCTTCAGCGACGGCGATGCGGATGCCTGTGGCTTGGCTGAGTTCGCGGCAGACCTCTTCGAGCGTCCTGGCAGGCGCGGTCAGCCGCACGTCCGCCGCGAGGCGGCTGTCGGCGCTCAGGTCCGCGCTAGGCGTTCCCTGCGCGACGAGCGATAGGAGCAGGACAGTCGCGAGCGTCATCTTGTGTCTCCCTCTGGTCTCGAATTATAGACGTATCCCATCTGAGATTGGGTTGGGAGTGCACGGGAATGCCGCTGGTTCCGCCTCCAGAGGCGGGCGACCGAGCTACTTGCCCCGGGGCGGCGCGACGGGGCGGCAGACGGTGCCCATCGCACCCGTATCCACCTTCAGGTCCAAATCCAGCATGGTCGGCCCGACTCCGGGAAGGTCCACGTACACGTGCTCCTTGAGGTACGCCCTGGGCGAGGGAACCGGCGAGCGCTTTAGCGGAACGTCTCCAACGTGAACCAGCCCCCTCGCATCGGGCGAGAACAAGGTAATCGGGGCGTACCCCTTGGGTTTTCCGAGAAGGACGGACGCTGCGTACCCTTCCAGCAGGACCGCCTCGGTCGCTCCACCCGGTCGGAAGGCCGGCGGCGAGAGGCCTATCCTCTCAAGCCGGATGAGGCTATCCAACAACCCCAAGTCGTAAACGGACACGTAGTTCTCAAATGTGTTCGTTACGTAAGCGTAGTACGCGATCGAACCGTCGCTGCCACCACGCTTGCGACCGAACGAGACGCCGTGTGCTCCGAGCCCCGCCGGAAACGTGTAGATGCCGATGGGGCCGCCTGCGTCGTTGAGCGCGACGACGCTAATGTTCATGGACGCCTTATTGCAGACAACGAGGTACCTTCCGTGAGCGGTCGCGTCGGAAGGAGACACGACGCCCTGAATCGGCATGTGCGCCCAGCGAACGGGCAGTGTGGTGAAGTCCTTCAAAGCGAGATTCCCCGCGGCGTTGCCGAGCGGCGGGGGGATCGCTATTCGCTGCAGGGACTTCCGGCCCGGCGCTACGTTTGCGGAGAAGACACTGATGTCACTGGTGCCGGCGTTGTTCGCGTACGCTATGTACTGCATCGCGTTCGGATCGCCGACGCTGAAGACCGAGGCTGCCAGGGGAGCGGTGCCTCCGGTTTCCTCCTGCGCGACCTCGCGACCAATACCGGATCGCCCTTGTGGTCCGCTCCACGGTTCGCTGATCGAGGAGAGGGACACCTTGCCGTCGAGCGTGTTAGCGGCGACGAAGTGCTCGCCGTCGTCGAAGAACCAGAGGCCGTGGGGCGAGAACGCAGGTCTTCCGCTCTCGCCGTCGCTTTGCGAGATCGCGGGCAAGTCCGGCTCGGGCAACTGCAGCATCCGTATGGGGTCGAGTTCCTGCACCTTGTTGCTGCCCATTACGGTGACGAACCAACGATCCGGCCCGTCCGCGTCGGGGGCGGTCATGACGTGGGCGTTCGCGGCGCCAACCGCGAGGTCGCCGAGGACCGTCTTTGTGTCCGCGTCAATGACGGTCGCGGTTACGTCGTGCCAGTTGGTCCAAACAGCCACGTTGCGCAGCGTGTTTGACTGGTCAAGAGCGGTGCCAAGCCAGCCGTTGTGCGGGTTGTTCCCGACGTTTCGGATGAGCTGCGATGCCCAGGACGAGGCGTCAATCACCTGGACTGCGCCGTTCGGACGCGCCGGGTTGTTGTAGGTCTGGAGCCCGACCCAGACTTCACCCTCTCCTGGCGTCGGCGGCAGCCCCAGCGGGAGCTTGCTGACGCGGGTGAGCGGCATGGGCGTACTGCCCGGCGTGACGATCTCGAGTTGCATGTAT